>JALZHI010000170.1:0-5978 GCA_030913985.1 Chloroflexota bacterium | reverse complement strand
GTGGGTGGGCGAGGAGCCGCACCCCGACGAGGCCTTGCGCCAGCTATGGGCGTTCGAGCGTGCCAAGCGGGCCGAGAGCGCGCAGGAGATCGTGCGGCTAATCACCGAGTACAGCCTGCCCCGCGAGGCCGTGCCCACCCAGTGGCTCAACGACGTGGCCGTGTGGGAGGCGCTGCTACAGCGCATGCCTATGGAGGCGATGCTGCGCAACCTGGCGACGATGACCCGCGTGGGCTTGATCGCGCCAATGAGCGAGGCCACCCGCCACGTGGTGGAGCAGTTGGGCGACGAGGACCGACTGAGGGCTTCGCGCCTGCACCCCATAAAGGTGCTGTCGGCCCTCACCACCTACCAGGCGGGGAGGGGCGTGCGCGGCAAGGGCACATGGTCGCCGGTAGCCCAGATAGTGGACGCGCTGGATGGTGCGTTCTACAAGGCGTTCGGCAACGTGCCAAGCACCGGCAAGCGGTGGCTGCTGGCCCTAGACGTGTCCGGCTCGATGACGGTGCCCATCATGGGCATACCGGGCCTGAGTGCCCGTAGCGCGAGCGCGGCTATGTCGATGGTGACGGCTGCCACCGAGCCGCAGCACACGATTGTGGCCTTCTCGGCACCTTCGAGGGGCGCGTACGGTGCGCAGTGGGGCGGGGGCGATCCGGGGATGACCCCGGTGGCTATCTCGCCGCGCCAGCGACTGGACGACGTGGTGGCGAAGCTCGAGGCCATACCGATGGGCGGCACCGACTGCTCGCTGCCGATGCGCTGGGCGCTGAAGCACAAGGTAGAGGCTGAGGTGTTCGTGGTCTACACCGACTCGGAGACGTGGTACGGTGACATCCACCCGGCGCAGGCGTTGAAGCAGTACCGCGACAAGATGGGCATCCCGGCGAAGATGGTCGTGGTGGCAATGACCTCCAACGGCTTCTCCATCGCGGACCCCGACGACGCGGGCATGCTCGACGTGGTCGGCTTCGACACCGCCACCCCGGCTGTCATGACCGACTTTGTGACGGGCGGCAACCTGTCAAACTCCCCTGTGGAGGCCCTGGTAGACGAATTGTAGCCATGTGCGAAGCCACAGGGATTAGTAGCTGGAAACGGCCAAGACGCAAAGGCGCCAAGATTAAGCATGTGTTCTATGTGAAAGGAGCAGGGTCCTTGGAGGGAAACGCGAGTTCGAACTCCATCGCTTCCGCAAGTTACATGAGTCATCCCGAAGTTTGGAGTAAAGCGGAGGGGTGATGATCAGACCACAGGCGAGAGATAGCAGAACGTAGACGGTAGAGTGGAGCGGGGGTATTCTCGCTCCACTTGCCATTTCTGTGGCACCACCATCTCAGGAGCCAGCGTCTGAGGGGTGCAAGATCAACGTCTAACAACGAGAGGAGGAAAGCGTACACAAGGGTAGCCATCATCAGCAGCTTGAGACGGTTGTCCCACTGCCACAAACGAGGGCTTTCCATAGCCAACTCACTCTTCTGGTAACGCCAAGTCGTTTCCACTTCCCACCTACGCTTGTAGGAGAGCACCACCCTCCAAGCATCTTCATCACACAGGACAGGCTCGTTGGTCAGCAGGTACCAGGGTGTTCTTCCTTTACCTGGGCGGGAGACCACAAGCCACAGAGGCCGGTTCGGGTAATCTGCATGGCGCACCTCCTGTGCCAGCACACCCACACGGCGAGTGCAGCGTTGGTGGGTGTCCCACAACCTCCTGTAGCTCCAAGCCCTCTTGCCCGCCACGATCTGCCACGCCTTACGTTTGTTACCTTCTTCGTCCACCAACACGTAGCGGGAAGGCCATCTCATCACGAAGTGCACCCAGTACATGAAGGCCAGCTTGAGCCAGGGACTACCCGCGAAGCCTCTGTCCCACACGTGTAGCACCCTCCCCGCCCATCTACGAGCACACCCGAACAGTAGGTACCACTCTTCCCACCTCTTCTCTGAGGCATACTTACCTCGTGAGGTCCACCACTGCATGGCTGCCACTACAGGAGGTCCGCTCTCCTGGTTTAGACCTACCACCAGCAGCCCCAGCCAGTGCATACCAGGCACAAAGACAGGTGGTCCACTCAGCCCACCAGGAGGTGAGTAGTAGCCAGGCTTGATCCGCTTCAGGCGAACAGCACGCGAGGAGCGTACCGAGCAGAGTCCTTCTAGTGCTGTGCTCTCCGGCTTCTCCAACTCGCTGCTATCCCACACGACGAGCACTTCTTCTCCCTGGACTTGCAACTTCTCTACTCTCTCGTCAGCTCGCGCCCACAAGAACTCCTCAATGAGGGAGTAGTGCCACTTGGGAGAACGAAGCAAGTTGCTTAGCCGTTTGGTACCAGTTGGTACCAGCCGGTGCTTTATCAGGGGTGAGAATGTAGCCTCCCAACTCAGACAGCAGCAATCCACAGGCTCTATTACGCAATTGCAATATCGCCTGCAAAGTAGTCCCGAAGCTGCTCACCAACCTTCTGTCAATCTGCTCGTCTAGCTGCTCCAACAAGGGTGCTACAAAGGATTGTAGCTGCCCTCTCAGCTTTACTGATATACGTGAAGAGGCTTGCTTACCACCTGCATATATGCTATCGTCTTGCTGTGCGCACATGAAGAGACCTCCTTGAGGTTGGTAGTTTGATCCCGACAATCAACTCTACCTCTGGAGGTCTCTTCTTTTCAAACCTTCATCAAACAACACATGAGCCACCCCAAAATTCGGGATGACTCATGTTTCAGATCGGAATCAACATCTTGATTTGTGACCTAATTGTGCAAATCACACAGTTACGTACTGTGAGAATTAAGGCTTCTCAAAAGTAGTCCGCCCGTCGGGATATTCATAATAAATTTGACCGCTAGACATGTCATACACTGATTTAGGCTCAGGACCAGATCCGGGCTGGTCTGGAATAAGCTCATTGACCAACTTATATCCTGAGTGTATCCCCCACGCAACCCTTGCCAACGGAACAGCCTGCTTAACTCTGTCCAGGGCCCAACTAACAGCTCTTCTACTATTGCTCACGGTCTTACTCCTTCCTAATTAGCCAGGGTTCTAATCAGCATTCTCTTCTTCGTCTGATTCATGTGGCGGGAAGAGTAGATCGGCCCGCTCTTTAGCTTTGGCAACATCTTCAGGTCTAAATGCACGCATCGACTCAGCGTATAACCCTTCACTGTTTGATAGTAAGTTGAATGCCAGAGCAGTCTCTGAATCCGGGAAATCAACGATCAAGACCTCATCGTACTGTCCTAGAACAGCATACTGACCAATGACTTCGCCACCCAATATTTTTATGGCATCCTTTTGCTGCTCTGCCCCTAAAACATGGGAATAAAGCATAAGGCCCGATCCAGACCCTGGTGCACGAATTAACACTACGTATAAAGCCATATTAACTCACCTCAACTTTTCAGATGGTTTGCTCAAGAAACAAATTTTAGCACTGAACGTGATATGAGTCAATACTTTTCAAAGTTCCAGCATGCTATCTAACCTCTGATTCACAACACTATTTAGCGCACCTACCTCTGGAATAGTAAAAAGGCCCCCTTTTGGGAACACTTGAGAGTACCAAGCTGACGCGCCTCCTCAGGAGTATGCAGCAGTAGCAGATCCCGTACGCAAAATCAAAGTGTTAATACTTGTCTATGGTATCTATTGTGGAAGGCTGGGGATAACCAAATACTCTTGCAGGAAAGGTGGCGCACTCGTATCTGAACCTGAGGTTTGTGGCGCTTTACGCCTCATTGTTACTTATTCGTATGAGAACCTGTCGCACATCCGTATGAGACACCATGAGCATTGTCCAACTGCCGCAGGCTCGCACCTTTAGAATAGCGCTCGACAACTTCTCTCGGCTGGGACCGTGTCAGCCTGCTACGTGAAGGTGAGGTTTCTGTAGTTGCTCGGTTCGGTCACTGCATGGCCTAATTGCATCATAAAGCAGCGAGTCAGAGATTTCCTGCTCGTGCAACTCTGATGAGTGTCACACATGAGGGAGCAACACCCAGCTTTATCCCAACAACGTAATAATGGAAGTCACCAAGATATACTCAGTGGCGGGCATGCTGCCGAGCAGCACTCCCTTGTACTGCCTACCCTTGTACAGGCACTCTACAAAGATAACGTATGACGATCTTCCACCTTTTCTAGTCGAACTTTGCCCTTCCGCCTGGAACATCCTTTGAGGCGGCAACACGACACGCAGATCGTGACCGCATTACCCGGCAGGAGCAAAGCGATGTCATGGGCGAGAGTGTTGAGTTGCGCGGTGGTGGGGCTTGAGGGTTCGCTGGTGCAGGTGGAGGTGGACGTCAGTCGCACCGGGCTGCCCAGCATGACGGTGGTGGGGCTGCCCGACGCGGCGGTAAACGAGGCGAAGGACCGGGTGCGGGCGGCGATACGCAACTCAGGCGGTACGATACCGCAGCCCTCCCGCGTCACCATCAACCTGGCCCCAGCCGACATCCGCAAGGCAGGCCCCGCTTACGACCTGCCTATCGCACTCGGCATACTGGCCGCTACCGACCAGATTGAGGCCGACCTCAGCAACACCGTCTTCCTGGGCGAGCTTGGCCTGGACGGCGGCGTGCGTCACACCACCGGGGTGATCTCGATGGTGGGCATAGCGAGGGAGCACGGCATCAAGCGGGTCTACGTGCCGGTGGAGGACGCGCCCGAAGCCGCCCTCATCGAGGGGATAGAGGTGTTGCCCGTCACGACGTTGCGGCAGTTGGTGCTTCACCTCAACGGCAACCCCATAGTCTCTTCCAGCATCGTGCCTTACGTGGCCCAGCCTCCCGGCACGGACGAGTGCAACGGGCACGCGAATGGGCATGGGAACGGAAACGGGCACGCCGAGCACGACGTAGATATGAGCCACATCAAGGGGCAGGAGCACGTGAAGCGGGCGCTGGAGGTGGCGGCCGCCGGGGGGCACAACCTGCTCATGAGCGGCCCACCGGGCGCGGGTAAGACTTTGCTGGCGCGGTGCGTGCCAACGATACTGCCCAAACTGCCGCCGGAGGAGATGCTGGAAGTCACCAAGATTTACTCGGTGGCGGGCATGCTGCCGAGCAGCACTCCCCTGGTGCGCACCCGCCCCTTCCGAGCCCCTCACCACACCATTTCGCACGCGGGGCTGGTCGGAGGCGGCAGGATACCCAGGCCGGGAGAAATTACCCTGGCGCACAGGGGCGTGCTCTTCCTAGATGAGCTGCCGGAGTACAGCGGCCAGGCCCTTGAGACGTTGCGCCAGCCGTTAGAAGACAGGATCGTCACTATCACCAGGGCGAGCGGCACGCTCACCTTCCCCGCCAACTTCGTGCTCATCTCGGCTATGAACCCCTGCCCTTGCGGCTACTACGGCGACTCGGTGAAAGAGTGCACCTGCTCGTCCACGACCATCGCCCGCTACCAGAAGAAGATCAGCGGCCCTCTGCTCGACCGCATGGACATCTACGTGGAAGTGCCGCGTGTGGAGTACGAGAAGCTGTCCGACAATCGCCTGGGGGAGACTTCCGCCGCCATACGCGCCCGCGTGGAAGCCGCCCGCGACATACAGCGAGCGCGGTTCAAAGACGCGCACGGGGTGACCTGCAACGCCGAGATGCGCCCCGCCGAGATAAGGGAGTTCTGCGAACTGGACGCTGCCGGGCAGTCGCTCATCAAGGCGGCCATGCGGCAACTGCACCTGTCGGCGCGCGCCTACCACCGCACGCTGAAGCTGGCGCGCACCATTGCCGATCTTGCGGGGAGCAATAGAATAGAGGCCGCGCACCTGGCGGAGGCCGTGCAGTATAGACCTCGCCATTCGGTATAGGAGTGATGGGTCAGGGGTCACCGAGTAGACTAGAAGCTATCTTAGGAACAACATTGTCGAACATTAGCACATGGCCCCACATTGTCATTTCGAACGCAGTGAGAAATCTCGTCCTCCACACAAGTGTGACTCTTTGCTGACGAGACTCTACGCTATATAAAGG
>JALZHI010000169.1 GCA_030913985.1 Chloroflexota bacterium | reverse complement strand
TCCATCGTCCATCGTCCATCGTCCATCGTCCATCGTCCATCGTCCTTTTACCCTCTTGCGTGCGCTTTCCCCATCTGGTAGAATTGAGGAGCGGGAAATGATGCACGCACCATAGCAAGGAGACCCAACAGATATGGCTATTGATACCGAAAAGATTATATCGAAGACAGCAAATACCGATCTTATCAGCATGAGCCCGGCTGCCGCGGCGCAGCTAAAGGAGCTTATCGGCCAGCAGGAGAACGCCAGCGAGCAGCTCGGCCTGCGCGTCTTCGTCTATCCCGGTGGCTGCTCCGGCATGTCCTACGGCATGGCCTTTGAGGACCAGCCCGCCGAGGACGACCATACTATCGTGGTAGAAGGCGTAAAGCTGTACGTGGATGAGATGAGCGCGAGCTACGTGGGCGGCGCGCAGATCGACTACGAGGACAGCCTCATGGGCGGCGGCTTCCGCATCCTCAACCCGAACGCGGTACGCAGTTGCGGTTGCGGGCATTCGTTCGACACAGGCGCGGACGCCGAGAACGCACGGGGCTGCGGCTGCGGCTAATAGGCACACGCCGAAGTGAATTAGCTTGAATGGGCACCTACTCTTTGTGAGTGGGTGCCTTTGTCTTATACAGGTGTCCTCATAGCCAGTATCTCGCAGTTCTCGACATGCAATAAAGACGAGACGTATGTTTACCCCACCCAATTCGAACAAAGCAACAGACCTGGGCAACAACTCCCGTTTGTTCTTGCTTGCATGCGCGCCCTTCGCGGTAACATTGCTCATTGCTGCCTTGGTAACTCTTTACTTAGGCTCCTATGTTACCCCGGTACCGGAAAGCGCCAAGACGACACCTATCTACCCAGGAGCAATGAACGTCCAATCGCAAGGCAACAGCAGTCTGCAAGTGCTTAGTTTCACAACAAGCGACAGCGAAGATGATGTGCTTGCGTTTTACAAAGATGTGCTTGGGAAGGACAGGTGGGTAAATCCATTGACTGGAGATGACTATCCACCTAATGTTTTTGAGTGGCATCAAGGCGGCATCAACGGACCTACCGACACCGCATACAGGCTGACCATAGAATTTGAAGCCGGGGAAGACAACCAGAGGAACGTACAAATCACAGTGACTAAGTACGACCCTCGATAGTATACCGTGCCGCTTTAACCCCCAAGGAGCCGCCTGCCGCGTATAATAGTCGTAACCATCAGTCCTGCGACTCGCCTATACAACAAAATGATCTCCCGCCTTCGATTCTCAACACTCTCCATGCCAAACCTCACACCCACCGAATGGGTGATGCTAGTCTCCTTCGGGGTGTTCTGCTTCGTCTTCCCTTTCGCCACCTTCCTTATGTCGTTCGACCTGATGCCCTGGGGCATGGAGTGGATGAGCAGTCTGCTGTTGGCAATGCTGGGGCTTGCGTGCGGGGCCTGGATGGTGGTGAACTTCGGGCGTGTGGGGTTGTTGCTCAGCCTGTCGGTGCTGGCGCTGGGCGTCGCGCTGGAGTACGTGGGCGTCTTTACGGGCGTGCCGTTCGGGGAGTACCGCTATACGGGCGTGCTGGTGCCGGAATTGCCGGGAGGCGTGCCCCTGGCGATTGGCTTCGCGTGGCTGCTCATCGTGGTAGGCGGCTTGTTCTCGGCAAGGTGGCTCTTATCTTATGTCAAGGCGAGACAACCCCGGTTTTGGCCCACCGTTCTGCTGGGGGCGGTGCTGGCGGTGGGCCTGGACCTACTGCTTGAGCCGGTCGCCTACAACGTCAAGCACTACTGGGAGTGGCAGGCTCCTGAGTCGGAGGGCTATTACGGTGTGCCGTGGAGCAACTTTGCTACATGGTTTGTCGCCGCGCTCGGGATGAACTGGCTGGTGAGCCGGGCCACTGCCGGGACTCTAAAGTTAGCATGGACCTGGCTGCCCGTGTGGCTGTACGGCATGAACGTCTTCATGTTCGGGGTGGTGAACGTGATGCATGGCTTCTGGGTGCCGGGGGCTGTTATGGCTGCTCTACTAACGCTATTACTGGTAACGAGCGTTCGACAGCGCAGGATAGCGAGCTAGTCCCCCAGTAGACGGTCGCAGACGTAGTCGAAGCGCGGGTCGTAGTCTCGCCCGTCGATGGGGCCGGAGGGGCCGTACAGGTGCACGGACAGAACGGTTCGGTTGCTGGGGTTGCTTACCCGGTGGATACCACCGGCATAGGGCATGAGGGTGGAGGCGAGGTCGCCGGGCCGCATGGCGCGCTACCAGTCCAGCTTGAGGTGGGCCTGGTTGGCTTGCGAACCGTCATCGAGGCGGCGGTATCGCTCTTCCAGCAGCGTGCCCGAAGCGGCGCAGATAGCTCCCCAGCACGAGTGGTCGTGTATGGCGCTGGCGGCACGGGCGGGCCAGACGAATAGCTGCAAGGCGAAAGAGTCGTCATCGCCGCGCCAGCGTGCAGCTATCCAGGGGTCCTTGCCCTGGGATTGTTCCAATAGCCGCAGGAGCCGCGAGTCCAACAGTTTCTTGTCTCGAACGAGGTGCGACAGCAAGGGGACTACTTCGCGCACGGCCACCTCTGCGGGGAGGGTGGCAAGCTCCGGCAGTTCGGCCTTGTGAGGGGCTGGCAGGGTTACCATCGTTGATTCCGTCCTCATAGACTATGGAATAACATGACGATTGGCTGTTAGCGACTCCCATTGGGAGCTATCCATAGTCTGCCCCAACCTGCTGCTCATATGACAGTTCAACAGGTGCTCACTTCCTGCTCACTTCGTAAGATGTGCTAGCGTCCCAGGCTGCTGTACGACCTCCCCTTCCAGGCGCTCTTGCCTGTGATCGCCCAACGCATCGAATTTAGCTCTATCGCTATCACATAGATGATGGCTATCGGGTGGAGAAAGGCGTCAAGCGCCGAATAGCCAAAGCGAAACGACAGCAGCAAGCGCGCGCCCATGGCAAGCAGGTACTGCGCGAAGGCCACGCCAAAGAGCAGCCAATCGCCGGACAGCACGCCCACAGCCATGAGGGCGACCGGCGCAATGTAAAACGTGGTAAGCGCCAGCACCCCAATCGCCAGGAAGATAGGCGAGTAGCCGAAGAAGGCGTAGGCGTTCTTGCTGTAGCCGTTCCAGACCTCCCGCGCGCCCCTGTACATCCGCGTTCGCACCAAGGGACCACCGTCGGTCAGCACGGCTCGGTAGCCGGCTCGCTTGGTGGTGCGCGCCAGGGCCACGTCCTCCAGTATCTCCGAGCGCACCGCTGCGTGACCGCCAAACGCCTCGTAAGCCTCACGCCGGAAAAGCATGAACTGGCCGTTGGCGGCGGCGAAGGCTGGACCTGATCGCCGAGAGTGTGCCAGAGGAAGCGGCAGGAAGGTATAGACGGTCCAGTGCAGCAAGATGGGCACAGCCAGACGCTCGGCCAGGCTGCCGGTTGTCTGCATGGGGAAGATCGATAGCAGGCCCGCGTCCAGTTGCTGTGCGGCACCCACCGCGTGACTGAGTGCCCCAGGCGAAACAGTCACGTCCGCATCGGTGAACAGCACGTAGTCGGGGCTTGTCTGCTCGCGCATGGCCGCATAGAGTTGGTGGCAAGCGTTGGCCTTACCCAGCCAGCCCTGCGGTGGCTCAGTACGCCCATGCACCACACGCAGCCTTCCGTTTGAGCGCGCGGTCAGACGATCTGCTATCTCTCCGGTCCGGTCGGTAGAAGCATCATCGTACACCCAGACCTCGAAGTTGGGGTAATTCTGGGCCAGCAGCGAAACAAGGCAGGCTTCAATGTTGGCTTCCTCGTTGCGAGCCGGAACGAGCACAGCAACGATAGGTACGTCCGCCCGGCTTGCATGGAAGCGTTCAAGTCGTGGCAGCACGCGCAGATTGACCACCAGAATGCCGAGCAGCGCAAGCAAGACAGCCAGTATGATGATGTGGTAGGCAAGCGCGAACATGCTCTTGAGACAGGCGGGGCTAAGGCTTGCGGAACATCGACCGCACGCCCCCCGGCAGGCCCGCCACCCTCTCCCACCTGCGATTGACGGAGACTCGCCCCCGTAGCACCCGCCGGTACTCGTCCAAGTCGCCCGCCATTATATCAGCGTGCAGCCTGTCAGCAGTGCTCGTCAGGGCGTCCTCGATGCGGGCGTTCACCGCCGCCGATGACAGCCGTTCGCGCCGCATGTCGAACCGTAGGGGCGCACCAACGCGGACGAACACCTCCGGGGCCTGCTCAAGGAGGAACTCGTAGCGCAGGGCGAGGGGCAGCACGGCGCACCTATCCAGCCTGCGGGCGAGGTTGCCCACACCACCATACAGGCCGAGCGGTCGGCGGTCGGGGTGGGTGATGGTGCCCTGCGGGAACATGTACAGGGCGGTGTTGGAGCGGTGCCTGAGTATGTCCACGATGTACTCGATGGAAGCGAGGGCCTTGCGGGGATCGTGCCGGTCTATGCCGAACACCCCGGCCCAGGTCGCAAAAGGCACGCCCGCCAGGTGCACCTCCTCCATCATCAGGTAGCCCTCACGCCGTAGCGTGCTCTCGTTCACGACGTACGACAGGTACCCATCCCACCAGCCGGGGTGCGTGGAGCAGTAGATAACCGGTACGTCCGGCTCGGACCGCAACTGTTTGGCCTCCTGCTGAAGGTACAGGTGCACCCCGCCAAAGGCCCGCCGCAACGCCGGCAACACCAGCAGCCGCGTCAGCACCCAGTTGCCAACGACGTTCTTGTTAGCAGGGTGGAATGGCAGGTCACCGGCCTTCTTGCCGAAGGGCAGCAATGGTACATTGAGAAGCAGTGTAAGAGACGGAACCGCCAAGACGCCAAGGACGCCAAGATAAGCGCCAAGAGCAATAAAGAATTGCACCGTAGAGACGCAGAGGACGCGGAGATTACGCGGAGAAGCGTTGAGGGTGTTCTGCGTAGGGGCAACACTGCGCACTAACATGTTGCTCCTTCCCCTTTCTAATAATAACAATCTCAGCGTACCCTCGGCGTCCTCTGCGTCTCTCCGGTGAATAATCAATCTTTCTCTTGGCGCGTTCTTGGCGTCCTTGGCGTCTTGGCGGTTCCGTCTCATGTTCATTTGACCAAGCGAGATACCAGGCGGGCGGAGAGCAGGACGAGGGGTATGCCGCCTCCGGGGTGTACGCTGCCACCTACGAAGAAGAGGTTGGGCACGCCAGGGGCGCGGTTGGGCGGGCGTTGAAAGGCAGTCGAGCGGCTGTTGGACGAAAGGCCGTAGAGGGAGCCTTGCCAGGCGTGGTACTTCTCCTGGAAGTCGAGGGGGGTGATCGTCTCCTGGTACACAATGCGCTCGCGCAGGCCGCGCAGACCACAGGACTCTAGCCGCGTAAGGATGTGGTCGCGGTAGAGGTCGCGGCGGGCGGGCCAGTAAATATCCGAGGAGAGGGCGGGAGCGTTCACCAGCACGAACAGGTTGGAATGGCCGGGCGGGGCCTGCGTGGGGTCGCTTTTGGAGGTGCAGGCCACGTAAATAGTGGGGTCGGGCGCGGGTTCGCGGCGGTCGAAGATATAGTCGAACTCGCTACGGTAGTCGCGGCTGAAGAAGATGTTGTGGTGCGCCAGCTCCGGGTAGTCGCCGCGCACTCCCAGCAGCAACACGAAGCCGGAGCACGAAGGCTCAAGCCGCTCCATGCGCTTCATAAGCTGCTCGTCGCGGAACATCTCCGGCACCAGGGCTGGGTAAGCGTACATGGGGTCGGCGTTCACGATCACGGAGTCCGCCCGTAGGTCGCTCCCGTCCTTGAGGCGCACGCCCGTAGCTTTCGCCCCAGCGAAGCCTTTCGTCGGCTCTACGTTGACCTGCTCCACTTCGCACTCCGGCATGAAGCGCACGCCCAGGTCGCCCGCGACCTCCATCAGTGACTCCACAATCCGGTACAGCCCACCCTTTACGTAGTAGCCGCCGCCCGCGATCTCCAGGTAGGGTATCATCGCCAGGGTGGCCGGGGCCTTATAGGGCGACGAGCCGTTGTAGGTGGCGTAGCGGTCGAAAAGCTGCACCATGCGCGGGTCTTTGAAGAAGCGGCGGACCGCCCGGTCCATGCTGATGTGAGCGTCTATGCGCAGGGCATCCAGGCCCCGGCGCGAGATGAGGTCCAGCAGCCGGGGCCGCTCCCGCAGCAAGAACACCGGGCCTGCGCGCTCGAACATGCGGCGGGCGTACGCGAGGAAGCGGAAGAGGCCGGTCACGTCGCCGGGCGCGAAGCCTCCTACCTCAGCGACCAGCCGGGGCAGGTGCGAGGAGATGTCGAGGCTTGAGCCGTCGGGGTAGCGGTAGCGGCATATTGGCTCCAGCGGCTCCAGAGTGAGGTAATCTTCCATGCGCCGCCCGGCAGCGTGAAAAGTCTCGCTCAACACGCCCGGCAACGTGACCAGTGAAGGGCCGGTGTCGAAGCGGAAACCCTCTGCCTCCACCATGTTGAGCTTGCCGCCTGACGTGGCGTTTTTCTCGACCAGGGTGACGCGGTGCCCCTGCGCCGCCAGCCGGACAGCCGCGCCAATCCCGCCAAGCCCCGCCCCTACGACAGCTACGTGACTCATTGGCCCGCGACCGGAAACTCAACCCCGGTGGCCGCGCGCCGGGCGCTTAGAGCCTGCTCTATGGCGTCCAGGTCGATCTCGGCGTAGCTATTGACGATCACGTCGGCGGTGGATATGTCCTGGTCTTCGTTGAAGCCGTTGCGGAAGCCGATGCAGTACATACCGGCGCGCCGAGCCGAGAGCACGCCGTTCTGCGAGTCCTCCATCACCACGCACTCAGCAGGCTGCACGTCCAGTTTAGAGGCCGTGTGCAGGTAGATGGCCGGGGACGGCTTGCTCTCACCGCCGGTAAGGTCGTCGGCGCTGACGATGGCCTCGAAGTCGGAGCGCAGGTCGAAGCGGTCCAGCACGATGTCTATCCAGGAGCGGGTGGAGGAAGACGCCAGGGCAACGGGAGTACCGCGCCTGTGCAGCTCGTCGAGGAGCTCCACGAAGCCCGGCATGAGCGACACCATCTCACGGTAAATCTGCCGGGCCATAGCTTTATAGACTTCCAGGAAGTCGTCTTTGCTGTGCGTAACGCCGTACTCGGTGGTCAGCAGGCGGTACATGTTGTCCAGGCTGAGGCCGATGATGCGCGTCTGGTCGGCGTCGGTCCAGTTGGGCACCAGCGAACGCAGGAAGAAACCTTCGGGCTTCTTCCAGTGCAGTTCGCTGTCCACGATTACGCCGTCCATATCAAAGATGAAAGCCTGCATGCTAAGCGTCGATCTCCTCTAAAGCCTGTGTGTACGCCCTGAATGTACGCTCGCCGTGGGCAACCAGGATTACCTGCTCGACCGACTGCGGCCCCGCTGCCAGGAAGTCGCTTATCTCGCGCAGGGCGATAGGGGCGGCGCGTTCCACCGGGAAGCCGAATACCCCAGTGCTGATGGAGGGGAAGGCAATCGTCCGCACGCCATTCTCGTCGGCCAGCTTGAGGCTGTTGCGGTAAGCGGAGGCTAACAAGGCATCCTCGTTGTTCTCCCCACCCCTCCAGACCGGCCCAACTGTATGAATGACCCACTTAGCCGGAAGATTGTAGCCCCCGGTGATACGAGCCTCGCCGGTCGGACAGCCGCCAAGAGTGCGTGTCTCTTGCAGCAACTGCGGCCCGGCAGCGGCGTGTATAGCCCCATCCACTCCCCCGCCGCCCAGCAGCGAATTGTTCGCCGCGTTGACGATGGCATCCACCCGCATGCTAGTAATGTCGCCCTGCACCACGCTTATCCTGTCTGACATAGTCATTTATTGTACTACAGCTCCCCCCGTTCGGCACGAGTGAGAAGAGACGGAAACGCCAAGACGCGGAGACGCCAAGGACCACGCCAAGAGTATAGAGGTTTGGAGAGCACCAAGAGTGCCGGAATATAAGTGTCGTTCTGCGGTCTTTTTACCTGAGAAGAACACCATCATAATCTTGGCGTGGTCCTTGGCGTCTCCGCGTCTTGGCGTTTTCGCCTTAATCTACCGGAACCAGGGGGAGGTCTTGAGGCCGGGGGTAGATGGCTCGTCCTGGCGGTCCGCATGTTTGCCGGGTTGTTTGCTCTTGGTGCCTTGCTGGGCGCGGGCCTCCTCAGTGAGGAAGCGGGCGTGGCGGGCGGGGGACATGCCTGAGCCGTAGCGGTTGGCGTAGACCTGCGTGAACTCCGCACCCAGGAAGAGGATTTGAGCGGAGTAGTATATCCAGACGAGCACCACCACCAGCGAGGCAGCCGCCCCGAATGCCGAGCCGACGTTGCCCAGGCTGAGATAGATGCCCAGGGCTATCTGCCCGATCAAGAAGAGCGTGGCGGTCACGGCCCCTCCGATCAGCACCTCTTTCCAGCCGACGCGTATGTCGGGCACGAACTTGAAGATCAGGGCGAACAGCAGGGTAATCACCGCCAGGGTTATCGCGTAGTTGACCGCGTTCCACAGCAACGCCCCACCCGGCAAAGTCTCGCTGAGGAACGGCCCCAGGGTGGAAAGAAGGGCGTTTATCACCTGTGATACCACCAGCAGGAAGCCGACACCCAGGAGCATCCCGAACGACAGAAAATTCTTGGTAAGCGCGGCTACTATGCCGCCGCCCGGTATAGGCTCGACTTCCCATATGGTATTGAGGGCATCCTTTAGCTGTCCGAAAACGCCCATCGCGCTGAGCAACAAGGTGCCCGCGCCGACTACGGTGGCTATGGTGCCCGCCGTGGGTTGGCTTGCGCTCTTTACCAGCCCCTCGATGAAGTCGGCTGTATCCTTGTCGAAAACCCGGCTCATCGTGCCGGTAATCTGGCCCTTGGCGGCGGCTTCACCGAACACGAAACCGGCTATCGCCATAGCCACCACCAGCATCGGCCCAATCGAGAAGATGGCATAGTAGGCCAACGCCGCACCTAGACGCGAGGCCTTGTCCTGCGTCCAGTCCTGGAACGTCGCCTTGACCAGGCCGAGCAGCGAACGGTCGTTCATAGTGAAACCTCTTTATGGACGATGGACGATAGACGATAAGAGATGGAACCGCCAAGACGCCAAGGACGCGGAGGACGCGCCAAGATTTAGGATAATGGTTGGCTACTATCCGCCAACTCAAAACTCAAGATTCAAAACTCACAACTCGTCTGTCGTCCATCGTCTATCGTCCGTCGTCCGTCAGCCGAAGGCTAGCGGAACCAGGGTGAGGCTTTGAGGCCGGGGGACTTGGAACGTGGCTTGTCACCGCCTTTAGCGTCTTTGTCGCCGCCGTCCTTGCTCGGGATGCCTTCCTGGGCCCGGGCCTCTTCGGTGAGCGGCTCGGCGTTGGAGTCGGGTACAACCCGCGAGCCGAAGCGGCGGGCGTAGACCTGCGTCAGCTCGGCCCCGATGAAAAAGATGAGCGCCGAGTAGTATATCCAGACCAGCAC
>JALZHI010000017.1 GCA_030913985.1 Chloroflexota bacterium | reverse complement strand
GTTCGAGCATCACCCTGAGTTCCGGGGCACGCCTAACGAGGTGCTGCTGGGGCTGCTGGGGAATACGCTGGTGGAGGGCCGTTTGAGCGAGGGGCCGTTCCAGCCGAAGCAGGCTTCCAACGCGGCGGGCAGCCAGTACTTCGCGCAGACGCAGCATAACGTGGCTTCTCCTTTCATCGAGTACTGGCGGGCGAACGGAGGCCTGCCTGTGTACGGGCTGCCAAGGTCGGAGGCGTTCGAGGAGAAGAGCGCCACCGACGGCAAGGTGTACACGGTGCAGTACTTCGAGCGCAACCGTTTCGAGTACCACCCGGAGAACCGGGGCACCAAGTTCGAGATGCTGCTGGGGTTGCTGGGTACCGAGCAGTTCCAAAAGACGTACGGCTATACGCCATAGGAACGAAGCACTCGCGCGGTAGATGTAATATAATGCCGCCACGTGGCTTCAACTCAACAAAGTAGTTTTGGATGCAAGGGCAAGCGCGGGCCGTTTACATACGGTCCGTGCTTCCTCCTGCGTGTTGCGGTAGAGGAGCGGATGGAGCCTGCTAGCCTATCCGCAAACCTGACACACGGCGGTTGAAACCGCGTGCTACATGCACAAAGTCGGCCTACGCCGACTACTTCATGTGTAGAGTAGTCCCCGCAGGGGGACTTCGTAGGTGTAGCCCGCAGATTTATCTGCCAGGGCATCAGTTTGCAGTTAGGCTCTAGCCATATGACTAACAGATGAAAGGAGCACCAACTTGGCTAAACGTAAACGTTTACTGACTGGGGCGGCACTGCTATTGGTGCTGCTGCCCGCGCTGCCTCTCCAGGGCACCACACCGGCTTTGGCCGCCGATTTCGCGGACCCGGCGTTCAAGCGGGTGTGGACGCGCACCGATAAGGTGGTGGCGGACGGCATGGTGAAGCGCTCGTTCTACTGGGGCCCGGCCCCAGGCGAGTCGCGGATGGAGCCTTACGCGCAGGGTGCGGGCGGCATGCGGCGGGTGCAGTACTTCGACAAGAGCCGCATGGAGATAAACAACCCCGGCGGCGACAGGAACAATCCCTTCTATGTGACCAACGGCTTGCTCACGGTGGAACTGGTGAGCGGTAAGATGCAGGTCGGCAACGCGGAGTACTCGGACCGCACTCCGGCTGATATTCCGCTGGCTTCGGACAATGATGATGCGAACGCGCCTACTTACGCATCGTTCTCGCGGTTGGCTAACACGCCGCTGGGAGACCATACGGCTGAGAACCTGACCGGGCAGACGGTGAACCAGCGGGTGAACAAGGCGGGGCAGGTCAGCAGGGACGCGGCGTTCGACAAGTACGGGGTGAAGTACGGGTTTTACAACACCGAGACGAAGCACAATATAGCGGGGCACATCTGGGACTTCTTGAACAGCAGCGGCCCCGTTACCAACCCGGACGGTAGGCAGGCTAATGCCAGGCTGTCGGAGCCGTGGTTCTACACGACCGGGTTTGCCATCTCGGAGCCTTACTGGGCTAACGTAAAGGTGGCGGGCAAGCAAACCGACGTGCTGGTGCAGCTTTTCGAGAGGCGGGTGGTGACTTACCAGCCTGACGCGCCGCAGGGTTTCAAGGTGCAGATGGGCAACATCGGGGCGCACTATTACGACTGGCGCTACAGGTCGGAGGGGCAGCAGGACAGCGTATTTGGTGAGTACAAGTTGCAGCCTTCCACTGTCATACCCGCCGTGAGGCCCTACACTGTGGCGAGGGGCCTGACGAACGTAAGCAACGCACGGGACTTCGCGCTATCCCCCGCGGCAATGGCCCTGGTGGAGAAGAACGCCTTCGTGGCGCAATTCCCCAGGGAAGAGCAGTACAAGCAGTTCTACCAGCTTTACGAGGACGGTAGGTACGCTTCCAAGCCGATATTCGTGACCACCGACTCGGTGTTGCACGTGTACCACCTGATGTTCGACAAGCTGTTGCGGTCTACCGAGACCAAGTACCTGATAGCGGACCTCAAGTCGCTCAACGCGGCCATGTTGCAGGCGAGCATGGCGCAGTACGACTCGCTCAGGGGCACGGCTGCCGAGAACGCGGCGAAGCGCAACGTGGGCTACTTCGCGTTGGCCTCCAAGCTGCTAGACCCGAATGTTACCGTGCCCGCGCTGGTGCAAGCCGAGGTGAACCAGGACCTGGCGCAGATAGACGCGCACCAGGGGCTTAGCACGTCGGCTGTCTTCGGGATAGGTGGCTCCGGGGAGTACCTGGAGGACTTCAGCCAGTACGTGCCACGCGGGCATTACACCCGCAGCGAGGACCTCAAGAAGTACTTCAGGGCGATGATGTGGTATGGGCGCATGACGTTCCGGCTGAGGTCGGTGGACGAGACCCGGTCGGCGCTGCTGATTACCCAGGCATTGCAGACGGCAAAGAGCGGCGACAAGACGGCGGCGCAGCTTTGGGCCAGGATTTACGAGCCGACTTCCTTTTTCGTGGGTGGCTCGGACGACCTGACTTACCTGGATTACGCGCCGCTTGTGCAGCAGGCGCTAGGCTCCGACCCCAGGGCGGTGGCTGACGATGCCAAGGTCGCGCAGTTCCAGGAGATGGCGAAGGCGCTGGAGGGTCCGAAGGTCAACTCGATGTTCGTGTACATCACCGAGGACAAAGAGGCCGTGACCAAGGGCCTGCGCATGATGGGGCAGCGGTTTACGCTCGACGCTTACGTGTTCGGGCAGCTTATCTGGCGCAACGTGGGCAATCCCAACGGGAGCGATGCTGAGAGGCGGTGGCTGCCCAAGGGACTGGACGTGCCGGCAGCTTTCGGGTCGCAGGAGGCGGTGAGCATCCTGGAGGGGCTGGGCGAGACCAAGTACATGAGCTACACCTTGCAGCTTAACAAGGTGCGCGGCGAGATCAACAGCCTGTCCGACTCGCAGTGGACCGAGAACCTGTACTGGTCGTGGCTGTATAGCTTCCGCCCGTTGTTGCAGCCCAAGGCGGCGAACAGCGGCTACCCCAGCTTTATGACGAACTCGGCGTGGACGCGCAAAAACCTGAACACGGTGCTTGGTAGCTGGACCGAGTTGAAGCACGACACCATCCTGTACGCCAAGCAGGTGATGGCGGAGATGGGTGGCGGACCGCCTGAGACGATCAAGGGCTATGTTGAGCCTGAGCCTGAGTTCTACGCTCGCATAGCGGCCTTGATTGGGATGACCCGCGATGGGTTGCTGGCGCGGGGCCTGATGGAGAAGACGGAGGAAGATGCATTTCCACCGACGGAGTACAGCACGCTGACGAACCTGTACAACCTGGCGCTCGATCTGAAGCGGATTAGCGAGAAGGAGCTATCGAACCAGCGGTTGACCGAGGAAGAGTACTCGCTAATCCAGTACTACGGCGGGCGGCTGGAGAACATTACGATAGCCGCGGCTGACGAGGAGACGGAGGGCGGTGGCGACCTGAACGACCAGGATGCGGCGGTTGTGGCCGACGTGGCTACGGGCGGGCCGGGCGGTGACCTGGCGCTGGAAGAGGGCACCGGGCGCATCATGGAGATATATGTGGTGGTGCCGGTGGAGGGCAGGTTGGTGCTGGCTCGTGGCGGCATCTACAGCCAGTACGAGTTCGTGCAGCCGTCGAGCAACCGCCTTACCGACGAGCAGTGGCGCGAGATGGTGGAGAGTGGCAACCTGCCTCCTTTGGGGGACTGGAAGACGTTCATAGCTAAGTAACGAACTGGACGGAACCGCCAAGACGCCAAGGACGCCAAGAGCGCGCCAAGGTTAAGGTGGGTACGGGCAGGTGACTGGCAGGCTTGTCGGTGTGATGGGCCTGCCCTTTGCTTTGCTGTGATGGTTGGCTAGGTTGGATCGGGGCGGGTGGTTTTTAGCAGGATGAAGCCTGCGGTACCGGCGATTAGTGAGGCTGCCAGTATGCCTAGCTTGGCCGTTTCGAGTAGCTCGTTGCCGCCAAAGGCTAGGGTGGCTACGAAGAGGGACATGGTGAAGCCGATGCCGCCGAGGCAGGCCAGAGCGGTGATGTGCCTCCAGGTGATGCCGCGTGGCAGGGTGACGAGGCCCGTTTTGACGGCCAGCCAGGTCGCGCCGAAGAGCCCGATTGGCTTGCCTACCAGGAGGCCCGCCATGATGCCGAGGGCCACGGGCAGCGTTTCGCCGCGAAGGGCGTCAGCGCTGAGGGCGACCCCGGCGTTGGCTAGGGCGAAGACGGGCATGATAAGGAAGGCGACCCAGTTGTGCAGGGTATGCTCCATCTTTTGCAAGGGGGCCTGTACGGCCTCGGATAGCTCCTCAAGCTCCAGCACGGCGGACTGCTGCTCCTGGTCCTGGAGGATGGAGTAGGGTTCTCGTTTGCTGCTGTCTTCGAAGTTGTCGAGGATGGTGCGGGCGCGGCGGAGGAAGGTCTCCTGGTTGATGCGGGTGCGCACGGGTATCATCAGGGCCACGAGCACGCCCGCTATGGTGGCGTGCACGCCCGATTGGAGGAACGCTACCCACACCAGCACTCCTACCAGCACGTACAGGGGAATGGCCCGTATGCCGAGGGCGTTCATCAACAGCAGCACTCCGAGGAAGGCGAAGCCTGTGCCCAGCGCGCCAAAGTCAAGCTCGCCGGAGTAGAAGAAGGCGATCACCAGCACGGCTATGAGGTCGTCGATGATGGCTATGGCGGTGAGCAGTATTTTAAGGGTGAATGGGACGTGGCTGCCCACGAGGGCGAGCACACCCAGGGCGAAGGCTATGTCGGTCGCCATTGGGATGCCCCAGCCCGCACTGCCCGCTCCGTCCAGGTTGATGAGTACATAGATGAGGGCGGGTACGATGGCCCCACCTACGGCTGCCACAATGGGCAGGAGAGCGGCGCGCACGCTGCTGAGTTCGCCAGCCCAGATTTCGCGTTTGATTTCGAGTCCGACGAGGAAGAAGAATATAGCCATGAGGCCGTCGTTGATCCAGTGCAGGACCGTCTCGTGCAGGGCGAAGGCACCTATCCTGATGTCCAGGTAGGTGTTGAGCACATCCTCGTAGCGGGAGCGCAGGGGCGAGTTGGCTAGCACCAACGCGGCGACGGCGGCGAGTAGGAGCACGATACCGCCCGCAGTGGAGCTATGGATGAACTCCTGCATGGGGCGCACGGCGCGGCCCATGGGGGTCTCGGTCCAGTGGGTTGCGAGTGGGATTCTAAGTCTTGCCATATCGGGGGCATTATACGCGACCTCTAAGTTGAGGCTCCACTCTGCACAAGATAAGCAGGGATGTTAGTCGGCGGTGACGGGGCCTAGCAGCACGTAATCGCCGCCGGAGTTGGGTGGGGCGTTGGTGAGGGTGAAGGCGGTGTGCGCGCCCGCGTCGATTTGCAGGTAGAGGCCGACGCGCATGTTGTACTCGCCGGGCGGCAGTTCGGGGGGGAGGGTTAGCGTCACCTCGTCTACGACCACCTCGCCGGGGGACCAGAGGGAGGTCGGGTAGGTGCCGCTACGAGGGCCAACGTCGATTTGCGCCAGCTTGTTGCCGGAGGCGTCTATGAGGTGGGCGAAAACGGTGTAGTTGGTCTTGAGGGCGCGGTCGGCGGTCCAGTAGAGGGTCATGGGCAGGGTGCTCCCCGCCTCTACTTGCCCAGGGTAGTCGGCACCGACGAGGGTGATAGTGCCGGCGTTGGGGTCTATCTCGTGGTACTGGGCGTTTACGGGCTGCTGCGCGCGTACGTCAGCGGGGGATTGTGGGGGAGCGTAGCCGGTGCGGTAGATTTGTATCGTGGGGCCTGGGTGGTCCACCTTGTTGGTCTCGAAGCTGGCGACGAGATTGGACTTGTTTTCGTCAAAGAAGCGCAAGTAGGCATCGCGTAAGGGAGGGTTCGACTCGGGGCGGTCGTATACCACCGGCTTGTAGGCACCGGCGCTCAACACCAGGTACTCGTAGCGGTTGGCGACGTACCAATCCATGGGGTGCTCGGTGACGTGCTGGCCGGTGCCGAGCAGGTACCGGCCTTGTGTGAGCTTGGGGGTGTCGAACTCCATCCAGAGCTTGGTGCCGGGCCTGGTGTTGGTGTCGAGCCATTGGGCGGCCCTGAGGCGGGTGTCGGGCTGGGTCTGGCGGTAACCGCGCTGGATGGCGGCGGCGGTTTGCGGGAGCACGCCTATGACTACCGCTAACCCCAGCAGCCAGGGTGCGAGTCGAGCTACGGGCCGGGAGGCGGGGCCTTGCCGCGCGGACAGGTAGGTTAGCAGGGCTTTCCAGGCGAGGGCGAGGGAGATGGCGGCGAGTATGGAGGTGAAGGGGATGATGGGCAGCATGTTGCGCGTGAAGTTCACCCGGTAGCTGCTCATCGACAGGTAGAAGACGAGGGGGAAGCTGAGTAGCAGCAGGTCGGCGCGGCTGCGGCGGGCGAGCGCGATAACTACGCCTAGGAGGGTGAGCAGGGTGGGTAGTAAGTCGCTTTGCAGGAAGGTGCCGAAGTAGAAGCGCCAGTTGTCGTCGCCCTCAAAGCCGAGGTGCCCGAAGCGATAGTGGGCGAGCACCGAGGCGATGTCGTTGAGGAAGTTGGGCAGGTCGAACAGGGCGAAGGGGGTCGTTACTAGGAAAGCGGCGGCCATGCTGGTAAGCGCCAGCCAGAGCCGGGCACTGACGAACGCCCGCAGTCGTGCCCCGAACCCGTGGGCGTGGTCCGCTACGACATAGGCGTGCGCCAGCAGGAACGGCAGCACTACTAGGGCGCTGTTGTACTTCGTGCCCACAGCGAGGCCCATAGCGATGCCCGCGAAGACGTATACGTTACGGGAGGGTAGCCGTGCAGTGTCTGTCCGGTTGTCCTCGGGTGTAGCCGTGGCAGGGGGTAAAATGCGCGCTATTGCCAGGAGGGAGAGGGCGCTGAAGAAGGTCGCGGGTACGTCCGTGGTGATTATTTGCGAGTAGACGAGGTGGACGCTGTTGGTCACCATGAAGGCGGCGGCGATTAGTCCGGCGGTGGTGCCGTACAGCCTGCGCGCGGTGAGGAAGACCAGCGGCACGGTGAGGGTGCCCAGCAGGGCGGTCAGCATACGGCCCCAGAGGTAGAAGTCGGTTGGGACCACCTGGTCGAGGTTCTCCAGCGCGCCGGAGGAGACGAGGAGGAAGAAGCGGGGCAGGTAGACGGCGGCCTGCATGTAGGTGTAGAGGTTGGGGTAGACGAAGTAGTGGGGGTTGTAGTCGCCGGTTTGCAGGATGCGGAGCGCCCGGTCGGCCACGGCAGGCTCGTCGGGGTTGCTGGTGTAGGGGAGATTGTCGCTGATGCCGAACAGGCGCAACGCGAGCGCACCCAGGGTCAACCCGGCGACTGCCAGGGCGACCTTGTGCGACCTGGCCCATACCGATGCACGCGGAACAATAGAACTTAGCTGTGTCGTCCTGCGTACTCTCGCGGCGGTTATGGCTAAGAGGGCGAGTGCCTGTAGAGCGGCCAGGCTCTTCCAGCCGCCCGGTATGGCGGGGAGCGCACCGCTGCCCATGAGGCTGTCTATGTCGTTGCGCGCCAGGACGGTTACGTAGAGGGCGAACAGGAGTAGGCCGGTAAGGGCGTTGAATATGTAGTGAGGTATGCCACGCTTGGGAGGTCGGGGAGATGGCGGGTGCTCCGGTGCTGTATCCGGCGTTGCTTGCTCCCCTGTGAGGGTAGGGTCTTCGGCTTTGGGGATGGTGGTCTTCAACTCTTACTGCCGCCAGTTGGGAATACGCCGGTGTACCGCCGGGGCACCTATTACTATACCACTATCGTAGCCAACAGTTCGGGGTTGTTGGTAATTGTCGTGTACGGCGGTGCAAAGTGGCAGGGATCGTTAAGCAGCTATCGCTCCGGTACGGAAGTAAAATAGCAGAACGCTGCACCCCCTGTCATCCTGAACGCAGTGAAGGATCTCAGATGTTGGACCGGGTGGAGTGTTGGTCTCACGTCATAGCTGGTGGTGGTATTCGGCATTGTCCATCGCCACCTTCTTGAGATCCTTCACTGCGTTCAGGATGACAGAGGGGAGTGTGGTGCATGGTGTCGGCATATTGAGCAGGGTGGGGCGATGTTGGAGGTCGCCGGTAGACTTCTGGCAGTGGGCGTGTGCTTGTGGTGCGGCGATGTTGGGCGTGGTCCGAGTCGTGCTCAGTTGGGGCGTGTTGCTTGTGGAATGTTGTCTCGCGGGGAGGACGTGATTATGGCGGCGGACTCGACATGGCTGACGCAGCGCCCGGCCTGGAAGGCGCTTGAGGAGCACTACGGTACGGTGAAGGACACCCACCTGCGCGAGTTGTTCGCGCAGGACCCGCAGCGTGGCGAGCGGCTGGCTGTCGAGGCTGAGGGCATTTACTTCGACTACTCCAAGCACCGGGTGACGGACGAGACGCTGCGTTTGCTGCTACAGCTTGCTGAGGATTGCGGCATACGCGAGCGGATTGACGCTATGTTCGGCGGTGAGAAGATCAATACCACCGAGGGGCGGGCCGTGTTGCACGTGGCGTTGCGCGCGCCGAGGGAAGCCACTATTACCACGGGCGGGCAGAACGTGGTGCCGCAGGTGCACGAAGTGCTGGACCAGATGTCCGACTTCTCGGACCGTGTGCGGAGCGGCGAGTGGAAAGGGTATACGGGGCAGCGAATACGGAACGTGGTCAATATTGGTATTGGCGGGTCCGACCTAGGGCCGGTGATGGCTTACGAGGCGCTGCGGGACTATAGCAACCGCGATATGACGTTCCGCTTCGTTTCTAACGTGGACGGCACCGACTTTGCCGAGGCTACCCGCGACCTGGAACCCGCCGAAACGCTGTTCATCGTGTCGTCCAAGACCTTCACGACGCAGGAGACGATGACCAACGCGCACTCGGCCCGGCAGTGGCTGTTGCAGGCGCTGAACGATGAGGCGGCGGTGGCTAATCATTTCGTGGCGGTCTCGACCAACGCGGAAGAGGTGGCTAAGTTCGGGATTGACACGGCCAACATGTTCAGGTTCTGGGACTGGGTCGGCGGGCGTTACTCGATGGACGCGGCCATTGGACTGTCTACCATGCTGGCGGTAGGGCCGCAGAACTTCCGGGCTATGCTGGCGGGCTTCCACGCTATGGACGAGCATTTTCGTACGGCACCTTTCGAGCGCAATTTGCCGGTGCTGATGGGCTTGCTGGGGGTGTGGTACACCAACTTCTTCGGGGCGCAGACGGTGGCGGTGCTGCCCTACGACCAGTACCTCAAGCGGTTCCCGGCGTACTTGCAGCAGCTGACGATGGAGAGCAACGGCAAGTCAGTCACTATGGACGGCAAGTACGTCAATTACGAGACGGGGCCGATTTTCTGGGGCGAGCCGGGCACCAATGGGCAGCACTCGTTCTACCAGCTTATTCACCAGGGCACCAAGCTGATACCGTGCGACTTCATCGGCTTCTGCCAGACGTTGAACCCATTGGGAAGGCACCACGACCTGCTGATGGCTAACCTGTTCGCGCAGACGGAGGCGCTGGCGTTCGGTAAGACCGAGGAAGAGGTCAGGTCGGAGGGCACGGCGGATTGGCTGGTGCCCGCCCGCACTTTCGAGGGCAACCGCCCCACGACCACGATACTGGCCGAACGGTTGACGCCTGAGATGCTGGGCAAGCTGGTGGCGCTTTACGAGCACAGCGTCTTCACGCAGGGCATCATCTGGAACATCGACTCGTTCGACCAGTGGGGCGTGGAGCTAGGGAAGGTGCTGGCGGGACGGATTGTGAAGGAGCTTGAGAGCGCGGACGAGCCGGAACTCAAGCACGATAGCTCGACCAACACCCTGCTCCAGAGGTATCGCAGGCTGCGGGGTAGTGCCTCTTGACATAATTCGTGCGGCTCAATCGACCTCTGATAACAGGCCGGTACGCACGTCGTAGATGAAGCCCCTGACCGGTATCGTGTCGGGTATCCAGGGGTGCAGTCGCACCTTCCGAACTTGTCGGCGCACATTTGCTTCCAGGTCTATAAAGGTGTGGAAGGCGGCAGGTGTGCTTGATGGTACGCCTGTGGCCTGCTGCGCTTTGGCCCTCAATTCCTCGTCGGTGAAGGTCATCAGCCCGCATTGCGTGTGGTTGATTATCATGAACTCCCGCGTGGAGAGCATGTAATGGGAGATGACGAGGGAGCGTATCACGTCCTCTGTGACTATGCCCCCGGCATTGCGAATGATGTGAGCGTCACCCTGTTTAAGCCCCAGCATAGGCTCTACCATCATCCGTGCGTCTTTACAGGTGACAACCGCCAGCCCGAGCGCCGGGGGAGCGGGTAGGTCGCCGCCTGTAAAGTCCTGTGCGTAGAGCCTGTTGGCCCTCAATGCTTCGTCAACGATGCTCAACAGTTACCTCCCGATTGAGATTGTGGGTCCGCCTGCTATTATACGCGCTACCGCCCACATGGTACACGGTTAGCGCCTGGGACTGAGATGTTCAACTGGTTGTTTGTAAGGTCCCGCATCTTTAGGAGGTGCGGGCTTTTGGCGTCCGCTGCTTTGCGGGTTGTGTGGATGGAGAGGAGGAGAGAATGGGAACCGGTGGAGACCGTAACAAGTTGAGGCGCGTGCTGGAAGACGTGGGGGAGTTCTCCAACGTGGTGTTGCCCCGCTGGACGATGCGCGAGTACCAGGCGAGGGTGGCGAGGGAGATCGCGGATTCGGTGATGCGGGGCGAGGGCCGGCAGTTCGCGGTAGCGTTCGCACGGCAGAGCGGCAAGGACGAGATGCTGGCGCAGTTGGAGGCGTTCTTGATGTGCCGCTACCGGCTGCGGGGCGGGTCGATCATCGTGGCGAACCCGACGCTGAGGCCGCAAGGGCTGATAAGCAGGCGGCGGCTGGCGGAGAGGTTGAGGTCGCCGTTTGTAGGGCCGGTGCGCAGCGATGGGCATAGCCTGCTGGTGGGTAGGAGCACATGCGCGTTTCTGTCGGCGGGGCCAACGGCGCAGGCCAGGGGTGAGACGGCCACGCTGCTGCTGGCGTGCAACGAGGCGCAGGATGTGTCGCCAGCGCGGTGGGACTCGGTGTTCGATCCGATGGGAGCCTCGGCCCACGCCACGCAGGTGTTTTCGGGCACCGTGTGGACCTCACGCACGCTGCTGGCCCGGCAGATGGCCTACCTGGGCGAGTTGGAGCGGAAGGACGGGCGGCGCAGGGTGTTCAAGGTAGGGTGGGAGGAGGTGGCTCAGCACGTGCCGGAGTATGGCGAGCAGGTGCGGTCGCGCATCGCCCAGTTCGGCAGGGACCACCCTTTCATTCGCACCGAGTACTTCCTGGAGGAGATGGACGCCGAGGGCAAGCTGTTCGGTCCGGCCCGGCGGGCGCAGATGCGGGGCGACCACCCCAGGCAGAGGTCGGCCACGCCCGGCAGGGTGTACGCGATGCTGCTGGACGTGGCGGGGGCGGAAGAGGAAGGGGGCGCGAGTAGAGGTAACAGAGATGCTACTGCCCTGACCGTGGTGGAGGTGGACCTTTCGGGGTTGGACAACCCGCTCGTGATGAGGCCTAGGTACCGGGTTGTGGACCGCAGGCTGTGGGTGGGCACGCCGCACCCGCAACTCCACTCGAACATCGTGGACTTGGCGCGCAACGTGTGGCAGGCGCGGCACCTGGTGGTGGACGCTACGGGCGTTGGGGCGGGACTGGCGGGGTTCCTGGGGCAGGCGCTTCCGGGTAAGGTGGTGCCGTTCGTGTTCAGCAGCGCGAGCAAGTCGCAGCTTGGGTGGGACTTCGTTGGGCTGGTGGAGAGCGGGCGGTACAAAGAGTACGCCGGGGATGAGGAGAGCGACACGGGGCTGTTCTGGGCGCAGGTAGAAGCCTGCGAAGGCCATGTGGGTGATGGGCCGGGGAAGCCGCTTCGTTGGGGAGTGGAGAGCCGTTCTACCCACGACGATTTGCTGGTTAGTGCGGCCTTGTGCGC
This sequence comes from Chloroflexota bacterium, assembly GCA_030913985.1. Lineage (GTDB taxonomy): Bacteria > Chloroflexota > Chloroflexia > QHBQ01 > JADMIH01 > JADMIH01. The sequence goes on along the minus strand of JALZHI010000017.1, from coordinate 36,133 downwards.
GGTGTTGGACCGGCTGGATTGGGTGCCGCGGGTGGCGCGAGGTAGGTAGCTTGTTTTTTGAAACGCCAAGACGCCGAGACGCCAAGGACGCGCCAAGTGAATAGAGGGTTAGAGAATACAGAGGGAACAGAATACCTTGTCTTGTACCAAGCTCCTTTTTCCAAATACACAATCGTTAACTTGGCGGGTTCTCTGCGTCTTGGCGTCTTGGCGTTTCAAATCAGAGCACGATGTCAGCAAGCAGGTCTACCTGGGCGAGTTGGGGGATGGTGGGGTTCCAGATGAACTCGTCGAAGCCTGCGTCCTCGAACTGTTTGATGGTGGTTTGCAGCGCCTCGGGGGTGCGGGGCGTGCCTTGCGTGATGCCCTGCGCCCACGGGCCGAGGAACGCGTAGTAGTCGCCTATGTAGGCTGCTATGCCTTCGTCGGCGTTGGGGCCGAGGCCGTAGTAGCCCAGGGCCACCATGCGCGGCTGGCCTTCGCGGCCGCCTTCTTTCCAGGCGTTCTGCACTCGCGGGAGGAAGGGGCGCACCATGTCGAGGGGAGCGCCTCCAGCGGTCCAGCCGGTGCCCCACTTGACCATGCGCCGGAGGATAGTCTCCGAACTGCCGCCGACCAGTATTGGCACACCTTCCGGGCGGGTGGGGCGGGGAGTGACGGGCTGAGGGCTGCCTGTGACGTGCTCGCCTTTCCAGGCGCGGTGCATAAGCTCCAGGTCTCGGTCCAGGCGCTCGCCACGTCCTTTGAACTCCTGACCGGTGGCCTGGAAGTCGTCTTCGCGACCGCCTACGGCAAGCCCTAGCGTCAGCCTGCCGCCGGATATCTGGTCCACGCTGGCTGCCTCCTTGGCAAGCGTTATGGGGTTGCGGGCGGGTGCGACGAGTATGTTGGTGAGCAGGCCAATACGCTCGGTGACGGCTCCGGCGGCTGCCAGGGCTATCAGCGAGTCGTAGTTGGGGAAGACTATGCGGTCTATGATGGCGAGGCTGGAGAAGCCCCGTTGCTCGGCCCTGCGCGCCCATTCCATGATCAGCGGCCCTGGCGTGCCGGGTATCGTGCTGGGGAGTCCTATACCTATTTTCATGTGATGTCTCCTTGATATAGAGTTTGCCTTGGATGGCGCGCGGCGCGTGTTGTGCTGGCGCGGCAGGCACTTGAATAGAAATAGCTGCTTGGGCAAGCAACTACCTGTCGAGCAGTATAAATAGGCACTTGCGGCAAAGTCAAGAAGGGGAGGCTCAAGAACTGGTGGCGAAATTATGGCCCAAATAAGTCTTCTAATGGGATAAGGATATTAGAACATACATTCTAAGAAGAGGAGGGTTGTGCTTATGACAGGCGCAACAGGGGTGCTTTCTACAGGGTCGCAGCCGGGTCAGGCGCGGCCCTTTGTGTTGTCACAGGAAGATGCCGCGCGGCTGGCGGGGTACCGGGTGTACCTCGACTTCTATAACGGGGCGCAATGGGAAGGTTTGCCCGCGCCCAACGAACGGCGTATGACGTTCAACTACGCCCGCGTGTTCGCAAACAAAGCCGCCTCCTACCTGATGGGCAAGGGGGTGGGCTTCGCGGTGGAGGCCCCGGACGGCTCAGGCGAGGAGGGGCGCAAGGCCGCACAGCACGCCGAGGCGTTGTTGGAGGCGTGTTACAGGCGCAACTCCCTGGCGCTGGTGGACCTCGACACGGCGGTGGACAGCGCGGTGCTGGGCGATGGCGTGTTCAAGGTGACGTGGGACGCGGCGGAGGGCGCGGTATCGGTGGCGGCGGTGGACCCTGCGAGTATTACCTGCGTGCGGGCGGCGGACGATTACCGGCGGCTGCTGGCGGTGCGGCAGAGTTACGTGGTGGGCAACAGTGGTAGCGGCGGCACAGGGGTATCCCACGGCACCGCGCCGGGGACGGTTGTTGAGGAGTGGACTGCGGAGACGCTGGAGGTGTGGCGGGACGGCCTGCTGGACAGGCGCGTGCCGAACCCCTACGGCTTCATACCGTACGTGGTGTTCCCCAACTTGAGGGTGCCCAAAGAACCCTGGGGCCAGAGCGACCTTGTGGACCTGTTGCAGGTGAACCGCGACCTAAACGAGAGGCTGTCGGTGCTGTCTCACATCCTGGAGGTGTCGGGCAACCCGGTGGCGGTGCTGGAGAACGTGACCGACTCGACGGGCATCAAGGTGGGGCCGGGGCGGCTCTGGGAGCTTCCGAAGGACTCGAAGGCCTATTTGCTCGACCTGCTTTCCGGGGGTGGCGTGGGCTTGCACATCGAGTACATCAACCTGCTCTACCGGGCGATGCACGACCTGGCCGAGATGCCGCGCACTTCCTTTGGCGACAGTAGCGGCACTACTCGCTCAGGGGTGGCGCTGGAGATGGAGATGCAGCCGCTCTTGCAGAAGCTGGCGCGCAAGAGGGCCATCTGGTCGGTAGCCCTGGAGGAGCGCAGCCGCATGGTGCTGCGGCTGAACGCTTTGCATGGCGACAAGATGGCGGCCGCAGTGGTAGATACGGCGAACGGCTACCAGCTACGCATAGTGTGGCCGCCGGTGCTCCCCGCCGACCGCTCGGAGCTGGTGTCCCAGGAGACGGCGCTCGTGGCGGCAGGCATCCACTCGCACCGCCGCGCAATGGACATGCTCGGTGAGGGCGACTCTGAGGCCGAGTGGAGCAGGGTCTTGGAGGAGAGGGAGCGGGAGCTGAAACGTGATGAGTAACACGTAACGCGTAACACGTAAAGTGACGCAAGCAACTATGTACCTCTTGAGCCACTTTACTCATCAGCGCTCTCTTACGAGTAACGCGTTACGTGTTACGCGTTACTCACCACGTTTCAGGAACGGAGTGACAAATGAGCAACAGGACGCAATTGCGTGAGCGCTTGAGATTGGAGCTTGGGGATACCGGCAGCGTGCAGGTGTGGAGCGACGACTTGCTGGATGCGTTGCTGGTGGAGTCGGTGGATTGGTACAGCAGGTTGTGGCCCATGCAGGAGGTGCTTTACAGGGACGTGGCGCAGGGGCAGCGGACTTTCAGCCTGGTGTCGGGCACGCTGGGGGTGACGAGCGTTGAATGCCCTCCGGGCAGAGTACTGCCACACGAGGCGACGGCACCTGTGGGCGCTTCGCGGGGCAGCGGCTTCCGGCAAAGCTGGAGCGTGTGGGGCAGCACCCTGTACCTGGGCAGGGGCGCGAGCGGGGATGAGGTTGGCACGCTGAGGCTGGTGCTGCACGTGCTGCTGCCCTGGCCCGGTCTCGACCCGGTGGAACACTGGGAAGGACCCGCGGGCGACGAGCGCTTGCTGGTGTTGTGGTCGGCGGTTGAAGCCTGGGCCTGGCTTGACGGTCAGGACCAGAAGCGAGGCCGTCCCGCCCGCTCCGGCGCGATGACGGCCCGCTACACGGAGGAGCTAGAGCGCGAGGTCGCCGCCCGCCGCCGGGCAGCCACAAGTCGGGTGCTGAGTAGGGAGTGACGGGTGACGAGTTGTGAGTTGTGAGTTGTGAGTTGTGAGTTGTGAGTTGAAAACAGTTCACTCGTCACCCGTCACTCGTCACTTTCCTTTGGAGGAGTCATGGGTGAGTACGATTTTTATCTGCGGCACGCGGCGGTGCGGGGGGCGGCATGGGTGGGGTTCAGGCTGGCCTGGCGCGGGTTGGCGGGTGTAGAGGGGTTGAGCGCGAGGCCTCATCTGAGATGGAGGCCGTGGGTGCTCAGTGGTACCAATCCGAATGACGTTGCGGCAGGTGACTGGGGTGCTTGGCAGTGGCGCATGTCCGTGGCCCTGTTCGAGGGCTTCACGGGCCTGGACGCAATTCCGCCGACTGACGGGCGCACGGTGGCGGACATGCGAGCGGACCTGTCGCAGTTTTCCGAGTTGCCCGCCGTGCAGTTGCGCGACGTGGATGACGTAGTCTACGAGGTCAAGTTGGTGGGTTATGAAGAGCAGAATATCGAGCCTTACGACACGCGGCACCCTATGGGAGGCTGGTTGGCCCAGGTCGAATTGGTGCAGGTAGTCGCCGCTTGAAATTGGAAGCTATGTGAGAAGGGAGGTGGTAGGAAGGATGGAGAGTATGGAGAGTGACGATGCGGAGTTGGGGCCTGGTGATACAGGCGGTGGGGAACAGACGGGTGCTGACAGCGGCGGGGCCGGAGAGCCTAACGATGCACTGGCGGTGGCGGTGCGGCGCTACCGCGAACTGGTAGCGTCGATCCCGGGGCTGGTGCCCGAAATGGTGCGGGGCCAGACGATTGAGGAGATCGACGCCTCGGCTGAGCTTGCCCGCCGCTCGTATGGAGAGATCACGCGCCGCATAGCCGAGCAATACGAGCGGGACATACCTACCGGCAACCCGGCCCGCTCGTCCAGCACGGCGGCTTACGACAACCTCAAGCCCGAAGCGAAGATCGCGCTGGGGCTGAAGCGAAAAGGATAGTTGGACGATGGGGGAGTAACACGTAACCCGTAACACGTAAAGGCGTGAGAGGAACAAGGAACCTGTAGGGCAATGTCCTCTGGAATCGAACGATGACTTACGTGTTACGTGTTACGTGTTACTCCCCCTCCATCGTCCCTTAGAAGGAGATGAATCGAAATGCCTTTGACACTTGCGGAAGCCACCAAGTTGAGCCAGGATATGCTGCTCAAGGGGGTGGTCGAGACGATTATTGCGGAGTCGGCGGTGTTACGCTACCTGCCTTTCGTGCAGGTGGTCGGTAACTCGTTGCGCTACAACCAGGAGGCCACGGCAGGTACCGTCGATTTCTACGAGGTGGGCGATACCTGGACCGAGTCGGCAATGACTGTGACCGAGGTCTCTACCAAGCTGGCGATCCTGGGTGGCGACGCCGACGTAGACGCCTTCTTGCAACAGACCTACTCGGACCCGAACGACCTGCGCGCGCTGGTGGTGTCGGCCAAGTCGAAGTCGCTGGCGAACAAGTTCAGCGACACCTTTTTCAACGGCAACTCGGCCACTAACGCCAAGCAATTCGACGGCGTGAAGAAGCTGGCGGCGGGCACGCGCACCATGAACAAGGGTGCTAACGGTGCGCCCCTGGAGCTAGACCACCTGGATGAGCTGATAGACATGATCAAGCCGGGCGCGCCGCACGTCCTGTTCACGTCCAAGCGTACCCGCCGCTACCTATCCGCCCTGCGCAGGGCCTCCGGCAACGTGCTTGAGACCAGCACCGACATGTTCGGCAGGCGCGTGCTCAGCTACGACGGCATCCCCGTGGAGGTGGACGACCACATCCCCGACAACGAGACGCTCGGCACCAGCACCGACTGCTCCTCGATCTACGCGGTGCAGTTCGGCTTCCAGACCGGCCTGTGCGGGCTGGAGAACGGAGGCATAATGGTGCAGCCCCTGGGTGCGTTGGAGACTAAGGACGCCTGGCGCACCCGCATCAAGTGGTACTGCGGCCTCGCCCTCTTCCGCAAGACCGCCCTGGCCCGTCTGGAGGGAGTAAGAACTTAACGATTTTGGATTTTGGATTTTGGATTGACTGGGAATTCTACTGAATCCAAAATCCAAAATCCAAAATCCAAAATGGAGGAGATCATGGAGAACTTCCTTAACGGCCTGACGTTGTTGGGCATACCGGCTGTGGTGATCGTGCCGTTGTTGGTGCAGGGGTTGAAGTCGCTGGGGCTGCCAGGCCGGTGGGCGGGTGTGGCGGCGATGTTGGCAGGGCTGGCGGTGGCGGGGATGATAGAGGCTGTGAGCGTCTGGCCGGGCGTTACCCCGGTGGTGCGCTTCATCGTTGCCGGGGTGCTGCTTGGGCTGGCGTCTTCCGGCTCGTACAGCCAGTTTAGAAGCATCAAGGGCTGAGAAGGGAGAGGTGGGGCATGCTTGAGATAGTTGACGTTGTGGATAAGCTACCCCGCAACCCCAAAGACCCTAACTACAAGCTGCGGAGGCTGCGGGACATTACGCGCATAGTGGTGCATTACGATGCGGTGCCCATACCGGCTCCTGCCGGCGATGGAGCGGGCTACGACCCCCTGCGCAGGTACAGCGACCAGGCCCGCTTCCACATGCGCAAGAACTGGAATGTCGGGGCGGGTCCGGTGGTGCGCGGCTTCGGGCTGATGTACCACTACCGGGTGTCCGCGGACGGCAGGGTGTGGCGCACGCAGCCGGAGGAGCTTGTCACGTGGCATGCGAACGCCGCCAACTGGAACGGCCTTGCCATATGCTGCGACCTGGGGCCGGGACAGAAGCCACCTGACGCGCAGCTTGAGGGGCTTGAGGCGCTGTTGCTCAGGCTCTGCTACCACAGGCCCGACATACCCGCGGGGAGGCGTGACGTATGGGGGCATGGTGAGTTGCGCAGGGCGGGCAACAGTACGCAGTGTCCGGGGCTGTTGCTAGAATGGGTGCGGGCGTTTCGGAGTGGTTAGTGGTTAGTTTGCATGAGGCGAGTGGTGGGTGTGATGCCTGCTGCTCGCCTCTTGTTGTTTAAGGCCGCTTGGGGCAGGTCTTTGCTGGCAGAGTATATTTGCTATGTTTGTTCTCGACAGCCGACGCCCGGTGAATGAATTCACGGGCTACACAAGGCAAAGTCCCTGCGGGACTGAAGCATCTCATTAGGTCTTTATAGATGCTCAGAGTTGAGCCAGTCTGCCCTGCGGCAGACTTTGCGAGGTGTAGCCCTCGATTTCAATCGACGGGCGTCGTCCTTCAACCACGCTCTTCCCCTTCGCCCGCCCTATTACCCGTGCACCTACGTTTCTCGCCACCCCTACCGCTTTGTGGTACAGTAGAAGCATGGACGCGCAAACGGGCGAGCTTTTTATAGTAGTGGGCGGTGGGTGCTTCGGCTCCCACCATGTGAGGCATTTGGAAAAGGGGCGCAAGCGTGGCCGCATCTCGGCGGATGCTCGCATCATCATGGTGGACCGCAACGAGCGCCCCCCCGCGTTCGACGTGCCGGAGGTGGGCGAGAACCCCTACCTCAGCTTCGTACGCAGCGACTGGCTTGAGTACATGAAGGCCAATTGGGACCTGCTGCCGCCCGACACCCAGGTGATACCCGCCCCGGTGGCCCCTCACCTGGCTTTCGAGTGGCTGGTCTGGAGTCTGAACCAGAGGTTGGGCACCCCCGAAGCCGTGCTTACAGAGCCGATGGACTACCAGTTCGGCGGCCTGCCCTTCGAGCACCTGGCCCCTAGCGGCACCCGCTACATCAGCGCCGCCGACTGGATATGCCCCACCAATTGCCGCGCCCCGCACATCTGCCCGATGACGCGAGATGTGCGCTTCTGGGACCTGGAGGACACGGTCAAGGACTACGCTACATCCCACTCAGGTGATGTAGCGGCCGCCGTCGTGTTCAAGCCGCAGTTCCGGGTGCCGGGGGTGGACGTGCTGCGGATCGGCCAGTACCTCGCAGAGCGCGACCGCCTGCTGGAACTCTCCCGGCAGCCCGCGTCAGCAGGCAAGAGCGTAGTGGTGGGCACCGTTTCGCCCTGCCACGGCGCGGTGAGTCTGCTGCGGTTTGGCATGGTGCCTGCAACTATCCAGGCTTGACCGGCGTTCTTATATTGCGCTATTGACATGGCCGGTCGGAAAGACCGTCCTCCCACGTCACCGCTGACTTAACACCCGGTCCCTGACCTCGTAAGGAGCTTCCAGGCTATGCTACCCCGCCTGCGCGCCCGCCTGTTGCTGTTTCTCTTGCTGGCGCTCGTGCTATCCGCGTGCGACCTTTCGCCCCAACCCACACCGACGCCCAGGCCGCAACAGTCGTCCACGCCCGGCGATAGCGCGCCCCTGCCCCCACCTACCATGCTCACCACGCTGGACGTGAGCACCACTCCGCGCGTCGTGTCGAATACGCCCGACACGTCGGTTACGCCCCAGGTGGATAGCTCCGAGAGCCAGGTGTCTGCCGCGTTCCTCGCGGAGGTGGACGGCTACTTGAACGACCTGTTGAGTAAGGGGCAGTTCTCCGGCTCGGTGCTGCTGGCCCGCGACGGCAGGGTGCTGTTGAGCAAGGGCTACGGCATGGCCGACATCGAGAACGACGTGCCCAACAGCCCGCGCACCAAGTTTCGCATCGCCTCGGTCACCAAGCAGTTCACGGCGATGGGCGTGATGCTCCTGCAACAGGAGGGCAAGCTGAACGTGCAGGACTCGGTGTGCGAGTTCATAGAGGAATGCCCGGAGACCTGGCAGCCGATTACGTTGCACCACCTGCTGACCCACACCTCGGGCCTGCCGGAGAACTTCAGCATCCAGGACTTCATGACGCTGACCCTATCGCGCAATCCCATGCGCGACGGCCTGGAGATGATCAAGACCCGCCCCTTGCAGGCCACACCCGGCGAGACGTACCAGTACAGCAACGTCGGCTACAACATGCTCGGTTACATCATCGAACAGGTGTCGGGCGGGTCGTATGAGGAGTACCTGCGCGAGAAGATATGGTCGCCGCTGGGCATGAACGACACCGGGCAGGACCGCGAGAGTCTGCTGGTCAAGCGCCGCGCCACCGGCTACTTCAGCCCCACCGCGAAGGCCCAGTACCTGCCCATCGATCTCGCGGCCTACGCGGGCGGCCTCTACTCCACGGTGGAGGACCTGTACAAATGGGACCAGGCGTTGTACACGGAGCAGTTGCTTCCCCGGACGGTGCTCGACACGGTGTTCACGGCGCATCAGGGCGACTACGGCTATGGCTGGACGATCAGCCAGGGGGAGTGGGGAACGGTGCTAGCCCACAATGGAGCGGTGCCCGGCTTCGTCTCCAACATCAGCCGCTATCCCGACCGCAAGGCGACCGTCATCGTCTTGAGCAACCTGGAGGCGACTCCTCTGGCGCAGGTGGTGGCGGACTTGACCGCCAGGTTGATGCAGGCGCAGTGAGCCGTCTCGTCCCTGCGCAAGGGGTTTCTAGAACTCATCCCAAAACGACAGAATGGGATATGAGCACATGGCCCCACCTTGTCATTTCGAACGGAGTGAGAAATCTCGTCCCTCTGCACATGGTATCACCTTTCCTTCAGCCACAGGGTGCCGTAAGAAAGAAGTAACATCCTGGTGAAGGACGAGATTTCTCACTTCGTTCGAAATGACATGGTCGGACCTTGGTGGGAATGTTCGACAGTGTTGTTCTTGAGACAGCTTCTAATTTCCTAAGATTAAGTCCCTGGTTAATGGATTACAGGGAGTTTAGCATGCTGGTGAACTACATCAAGTTAGCGATGCGGCAGGCCCGTTATGAAATACTGCCTGAAGATAAGACCTACTATGGAGAGATACCGGGGTTTGCAGGAGTGTACGCAAACAGCAATACGCTAGAAAGCTGCCGTGAGGAGCTACAGGAAGTGTTGGAGGAGTGGATCCTTCTGAGGGTGTCTCGCAATTTTCCACTACCTGATGTGGCGCTGTTAGCGTGACAACACCTTAGCCCAACGAATCGTCCTCTGCGCGCCTCCGCGCGAGCAAAGCAGACACTACCAACCCTACCGTGTATATAACCAGCGCCGCCCCTATCACCACGCCCGCTGCTGCCAAGGAGGCTGCTTCCACAGCAGAGTAGTCGAACCTGTTGCTGGCAGGGAAGGCCCCGTAGAACGGTGCGACGAGAGGAGAGGTGATAGCGTACACGGCTCCCGGTATGGGCACGTCGCCCCGCACGGCGAGCAGGCGCATGGCGAAACGCAGTCCCAGGAGCGTGACAAAGATGCCGGCGATCACCCACAGCACCACCGGTGCGTACGTGGGGAACCTGTCCACCAGCAAAGTGGGCGAGCGGCCCGCGGTCCCAGTGAAGGCGCGGCGTACCGCTCTCCTCCTGACCACAGGCCGCTGCGAGTACATACCGGCTAGGCCCCTTCTGCCCTGTCCTCTACCCGCACCCGGTTCATCTTGTCGCGAGATGCGATCTTCTTAACCACGTCCATGCCCGAAATGACCTGGCCGAAGTTGGTGTACTCCCTGTCGAGGAAGGTGGAGTCGGTCTTCACGATGAAGAACTGGCAGTCGCTGTTGAGCCGCTTGTCGGGGCCGCGAGCCACGCCCAACGCGCCAGTGTAGAAGGGCAGGCTGTTGTACTCGGCGGTAATCTTGCCGCCGCCGCTCCCCGTGCCCGTGGGGTCGCCGCCCTGAATCACCCAATGTTCCACCCGGTGGAACACCAGCCCGTCGAACAGCCCGTCGTTGGCGCGCTTCTCAAAGTGGGCGATGGTGTTGTCCACGCCGCCAGCGGTCGCCAGGCTGCACTCGATAGTGCCCTTGTCAGTCTCGATTACCATTACTTTCATTGAAAGACCTCCTAATGCCGGTTGCCTTTATTTCTTCTCCACCACGGCGGCGGCGTTGATCTTGTCGCCTATCGCCATCTGGTTCACAGCTTCCATGCCCTGCACCACTTCGCCCCAGTTGGTGTACTGGCCGTTGAGCCACTCCGCCGGGGTCTTCGTGAAGAAGAACTGGCTGTCGTTGTTTTGCGTGGGGTCCTGGCCCCTGGCGATACCGAGCGAGCCTGCCTTGAACGGGATGTCGTTGTACTCGGAGGGCATCCTACCGCCACCACCGCCGGTGCCATCGGGGTCTCCGCCCTGGATCACCCAGTCCTCTACGCGGTGGAAGATGAGGCCGTTGAAGAAGCCCGAGTTGGCCTTCTGCTCGAAGTTGGCTATCGTGTTGGGCACCTTGGCCGACGCGTCGGTGTAGAGTTTCGCCACGATACAGCCCTTCGCCGTATCCAGAACGAAGTACTTACCGGGTTCGTTCGGTGCCTGGCAATTACCCACGCCCGCCACATTGGCCGTGCCCCCACTGTTCCCCCCAGGGCGTAGGAGCAAGAAAAGCACCAGCGCCAGCGGTATCATCATCAGCACCCAGATAGCCACGTAGCGCTGCATGCTAAACGGTGGTAAGGTGCGGTTTATCGTAGCCTTGAAGCCGGTGGTAGGTGCGGCCGTAGCTGCTTCTCGCCGGACCGGGGGGCGACTTCCGCCTCCACCTGAGGGTCTTGTACCCGAAGTGCGTCCTTGTGGTTGAGAGGCTGGCCTGCGTGCCTGCCCGCCCGTTCCCTTCGTGCCGCCACTACCCGCCGGTCTGTTTGCACCGCCTGGTGGCCTGCTCTGCTCAGGTCTGCGGCCTGTGCCGCCTGTGCTGCCCGTCCCGCCGCTACCACTCCCCGATCCTGGTTGTCCCATCTGGAAGAATCCTCTCTTCAGAACGCTTATAATTACAGAGTTGGCCCGACACCGGGCAACGGCACTTTGTAACACATAGGCTTTCGCCAAGTCAAGAAGAGCGAGGATAGGTATTCAACAGTGGTCCATTACCGCCCCGTGACATTGGACGATTACCAGCAGGTGAAAGACCTGTTGGAGGTGTGTGGCATAGAGGGACGGCAGGCCGAGGAGTCGCGCCTGCGCCGCATGATAGACAACGCCGACCGCACGGTGGGGGCCTTCGACGGCGACACCCTGGTGGGGTTCGCCCGCGCCCTGTGCGACGAGGCGTTCAGCGGCTACATTGGCACGGTATGCGTCCACCCCGGCTACAGGCACCAGGGCATCGGCACCGAATTGGTCAACCAGCTAACGGAGGACAGCCCCGAAATCACCTGGGCAGTCAGGGCCGCCGAGGACTCCGCCCCCTTCTGGGAGCGACACGGCTTCAGCCGCTCAACCGAGGGCATGGAGAAGTTGCGGGAGAGGTGAGTAATTACGAATTACGAATTACGGGTAGCTTCTGTAATTCGTAATTCGTAATTCGTAATTTGCTTTCTTATACCGTCTGTCCTTCCAGGACCTGCTTCAACCTTTGCAAATGCGCACCGTCTTCCTTTTTCAAAATGAATGCGACCATGGGAAGCATTAGCTTCTTGATCCCCGCGGCTTTGATTTCGCAAACCATGTCAATGCGCGTGCCGTCCCTTTCAGGATGGAATTTGTACCGGTAGACCGTCTCGATCCCATCAGTCACGTTTCGCATGGCGTATAGCTCAGGCTCGGCGTATTCGCTCACTTCCAACTCGGCGTGCTGTTCTTTGCCGCCCATCAAGCGGGTCTCGCGGTAGCGGGTGCCCACCTTTGGAGGTCCTTCCGTCAGCTTGACCGAGCTTTTTACCGAAGGGACAATTTTGGGGGCGTTGTTCGAATCAGTAATAAACCCGAAAACGCGCTTCGGCGGGCAGGCGATCCATTCACTCATTTCAAATCCAGGCATCTCTTATCCCCCTTGATGAAGTTAACGTTCTTTGGTTTGCTTTACCGGGTCGCTCGGCTCGATAGCCAGATAAACATCCGTAAAATGGATGCGGATGTCGTCCTTGACTTGCGAATAACTGTACACCTCGAAGGGCATTTGTTCTCGGAGCCGGTATTTGCCCGTGGTGACCAGCGAGTCATACACATGCATGTACGTCTCTGCCAGGTTATCGAAAGCACCGTAATGCCTGCCCACCCCAAAGATCCCCGCCGCAATCGTCTGGCAGCCAATGTGGCCCGAGGGGTTGCGGAATTCGGGGATCTGTACGCACACATCGAAGCGTTGCTTTTCAGGGGGCGTGACCGACGGGTCGTCCTGGGGCAGGCCGATTAACAGCGAAGCGGCGTCGATCAATTTATTCTCATTCCCCCAGCGGAATAACTCATCCCAGAGGGGGGACATGGGCGAGCCTTTTTCCAGCAGCTTGTCATAGGGGCCGACATGACGGACAAAAGCGACGATGATCGAACGCACCTGTTCCACGCGGACTTGCGCAGAGGTGGAACGGTTCGGGAGCAAGCCCAATCCGTCCTGCATGTTGTAATCAGAAATATATCTGGGCTGCACATGTTTCTTGTGTTCATGCGATATGCGCAGGAAATTACTGCGGAACTCACTCGGCGTAATACCGAATTGCCTCTTGAATGCGCGTGTGAAGGATTCATGCGTCTTGAACCCGGCATCCACCGCAATCTGCAGAATCGTCTGTTCGCTGATCTTCAGGCGATAGGCGCCTCTCTCGATCCGCAGTCGGCGGATATATTCCTTTACGGCTTCGCCGATGGACTCGCGAAATATGCGGTGAAAGTGAAAAGCGGAAAACCCGACACGTTCTGCCAGCACACCCAGGCTTAAATCCTGTTCAAGGTGCGTCTGGATATAAAGAAGGGTCGAAAGCAGCGCCTGCTCGTATTTTTGATTGGTTTTGAAGATCATTTTGCCCCTTGGCTCAAACTATACAACAAGCGCAGAGGCGCTTCTTGACTTTTCTTGCTACTTTTGGAAAGGCAATTATGTTTGAGGAACATCCACAACTCGTAATTCGTAATTCGTAATTACTAATTTGCCCCTATTCCTTCCATCTGCTATACTCGCCCTCGACAAGGCGGGTCGAGCCTCCACTACATTGTTGAAATGGCCGCTTGCATCCTGTTTGTGACGTATGGAGGTCCACATGACGGTTGCTATTGACCAGGAAGATTGGAAGAAAGTGCTGGCCGAGGTGGTGGGCACGTTCTTCTTCTTTTTCATAGGTATAGGGAGCATCGCGGGGGCGAGCCAGGCAGGGGCAACTGGCCTGCTGATAGTGGCGCTGGCGCACGGCCTGGCGCTCTCGATTGCCATCACGGCGCTGGGGCCTATATCGGGCGCTCACTTCAACCCGGCGGTGACCATTTCGCTCTTGGTGGCGCGCAAGATTAGCCCTTTGCTGGCCTTGCTCTACATACTAGGGCAGCTAATCGGTGGCGTGGCGGCCTGCCTGGTCCTGGGCATGGTGCTGCCGCGTAGCGTGTGGGAGCCGTTCAGCCTGGGCACACCTGGGGTGGCGACCATCGGTATCGGGCAGGCCGTGCTGCTCGAAGCGGTATTGACGTTCTTCCTGGTTGTGGCTGTCTTTGGCACGGCGGTGGACGCCCGCGCTCCCAAGATCGGCGGCTTCGGCGTCGGCCTCACCGTGTTCGTGGACATCCTGGTGGGTGGGCCTTTCACGGGCGGCGTGATGAACCCCGCGCGCGCCATCTCCCCGGCGATTGTCTCCGGCGCGTGGAACGACGCATGGTGGATCTACTGGGTTGGCCCTATCCTGGGTGGCATACTCGCGGCCCTGCTCTACAAGACGATCTTCCTACCGCGTGAGGGCGACACTGTAGTCACGGCCCCAACCGTCACCGACCAACCACTAGAACCACCCTTCAGCGAACCGAACCTGCTGGATAACCGCTAAGGGACGATGGAAGATGGAGAAGTTGTGAGTTATGAATTTTGAGTTTTGAGTTGAGGGATAGGAGACGGAACCGCCAAGACGCTAAGGACGCCAAGTACCACGCCAAGAGGATGATGGTTAGGCACTATCCCTCAACTCACAACTCATCACTCATAACTCACAACTCGTCCAACGTCCGCCGCGCTTGACGCTCCGCCCGTGAAGATGGTATACTTGATAGGCTGCGTCGTGAGGCTGTAATAGCGCACGGGGTGGCGTTTTGGGCCTGTAGCTCAGTTGGGAGAGCGCTACAATCGCACTGTAGAAGTCAGGAGTTCGAGTCTCCTCAGGTCCACGAAGTGAAGGGTACGAGCCTGGATGTTCTACATCCCAGGCTTTTTCTTTTGCCTTGTGTCTGGTTGGGCCGCATCTAGATGCCCTTGCACTGCAATCTTTTGACGATGGGATTGACATTACGTTACAACTGCCTTTATACTTGGGCCGTTCGCTTCTTCAAAGCTGATCTTTGATGCGGGTTGCATGGCGGCACCCAGCCATACTAGCCACTTATTGACGTCGGCTAATCAAGCTAGCCGCCCAGCTTCTCCGCGAACTTCACACAAGGACCCGGTATCATTCTCAGGTACTTAGTCCTTGTGTTATCTGCCATCTCTGCAAACAGGAGTGAAGTATATGTCCAGGTCTCTCAGAAACGGAAAGTTGCGGCACGGGGCTTCGCTGCTTTGGCTAGCTACCAGTGCCGCGTTGCTACTGACAGGCCTGGTGTTGGCAGCCAGTCTGTGGCCCGGCTCGGGGCTAAAGGTGTTGAGCGCACAGGCCCTGGCAGGTTTGGCGGAAGCGAACGCTCCTGACAGTGTGCAGGCCATTTCGCTTTCTACCAGCACAGCTTACACTCAGACCTTCGACGGGATGGGGACCAGTCCTACCGCGACCCTGCCTATAGATTGGAAGGTCAGCAAGCACTCGACGGTTCGTACCCTAGGTGATTACCCTTCAGCGGGCACTGCAACCGAGCGTGCCGGGGGCGCCAACTTGAGCACTACAGCGTCGCAGGGCATCTACAATTTCGGGGCCGGTACCACAGCAACCGGTGATGCGGACAGGGCAGTCGGATTCTTGTCTTCCGGCTCGGGGACGGCTAGTGGAAACTTGTACGCCCAATTCGTGAATAATACAGGTTCTACACTTAACAGTGTTACGCTCTCCTATGATGTTGAGAAGTACAGGAACGGCACAAACATATCAGGGTACCGCATCCAGATGTACTATTCAACAGATGGCACCAATTGGACTTCTGCCGGGGCGAACTTCTTGACCAGTTTCCCGGCAGATGCCAACAACAACGGTTGCACCCCGGCACCCTGCACGACGGTGCCAGTTACCAACCAGACTCTGCCCATCACCATCCCTAACGGAGGCAATCTATACCTGATGTGGAACTATTCAGTTGCGGGTACAGGTACCACTGTAACGAACGCGCAAGCCCTAGCCGTCGATAACTTTTCCATCCTGGGAGTAGCGCAGCCTACCGTGACGCCCTGGATTACGCCTAGCGCCACGAACACCAATACTCCGACCGAGACCCCTACGGAAACCAGCACGGCTACCAACACGGCTACCAGCACAGCCACAGATACCGCAGAGCCAACAGCTACCAGCACGGCCACGGGTACGGCCACAGAGACCCCTACGTCCACTGCCACCGAGACAGCGACCGAAACTGCTACGGAGACACCTACTCAGACAGCCACCGAGACGGCCGAGCCGACAGCGACCGAGACTGGGACTCCCACGGAAACGGCTACTGAGACCGTGACCGCCACTGAGACGTCTGAGCCGACTGCGACCGAAACCGCCACTGAGGAGCCTACGGAAACGGCTACCATGACTGCCACGGAGACTGCCACAAGCACCGCTACAGAGATAGCTCCCACAGAGACGAGTACCACTACAAGTACTGCCACCGAAGAGGTAGCCACTGAAACCAGTACGGCCACAAGCACGGCCACGAGCACGGCTACCCAAGAAGTAGCTACCGCGACCTCGACCAGCACGGCTACTCAGACAGCCCTCGCCACCGGCACCAACACCGCTACCTCCGTAGCCTCTTCAACGGGCACCAACACCGCTACGGCCACCATGACCCGGACTAACACGGCAACCGGCACGGGTACGAGCACGGCGGTCTCGGCCAGCCAGACCAGTACCGCCGTAAGCACCGGCACAAGCACAAGTGCTCCCAGTGCTACGTTTACGGCTACGGCAACGAGAACGGCCACAGCACTAGCACCGGCCACAGCCACAGCCACAGCCACAGCCACTGTATGTGCCGTGTTCAGCGACGCGCAGCCCGGCTCTACCTTCTACGCATACATCCGCTGCCTCTCCTGCCGGGGCGTAATCAGCGGCTACTCGGACGGCACCTTCCGTGAAGGTGACCCGATTACAAGGGGGCAGATAGCCAAGGTGGTGTCTAACGCCGCGGGCTTCAACGAAGACCCAGGCTCGCAAATCTACTCCGACGTACCGCCGAGCAACCCCTTCTACGCCTACATCAACAGGCTGACCAACAGGGGCATTGTGGGTGGCTATCCTTGCCCGCAACGTCCTGGCGACGTAGAGGGTGGTGGAGGTGGGGGAGACGAGTGCAACCCTGAGAACCCGAGCCTGTACAGGCCGAACGCCTATGCCACACGTGGGCAGATGGCGAAGATAGTGTCCAACGCCAGAGGCTACTCTGATACGCCAAGCGGGCAGTACTACGCCGACGTTCCGCCTAACGGAGAGGGGAGCCAGTTCTATCCCTGGATCATGCGTCTCACCCAGAGGGGCGTCATGTCAGGCTACCAATGTGGCACCAACGATCCCAGGAGCGGACCTTGTGATAGCCAGAACCGCCCCTACTTCCGTCCCGCTAACCTTGTGACTAGAGGGCAGGCAGCCAAGATAGTGGCTAACACCTTCTTCCCTGAGTGCCAGACACCGTAAAGAAGTAGCTAGCCACAGGGGTTAGAATAAAGAAGGGGAGAGTACTAAAACTCTCCCCTTCTTGCCTTCAGTGCGGCGCTACGGCGTCCACCCCGGTGTCGAGCAGGTTTCCAACTCGCCTGATTGCAGCCCATCCACCAGTGCCCTTTGGCGTTGCTCGGATGAGCCATGAGTCCACGACTCCGGCGAGACGTAACCCTGGGACTCTCGTTGGATACGGTCATCGCCCACAGCCGCCGCGGCGTCCAGGCTCTGTGCTATCTCCTCCTCCGTCACCTCTGTCAGGTAGCCGGTCCCGGTGGCGTGGTGCATCCAGAGGCCCGCCAGGCAGTCGGCCTGAAGCTCAGTCTGCACGGCGGCGCTTGTCGGTCCGGTGTCTTGCACACCGGCTAACTCATCCAGCACGCCGGTGAGGTTTTGGACGTGGTGTCCATACTCGTGTGCCACCACGTACGCTTCGGCGAAAGCGCCTCCCTGAGCGCCGAAGCGCGTGCTTAGCTCCTGGAAGAAACTCAGATCCATGTAGACCTGCCGGTCCTCCGGACAGTAGAACGGCCCCACCGCGGCGCTGGCGTAGCCGCAGGCGGCCTGAGTTGCATCGGTGAAGAGCACGAGCTTAGCGGGGGTGTAGCGGGACTCTCGGCGGGCAAACTCCTCGGTCCAGAATGACTGTATGCTATTGACGAAGCCCACAATGCGGCAGTCCGCACGGGCATTTGCATCAGCGCCCGTCCGGCACTGCTCCTCCAGGCTGCTGGTCGAGCCGGCGCTCTCTGTCGCCATCGAAGGCGGTGGCGCCGCAGGGCTTCCTAATTGGGTCGGGTCGACGCCCAGCAGCAGCGCCACTACCAGGACCACCACACCCAGCCCGCCTCCGCCTATAGCCAGGCCAGCGCCACCCCCACCCCTCCGGCCACGTCGGTCCTCGACCTGGGATGGGTCTAGGCGCGATTGATCGTTAAATGACATTGGTCTGTCCTCTCCAACTCAGCGTGAATTCGATTGTGCGCAACTGACCGCGTGTATATGCAGCCGGACCTCACCTATTGATAAAGAGCATCAATGTTGGGCGTCTACCTCTCCCTACACAGCACGACGTTCAGCTTGCCCGCCACATCGGGTGCAATAGTTATGCCAGCCGGTGAATAACGAGACCGCGCAGGTTTGCGCGTGGAGCCGGCAAGTCAGTACGAAGTAAGGCCGGTGAGTTTGCGGCACACAAGCCACAAAGAGCGTGGAACTAAGACAAGAGGGTAGGCGCGACTTGACACGCTCCTACCCTCTTGCTTGCCCGCAACTAACTAATAGCCTAAATCAGATTCGCCCCCAATGCACGCTAGTAACAAGTCACTTCTTCTTGCGGCGCTTCTCTTCCATGCGGTCGTGCGCCCTCTTGCTTTCCAAGTTAGGCCATAGCCATATGCCACCTACCAGCAACACGAACAGGATGGCTATTATAGGCTCCCAGGACATTGTTTCCTCCTACCACCTTAGCTTATCTGTGCCTTATTTGCTTCAACCGACCGCACGCGGCCCCTCAAGCCACTCTGTGATGAACGTGGCACTTGCGTGAATATCGATCATCTCCAGGCGGTCAGGTCCTATCACCGCGAACTTGTGCGGGGTGAGGGCTGGAACCACGATAATCTGACCTCCGGCTCCGGTTATTTGCTCATCTCCCACAGTGAATAGACCGCGACCGGTCCTTATGACGAATGTCTCCGAATAAGGGTGCTGGTGCAAGTACGGTCCTACCCCCGGCTCGTCACTGCTGATGATGACCAAAGATACACCCGACCCGAATTGTTCCCCTTCAAACCACGTGAAGGGCTGGTGTTCCGACTCCTGGAGATCAGCAATCTCGATGATTTGCATTTTGCTACTCCTGTATGTACGCATCAACTGCGTTCAACGCACCGCGCTGCGGACGCTGGCACGAACCTCGATGCTCAGCCTGATTAGGCCCCCAATTATAGCGCCAATTATAACACCCTAAACCCCTGCCCATAACAACTTCCGACCCCTTCAACTAATCAGCCGCGCCGTTCCTCAGACCGGCACGCCAGCTTGCTCCGTACTATTCCCTACCTGGCACAGCGAGTATAATGTGAGCGTCATCTACTCCATTGTTTCTACTACCGGGCGCACATTTCACATGAGGAGGCTAGAATAATGACTATCTTGAACAGTGTAACCGTGAGGCACAGGAAATCTATCTCGGTGTTGCTCGCTGGTATCCTGGCGGTAGTTTTGGTCGGCTTTACCGGCCCCGTGGCGGCTGGTCCCACCGCGCCATCCGCGTCTTCTTCCCCAGCGGCCCCTGAAGCCACATGTCCCCCGGATGGGCAGTGCTTCGCGGACGTGCCCCCCGGTAGCCCCTTCTACGACTACGCCAACAACCTGTACGAGCAGGATATAGTCAGCGGGTATCCTTGTGGTGGTCCCGGTGAGCCGTGCGATGCACAGAACAGGCCATACTATCGCCCCGGAAGCAGCGTAACACGCGCCCAGATGACCAAGTTTGTAGACCTCGCACGCACGCAACCCGGCATCCGCATAGACACCGCCACTCACGCACAGCCGTTGTATTCACGCACTACTGCTGCTAATGGGGTAGGCGTCACGGGGGCAAGTGGCAACGGCATTGGCGTGCTTGGCACCAGCAACACGGGCATGGGGGTGCAGGGGCTGACCAGCTCCACAATAACCGACGCGGTAGGGATTCTCGGCATGGTAGCCACCACCAGCGCGGGCCGCGATTCGGCGGGCGTGCGCGGGCGGAACCAGGGTACGGGCGGCTATGGCATGGGAGTCTGGGGCTCCCACGATGGGGCCGGCCCTGGGGTCAAGGGAACTAGCGCAAATGGCTTCGGTGGCGAGTTCACATCGGATAATTACCGTGGTGCCTACGTGCGCGGCGGCCCTAGCTGGATCGCGCTGTATGCGGATGGGTGGACGTACGTAAACGGCAACCTCGACGTCACTCAGAACGCCTGGATTACGGGCGACCTCTCGGTGAGCGGGACCTGCACAGGCTGTACCCAGGCCTACGGAGCGCGCAATAGCGGCGACGAGAGCCTCAGACAGGGCGACCTGGTGGCCGCGGCAGGGGTTGAGGTGGACCCCAAGTCCGGGCAGCCGGTGCTGCTGGTGCGCCGGGCGGGCGCGGGTGACGCGGTTATCGGTGTGGCCGGCAAAGCGCTAGTCCGCGACACCGCTGGCGAACGCGCCAATCAGCCGAACCAGCCCCTGGTGGCGACAGAGGGTGCCGCCGCGCCGAACACCCACGTGCAGGTTGTCGTCAGCGGCCTCACCCAGGTGCGCGTGACCACGCCCGACATCAAGATTGGGGATGCCCTGGCTCTCGGTGCCGCCGGTGGTGCCGCGCGGGCGGTGGCTCCGGGCGCGTTCGCCCGCGCCGTCAGCACCCCCGACGCGCAGGGCCTCGTGTGGGCGTTAGTATCGGCAGGTCACTGAGATACGCAAGGGGACCCTACATGTTCTACGACCCACTCGTTGAGGCGGCAGGTCCAATCGCTGAAGAGTACGAGATCTCAATATCGGACGTGCTGGGGCTGTTGCTCATGTCGGGTAAGGATGAGGCCCTGGTTCGGCAGGCGCTGTCCCAGAGCCGTAGCTCGGATGCGGCCCAGGAGATGCAGCGTCACGGCCGCCCCTTCGACCTGGTGGAGCACGCTCGCACCTTGTTACGCCAGGCCACGCCCGAGCGCGCCGGGGAGGTGGGGCATTAGAGCCGGTGGCGGGGCGACGTACCTCCCCCTCCGCTTGCGACCGCAGCCATGAACTTATTTCAGTCGCTTAGACGCAACCTGAGGGAGTTCTACGACCAGTACCCGCTGGTAGGGTGCGCCTCGTGGGCGGCTTTTGCGGTGGCGGGCTTCGTCCTGCTTCTGCTGTTGCCGCCGGAGGTTGTTGACATGCTGGGCTTTATTTTCTCTGTGCTCAGCCTGTGTAGCTTCCTGTTCGGGGCCGACTAGAAGTTCAGCCCGCGTATACTGCGGCATGGATACTGCTACTCTTGTTGTCAGATGACCTGCGCTCCTCGCCGCATGAGTGGGGAGCCCTGAGTTGAGACAAACCACAAGGAGGGTAAACATGGGCCAGGTGAATGTAAATCCGGGTGGGGCCGATGGCAGCAATACCACTGCCATTATTCTCGTGGTGGTCGTGTTGATCGTGCTGATACTGCTGGTGCTGTGGCTCACCGGCGTATTCAATCCCGGCGGTGGTGGCGGCGCTACAACCAGCCAACTCCTGCAAACCTTCCTCGGCTAGCGCGAGAGGAACGAAACCGCCAAGACGCCAAGGACGCCAAGAACGCGCCAATTTTGAAGAGGTGTTCTAAGCAAAAGGACCAGAGTACATCATACTGTACTCTGGTCCTTTTGTCCTCTCCGAACCTTAACTCTCTTGGCGCTGTTCTTGGCGTCCTTGGCGTCTTGGCGGTTTCGTCTCTTACCACTCTTGACAAAGAGCCTGGCAGGGTGTAACATCGCTCGCAACCAGATACCTTTAAGCCGGGACTGTGAGTCCGGCAAGGTGGAAGCTGCACGGTGGGTACTTACATCTGCCCTAAAGCGGAATATGCCCCAAACAAGGGCCTGCGGCAATACGCCCGGCTGTCTTTAGCATACCCCTCACACGGTCGTCGTCACCGTTACCGTCAGCGGTCCTGGCCCTGGCTCCGGCTTTCGACCCGCCCCCCGCCCGGCTCCTCGTTATCTTCCTGCTTTCTTCCCGCACCAGGAATAACCCTATTCACGTTCAACCGGAGGAGCCAAACCGATGATTTCGATGGACCGCATTGTCAAAGGAAGTACCCGCGCTCGCACTGATATTGTTTTACCGGAAGAGAACCTGCCGCTGGGCAAGACCCTGGCCCTCGGCTTGCAGCACGTACTCGCCATGTTCGGGGCCACCGTGCTAGCGCCCATCCTCATGGGCTTCGACCCCTCCCTCGCCGTCTTCTTCTCCGGCCTCGGCACCATGCTGTTCCTGCTCATCACACGCGGCAGCATACCCTCCTACCTGGGCAGCTCGTTCGCCTTCATAGGCCCCGTGCTGGCGGCGGGCAGCAAGGACGGCAACCTGTCGGGTGCCCTGTTCGGCATACTGGCAGCGGCGGTGGTGTACGCCATCATCGGCGTGCTGGTGATGCTCAGCGGCGCGGGTTGGATCGAGTTTCTTATGCCGCCCATCGTGACCGGCGCTGTCGTGATGGTAATCGGGCTGAACCTGGCGAACGTGGCGGGCGGCATGTTCATGTCGAACTGGCCGCTGGCCCTCATAACCCTGCTGGCGGCGGTGCTCATCGCCGTGTACACGCGGGGCTTCTTCTCGATGCTGCCGATCCTGCTGGGTGTGGCGTTCGGCTATATAGTGGCCCTGCTCAACACCCTCCTGGGCAACCCGCTCCCCGCCCTCGGCACCATCGACACAAGCGGCATTGCCAACGCGGCCTGGCTCGGCATCCCTAACTTCGTCACGCCCTCGGTGGACTGGAACGCGGCCCTGCTCATCGCCCCGGTAGCCATAGTGCTGGTGGCGGAGAACACCGGGCACGTCAAGGCCATATCGGGCAACATGGGCCGCAACCTCACCCCCAAGCTGGGCCACGCCTTCCTGGGTGACGCGGCGGGCACGGCCCTCAGCGCCATAGGTGGAGGTACGGGGCAGACCACCTACGCGGAGAACATCGGCGTCATGGCGATGACCCGCGTCTACTCGATAGCGGTGTTCGTGGTCGCCTCGGCCACCGCGATCCTGCTCGGCTTCATCCCCAAGTTCGCGGCCCTGATCCAGTCTATTCCCGTGGCGGTCATGGGCGGCATATCGCTGCTGCTGTTCGGCCTGATCGCGGCTACGGGCGGGCGCATCTGGGTGGACGGCGCGGTGGACTTCGCCAAGCAGCGCAACCTGATCGTGGGCGGCGTGACCATCGTGGTGGGTGCCATCAACATCCCCGCGGCGGTGGGCACCCCCTTCGCCTTCCACATCGGTGGCTTCGAGCTTTCCGGCATCGCCCTGGCGACCCTGGTGGCTATCGTGCTGAACCAACTCCTCGCCCTGCGCGAGCGCCGCGATGAAGCAGATGCGACAAGCACCGACCGTGACCGCACCCCGGCTCCTGGCGTAGCCGACGCACAGCCCGAACCCTCCAGGTAGCATAGCTAAACGCCAAGACGCCAAGACGCAGAGGACGCGCCAAGGTTTAGGAGTGTCATTTAAGAAGAAGGACCAGGGTACGACATCACGTGCCCTGGTCCTTTTACTAAGCTCCAAACCTCTATACGCTTGGCGGGTTCTTGGCGTCTTGGCGTCTTGGCGTTTAGACCGTCTTCCGCGCCAGCGCCGCCCGCACCGCCGCGAACTCGTCCCAGGGTGTCTCCTCCGTGCCGTAGCACATCGAGCTTTCGTGGGCCTTGCCGCAGGTGAGCACGATGTCGCCCCTCCGGGCCAGTTGCACCGCGAAGTCTATGGCCTCCGCGCGGTCGTACACCTGGAAGAAGTCAACGCCTTCGACGCGGCCTTCCTCCCGCATCGCGTTGGCTATCTCAGCCGATATCTCCTCAACACGCTCCGTGCGCGGGTCTTCGGCGGTAATCACAGTAACGTCGGCCAATCGCCCCGCCACGCGGCCCATGAGACCCCGCTTCTCCCGGTCCCGCAGCCCCGCCGAGCCGAACACCACTATCACCCGCCCGTCGCGTGGCCGCACAATCTGGCGGGCAAGCTCCAGGGTCACCTCTAGCGCGTTGGGCGTGTGTGCGAAGTCCACCACCATATCGAAGCCGAACGGCTCGGCCTCGCGCACCCACTCCATCCTGCCGCGTATCTGCTCAACCGAGGCAAGTCCCTTCTGCACCGCTTCCTTGTCCGCCCCTAGTGCCAACGCCGCGCCGATTGCCGCCATCGCGTTGTATATGTTGTGCTTACCGGGCAGTCGCATGCGGACCGGAATGTCTGAGACGGGCGTTAGGGCCACGAACCGGGTGCCGCCCTGCGTGTACTCTATGTCGTCCACGCTGATATCGGGCTGCGCGTGGCGGTCCATGCCGTACACGCACTGCAAATCGGAGTGTATCTTCTTCAGCCAGGTGTACGACTGGTCGTCCGCGTTGATGACGGCCACCTTGGGGGTGCCCGGTTTGCGGTAGCTGTTGTTCAGCGCCTCGAACAGCCGGGCCTTGGACGCCATGTAGTTCTCCCAACTACCGTGCCAGTCAAGGTGCTCGTGCGTGACGTTGGTGACCACCGCCACATCGTAGTCCACGCAGGCCACCCGCCCCTGGTCGAGCGCGTGCGAGGTGGTTTCCAGCACCGCTATCTCGGTGCCCGCCTCTACCATCAGGTGTAGGTACCGCTGCACGTCGAACGCTTCCGGGGTGGTCACGTGGAAGCCGGTGTCGTAGTCCTGCCCGCCTATCTCGGCGCGTATGGTGGTGATTACGTCGGCCTTGCGCCCGGCGGCTTTCAGTATGGCGTGTATCAGCGTGGAAGTGGTCGTCTTGCCGTCGGTGCCGGTCACACCCACCACTTTGAGCTTGCGGGAGGGGTAGTCGAACAGCGCAGCCGAAAGCTGGGCCACGGCCAGTCGGTCGTCGAGCACGCGCACATAGGGCACATTGGCGGGCAAATCTTCGGGCCGCTCCTCCCGCTCGCCGGCCACCGCCACCGCGCCCCTCTTGAGCGAGTCGGGGATAAACCTGTGCCCGTCATGCACGCTGCCGCGCACCGCTACGAAGAGGCTGCCCGGCTCGGCAAGGCGGGAGTTCTCGCAGA
This sequence comes from Chloroflexota bacterium, assembly GCA_030913985.1. GTDB lineage: Bacteria > Chloroflexota > Chloroflexia > QHBQ01 > JADMIH01 > JADMIH01. The sequence continues at coordinate 11,167 of JALZHI010000017.1, read as the reverse complement.
TGTGGGTTATCTCGATGTCGTTCTGTGCGGAACCAAGAATGTGGGCACCCTCTATAGCTGCGCCGGTGATTAATTGCTGTAGCTTCATTGTGGTCTCTCAGAATGTGGAATCTTCATCTCGCTCGGGTCGCCCATAGTATAATCCGAAAAAGGCCAGGTGCTCCAGATTTGCGAGGTGAGGTATGCAACTAGAAGACTATTTCGAGTTCCGCGCCCCGGACGATATACGGCTGAAGGGGTTGCGCGTCGGCATCGAGACGATCCTGTACAACTATCTGCACCGCAAGTGGACCCCGGAGGAGATCGCCCGCAACCATCCAACCGTGTCGTTGGAGCAGGTGTACGCCACCATCCTCTACTACCTGCACAACCGCCAGGAAGTAGAACGCTACCTCGACAACTGGTTGGAGTGGAACAAGCGGCTGCGCGAGGAGCAGGTGCGCTCCCCTCACCCCGGCATCATCAAGCTGCGCGCCCACCTGAAGGAGCGCGAGCGAGAGCAGGACCGGCACCGCACTGCGGGCTAGTTCATGCCGACACTGGTAGCGTTCCTCCGCGCCATCAACGTGGGCGGCCATACCGTCAAAATGGACCACCTGCGCAAGCTGTTCGAGGAGCTAGGGTTCTCAAAGGTTGAGACGTTTATAGCGAGCGGCAACGTCATCTTTGAGTCCGATGAAGAGGACATACAAGCCTTACAATCGCGAATTGAGGACCACCTGAGAGCCGCGCTAGGCTATGAAGTGGCGACCTTCATCAGGTCCGCGGCTGAACTGGCAGAAATCGCCGGCTACGAGCCTTTCCCACCGGTGGAACTCACCGAGGGCGCTACGGTATTTGTCGCCTTCCTGAAAGGTACACCCACTGCGCACGCTCAAGCCGACCTGCTGACTTTCCGCACCGACATAGACGACTTCCACGTCCATAAGCGGGAAGTCTACTGGCTTTGCCGCACGAGCATGCACCAATCGGCCTTCTCAGGTGCCCGCCTGGAAAAGACGCTCAAGATGCTGGCCACTCTGCGCAACTCTACCACCGTCAAAAAGCTTGCCGCCAAATACCCAGCTTCAAATTGAGGGCCGCAAGGACCCCAATATCCGTCGCTTAGCGGTCTGGTTCCTCCTCGTGCAGGCTACCGGCACCGTTCTATGGTGGGTGGTCTTGCTTCTCTATCCCGCCGCACGCGCACCGTTCCTGGCTCCCGGCGCACCCGACTCCACGCTCTTCGCCTTCGCTCCCGCAGACCTGGCCTTTTACATCACCGGGTCCGTGGCTGTGGCCTGGGGCCTGTTTGGCCGCAAGCCGTGGGCATGGCCTCTGCTGTGCGTGCATACGGGGGCGATTGTCTATTCCGCCCTCTACGGCCTCGGCCTGCTCCTGTTCAGCGGCGGGGGAGGGGGAGTGGTAATGATGCTACCTTCCATGATAATAGAGCCTGCCTTCGCATGGCTGCTGCGTCCAAGCCGGAGGAACGATGCGGGTGCTCCTGAATAACGTGCGGGGCCGGGTGGCGCGTCCGGCCAGCGTACGACGCAACTTAGCCAAGACCTTGCTACAGGTCGTGTTGATGTGGCTGGCTTTCTTCTTCCTTGCCCCTATGGGGCTATACCGGCTTGAGGACAGGCTGGGTATCGCTCGTCGCCGGTTCGCGTCTCCGTTCTGGCGGCGGGTTGGCGTCGTGCTGTTTGCGTCCGGTGGCACTCTCGGCCTGACAAGCGCCTGGTTCATGGTCACCAGGGGAGAGGGCACGCCTCTACCCGCCGATGCGACTCGCGCTCTGGTAGTGGCGGGGCCGTACCGGTACGTCCGCAACCCTATGGCGATTGGCAGTTTCGCGCAGGGCATCGCGGTAGGCCTGTTCCTCGGCTCTCCCCTGGCTACGGCCTACGCATTGGCGGGTAGCGTCGGCTGGAACTACTTCGTGCGGCCCTGGGAGGAACTGGACCTGGAGCGCAGGTTTGGAGCGTCCTACCTGGCGTACAAAGAGAGCGTGCGCTGCTGGATACCCAGGTCGGAGCCTTACGACCCTTAGGCTGCATTTCGGGAGTGTGGTCTGGGCTGCTGTATAATAGTCGCAAGGTAGTGCTCCAGCCGGGAGGGTAACAGCTATGCAGTTAGAAGACTATTTCAACTTCCTCGCGCCGGACGATATAAGGCTGAAGGGCTCGCGAATCGGCATTGAGTCGGTACTTTACGAGTATATCTTTCGGGAGAAAAGGCCGGAGGAAATCGTCCAACGGTTCCCCACGCTTTCTCTCGAGCAAGTCTATGCGACCATCCTCTATTACCTCCATAAGAAGGAGGAGGTCCATAAGTACATGTCCGATTATCTTGAATGGAGTCACAGAGCGCAAAAGGAGCAGGAGCTAAATCCGCCTCCGGTTGTAGTTCGCTTGCGCGAGTTACGGAAACAGCAGTTAGCTGAAAGGCAGGCGGCAGGGGTTTCCCAAGAGTGAGGCGATTCCTCCTTGACGAGAACGTAAATCCGGCTATCCGCACTCAACTGGCGAGACTCGCACCGGAGGTTTCTGTCTGGATCGTTGGCGACCCTGGAAGTGTGCCTCTTGGCACCCCCGACCCTGTCATCCTTGATTGGTGCGAGGATCACGATGTAATGCTGGTAACTAACAATCGCCATTCCATGCCCCAGCATCTGCGGGACCATTTGGCTCAAGGCAGGCATATGCCTGGCATAATCCTCTTGACGGCAACGCTGGACGTTGGCGATGTGCTAGATGGATTGATGCTCATTTCTGGTGCCTCTCTACCAGGCGAGTACCAGGATTCATATATCTATTTGAGTTACATCCTGGGTAAAGCGCCATCTTAGCTCACCTGGCGTGCAATACCCTTAATTCCGACACCACCCTGCTGAGAAAGTCGTCGGCGTTGCGCACGATGCCGAACGCCTGGTGCGTGCCCCGGTCCATCAGCTTGTGTATCACCACTTCCGCCTGGTCCACCACTATGGTGTAGACCGGCTCGATCTTGCCGTCGCGCTCAATAAAGGTGGGCAACATGTTGCCCGTGGCGATAGAGTGCAGCATGGTGGCGAGCATCACCACCAACGTTGCGCCCTGCGTGAAGAAGCGCATCTTGTCCTGGGCTTCCAGCACATCGGTAATTACGCCCGGCAGCGGCCCGTCGTCGCGTATCGAGCCTGCCAGCAGGAAGGGCACACCATGTTCCACCAGCGCGTGCATGATGCCGTCGCGCACCAACCCGCTTTGCACCGCGCCCGCTATGCTCCCCGCCTTGCGCACCGTGTTGATGGCGTCCATGTGGTGGCGGTGCCCGCCCGAAATCAGGTGGCCTTCCGCGTCCATACCGAGCGCCGTGCCGTATAGCGCCTGCTCCAGGTCGTGCACCGCCACCGCGTTGCCCCCGAACACCGCGCCCACGTAGCCGTTGGCAATCAGCCAGGCCATGCTCTCGCGCGCCCCGGCGTGCACCACGGCAGGCCCCAGCACCCATATGCTCCGCCCGTTGCGCCGCCTGTCCCACATCAGCAATTCCGCTATGCGCCTGTAGTTCAGCGGGCGCTCGCGTGATGCCCCACTCGCCATGAACCGGAAAGCCTCGGCGCTGGGATCGCTACCCACGGGCACGAACCCGGTCGAGTGCACCAGCAGCCCCGTACTGCCGTCCTCGGCCATACCCACGACCACCGGCTGCCCGGCGCGTACCTTGCGCATCTCCACGCACACGTAGCCCGGCTCCTCGTGCTTGGCCTTGTCCTCCCACACGATGCAGGCGTCCATGCGCTGCCGCCGCACCAGCTTCCACTCGCCGTTGCGCTTGATGTAGGTGGGGAAGTTCGTAGAGGCGTAAAAGGTGGTGGGGGCCAGGCCGTCGGCGGGCGCGGGTTCGGTCGCCTTGTCGGGGGCGGCCTCGAACGCGGGGCGCGTGAAGTCGGGCGGCGTGTAGGTCAGGTCGAAGATATACTCTGGCAAGTGCTGTCTCCTCGGTAGGCTTATATCTATATAGCGCACGTCTAGGGGTGATGTCCAGGGGCGGGGGCGTGTGGCAAAGCCAACGCAAAGCGGATGTGCTCTAACCAACAGGACAAAAGCCCTCCACCACTTCATGTCGAACGCTTCTGATATGCACATAGTAGCCTGCCTGGGAACAGAGTGCAGGTATTAAGTTGATGCGGCATTTTTTGTGGTTGGGTCTTCACAATGCAGTGATTAATCCTTGATTGTGGCGTATATTTGCTTAGGCGCTTACTAATATGAATAACCTACCGAAGATAGGAGATGCTGTGGCTAGCGTTCATTTCACAACCTTAGCCGTTGCGGGGATGCATAGGGTGGAGGGGGCATTATACATACTGTCCTTCCTAAATAAATTTGAAATCAGTATTGATTATCCTGAATCGCCGGTCAATTGATTATTCACTTATTAAATACTGCTTGTTTTTTGTGGTAATGAGTGCTATACTCTACCCGTCCGGTGACACTTGTTTCCCCCATCTAGAGGAAAGGCTTCCCTCCTTTCCTTCGTTCCCCGTACCAGCCACCAGTTAACCCTCGTCGCTACCGCAGTTGCCGTTTTGCTCCATCTCCGGCCCCAACTGGTATTCTCCGCGCTTTGCCGGCCTGTAATCCACTCTATTCAGCAGTAAGTTTTAGGAGTACGAAATGGAACATCCCGAACAAAACCGTGGATTCAATCCACGGAAATACAGATTCACCCTGCGTATGAGGTTCGCTTACGATGGTAAGGAAGTGAAGCAAATATCCGATGCACAGCGGGTGGAGATGATTGCGCCCGCCCCGACGGGGGATGCGCCTCGGGAGGGCGTCCATAGTGGCTTCTGGGTAGAGTTACGCAGCGCGGACGAGCGTACGCTGTATTACCAGGTCCTGAACAGCCCTATCAGAGTCACGGTGGAAGATTATTCCCCGGATGGAACCTTACGCCTCGTTTCCAACAAGGAGACAAGCGGGGAATTTGAACTCCTCATCCCGGACATTCCAGAGGCCCAGACGCTGGTGATGTTTAACAGCTCTCAGGGGCGGCGCCAAAAGTTGCAGGCAGCAAAGGAACTGGGTCGCTTTGACCTGAAGGGCTACCAGAGGAGCTAGGAGGGCATTTAGTATGGGCGCTTCAGATGGCTATATTGTTTCCGGGAGCATGACGAAAGTTATAGATCACGGTCCGGCCTCCTCGCGCTGGAACGTCGTGGTGCTGGGGGATGGCTACCGCGCCTCCGAGCTGGAGCAATACCATACCGATGTCCAGAGCTTCATAGATAGTTTCTATAACACCTCTCCCTTCGACGAGCGATGGTGCGGCATCAACATCTACCGTGTTGATGTAGTGTCTACGGACAGCGGAGCGGATGACCCTTCAAGTTGCACCGATGGCACAGTAGGGAGTGGGGCCACCCCCAATACCTTCTACGATTCCACTTTTTGCAGCGATGGCGCTACGCGCCGTCTCCTGGGGGTGGATAGTGGTCGCGCGCGTGCCGACTCGGTGGCGCTTGTGCCGCAGGTCCACGTCACCGTGGTGATCGTGAACGATCCGCAATATGGGGGTGCTGGTTATTGGGGCAACCGCGTGGGCACTTGTTCCATCCACCCCAATTCTGCGGAGATCGCCATCCACGAGATAGGACACGCCGCTTTCGGATTGGCGGACGAGTACGGCGGGGCGGGGAGCGCCCCCGGCGCAGAGCCTATACAGCCGAACGTGACTATCAGCACGAGCCTGGCAACTCTCAAGTGGAGTGCCCAGGTGCCCCCGGGCACGCCGATCCCCACTCGGTGCAATGCCGCTTGTGCGTCCTCCGGGTGCACTCCACCCGATCCGCCGGTGGCCGGTACCCCGGTAGGCACCTATGAGGGCGGGCAGTACACTGAGTGCGACGTTTACCGGCCACAACCTTCCTGCAAGATGCGCGCGCTAGGGATTCCCTTCTGCGAAGTGTGCAAGAGAGTAATCCGCGACACGCTTGCACCTTTCATGCCCCCGGAGTCCCTTACTTTAACGACGCCCAGCCTACAGTTCACCAACATTCCAGAAGGTATCGGAGGGACCGGCGTTACCACTTATAGAGCCGTGACCTTTGAGATCGCATCCTGCACGCCCAAGACTTTCCGAATCACGGCAGGTCCCACCGGCGGCTTCGGCACGCCTTTTGGGACTATCTTTCCGGTCCCCGTTAGCAAGATTACGTCGCTCACCTATGGCCGGGTTTGGCTGTCTTATACCTCCACCAACGCGGGCGATGTGGCGAGCGGCTCCGTAACGGTGGAGTGTGATGAGACGGGCGAGGTATGGGTGATACCTATCAGTGCCAACACAGTAGCACGTCCCAAGTCGGCAGCGGTCATGGTGCTCGACCGCTCAGGCAGCATGGACGAGGATGCAGGTGACAACAGGAAGAAAGTGCAATTGCTGCGCGAAGCAGCCAAGGTCTTCGTCGAAGTGATGCTCGAGGGCGATGCAGTCGGGCTGGTTACCTTCGATGATCTGGTGGACCGCCTGATGGATGTCACTGATGTCGGCCCTGCGGGTTCCGGCGCCGGCCGTACCACCGCCAACAATCTCATCGACGGCCCCGGTTTAGACCCGCGAGGTGCTACCTCGGTGGGCGGGGGCATCGCAGAAGGCAAGTCCGCTCTGGACGATGCCCAGGCAGTTGCAACCCCTCCTTACGACGTGACCGCGTTGGTTGTGCTGACCGACGGTAACGAAAACACGCCACCTTGTATTGACGATGTAAGCGTCACGGCGAATACCTTTGCCATCGGGTTCGGACTGCCTTCTAACGTCAGCGCTGACGCCCTGTACAAGATAACGCAGAACACTAACGGCTACCTTCTGGTCACCGGGCAGATAACGACCGACATCAGGACGCGCCTCCAAAAGTACTTCCTGCAAATACTTGCCGGTATCACCAACGCTAACGTGGTCCTGGACCCTCCGGGCATGCTGACGACAGAGGGGGAGCACCGAATTCCTTTCACGGTGACGGAAGCCGACATGGGGCTGGACGTGATCCTGCTGTCACCAATCCCGCCGATTATCAGCTTCGAGTTGGAGACGCCGGACGGCACGCGCATCGATCCGGGCGCGGTCGCTGGCCTCGGCACGACAGAGTACGTTGTCAGACAGAACGTGAGCTTCTATCGCCTCTCACTGCCCGCCGTCACGTCGGGCCCATCGGGCAGCCATGATGGTATATGGAACGCCATCTTACGAATCGGAAGGAGCGAAGTCGTCCCGACCAGACCCTCGACTCTACTGAAGGGAGCAACATCGCAGCAGGACCCTGCCCTGCTTGCCCTCCTCCAGAAGGGCCTTCTCCCCTATAACCTGATCGTGCACACCTACTCTAATCTGGTCTTCAAGGCCGTCGCTCAGCAGAACTCAAGCCTGCCGGGTTCTGAGGTCAAGTTGTTCGCCTCGTTGCGTGAATATGACGTGCCGGTTGAAGGCCGCGCTTCCGTGTGGGCCGAGGTTACCCTGCCAGACAACAGTACCCGGCTGCTCGGCTTGTCGGAGACGGAGCCGGGTGAATTCCAGGGACGTTTCGCCACGACCCTGTCAGGGCTTTACACCATCCGGGTTAGGGCCAGAGGGGAAACGTTCTTCGGAACCGCTTTCACGCGCGAGCAAGTCGTAAGTGCACATGTGTTCTTACCCGGGGGTGGGGGCGAAGATGTGCGAGGTACGCCGGACGGCAGGAACGTTCTCTGTGAGCTACTTGAATGTCTAACGGTTGAAGGTGTGATTTCTCCAAAGCTTTACGAAGAGCTACTGAGTCGAGGAATCGACCTCCGAAGGCTAATAGAGTGTCTTCAAAAATACTGCCGGGAGCAAAGTCGAGAGCAAAATACCGCCGCCAACCGGGAGCGTCGTCGGACCGTTGCAGGGCAGCAGCTGAGAGATGTCGGTATTGCCCACCAGCTCAAGGGATTGGAACGCAAGGACCTGATACACTTGCTGACCGAACTGCTGCGCTACGACGAATAGCGTGCACGAGGTAAGGTATTGGCCGGTACTAAGAACTGATTTCAAAACCGATCTAAGAAGGGCACGATGCATCGTGCCCTTCCTCCTTATCCTTTCATGCATGGGTTGCGGTTCTGAATGGATAGGGATGTGGGTGCAACCAGTTATAGGCTACTGGCAGAGTAGACCTATAGCTGCGCTCATCCTGGTAAATCTACACAGACTCGTGAAGCCGCGCAGTTGTCTCCCCGCCCGGCGCGATCTCCTTGCGTGCCGCGTACACCAGGCTGACCACCCCCAGCGCCGTCAGCACCGCCGCCACCGGGAAGATAGTAAACACCCCCACCTGCGTGATGACGCTGCCCACGCCCGCCCCCACAATCGCACCGACGTTCACAGGCAGATACGCGAACGACATGACCCGCCCCCTCACCTCCTGCGGCGCGGAGGCCGACAGCACGCTGAACGAGATGGCGAACACTGCCGACCCCAGCCCGTTGATAGCCGCCCATAGGATAGCAAATGGCACAATATCGCGCGTCACCAGCGGCAACGGCCACAGTAGCACCAGCACCCCCGAACCGACAAACAGCGTGCGCCAGTGTCCCACTCGGTCCGCCAGCCAGCCCAGCAGCGGACTGAGCACCATCGTCACCAGGCCGCCCACGCCCACCACTATGCCCGTTGCGGTGCCCAGGTACTCCTTCGGCCCTTTGTAGACCTCCTCTATAGCAAGGGTGATGAAGGAGAAAGCCAGCATCCACCCCGCGAACAGCATGAACAGCGCGGGGAAGAGCGCCCGCAGCCTCGGAGAGCGCCAGATGATAGCCAGCGACTCGCCCGCCATGCCCAGCAGCGACCCCCGGTTGGTGCTCACGAAGCTGTCGCGGTAGCCGAACGTCATGGCGAGGATGATGAGCAGCATTATGACGGAGTCAATCGCCAGCAGGGCCGGGAAGCCCCATGCGTCCACCACCGGCCCTCCCAGCAGCGGCCCCAGGAACGCCCCAAGCGGCGACCCTCCACTCATCACCGCGAAGGCGAACCCGACCCGGTGTTGAGGCGTGCGCTCGGCCAGGGTGGTGAGCATGAGGCCGCTGTTGCCCAGCGCGAACGACTGTATGGCCCTGCCCGCCAGGAAGAGCCAGATGTTGCCCGCGAGCATCGCCACCACCCCTGCGAGCAGGTGCGCCACGAACGAGCGCACTATCACCGGCTGCCGGGCGTAGCGGTCGGCCAATGCGCCCCACAACGGCAGGAACGGCAACCCGATCAGGCTGGTAATTGCGACGCTGGCCCCGGTCCACGCCCTGATGTCCTCCGGGGCCCTTACTCCCAGTTGAGGCAGGTAAAGGGGCGTGAAGACGTTCATCTGGTTCCAGAAGCCCGCCTCTACGATGCTGGCTATCGTGAACAGGGCCAGCAGCCCGGTCCAATTTTGGATTGGAGGTTTGCGACTGCGCATTGGAGCAGACACGTCGCGTCTACTCGCCCAGCGCGGCGGCTATACGAACTGCCATCTCAGCCAGTTCCTCGCCCGAAGGCTGTAACGGGGGGCTGCCCGCGGCTCCCGGCAGGATGTCGCCGGCCTCTTGCAGGGGGATGACGTGGACGTGCGTGTGCGGCACTTCAAAGCCCACCACCGCCAGGCCAACCTTAGCCGGGTTGGTGACCCTGTTCACCGCCTCCGACAGCCGCTTCACAACCAGCATCACCTTCAAGTAAAGGTCGTCCTCCAGGTTGTAGAAGTCGGGAACGTGTTTCCTGGGGATAACCAGCAGATGCCCAGGCTGCGAGGGCCGGATGTCCATGAACGCCACCACCGAGTCGTCTTCGTAGACCCTGTGGCTGCCTATCTCACCGTTGATGATGCGGCAGAATATGCAGTTGCTGTTGCCGTCCAAGTGCTCAAACCTCCGGTGTTAAATATGCACGTATGATTATGTGAGGCTGACAAACCCCAGCAGCGTCTCCGGGAACTCGTCCGTGATGATGAGGAAGCCTTCATCATCAAACGCCACCAGGCCCTCCCAGTTGCGGGTGTGCTCGGCATCCATCAGCCGTAGCGGGATAGGTGCCCTGTCTACCAGTGTGATGCCGCTCTCACTGTACTGGAACTGCACGAGCCTCTCGACCGCCCCCGTGCGCGCGTGAGTGGCACCCATGCCCCAGCGCGCCGAAATCTGGTCGGGGCCGGGCGCGTAGTCGCCTTTGTCGCCCGGCCAGAAGAAGTTGATCGCCCAGAAGCGGCCCTGCTCGTCGGCTGGTGTGGCGTCGGTGATGCGGTACTCAAGGTGGGGGAACGGCACCGTATCTACGTGGTTGAAGGCAAGGTCTAGCACGTACGCCTCAGGCTGAGGGTTGACGTTCACGCCGTTTGCCTCATAAATAGCGATAAGCTTGTCTCCGGCATGCACCAGGGTCTCGTAAGAAGCGTTTGGTACCTGCGCCTGGGGCTTTATTGACACCAACGTGTCAGGGTGCAGGCGGATGGCGCTCAAGTCGCTCTCTACCGTGCCCGCCACGATGTAACCCAGCATCGTCTTGTGCCGCTCCGGCTCGGCCTCCACGGTGACGAACACCCGGTCGCCCACAATCGCCATCGCCTCGTAGCCCTGGAAGCCCGGTATGCTAGCCTCCAACCCGCCCGTGATGAACGGCACCTCCCTGGGCACCACAGGATTGTCGGATATGCCATACAGGAAGGCTCGAATAGCCGAGCGGTCCAGCACCTGCACGCAACCATCGCCTGGGGTGCCCCGCCAGTTGGGGTACTGCGGCAGGATAACCAGGCTGTCGCCGTGCCACGCGAGGCCCGATATCTGCGCCTTGTCGATGTCGAGTGCGAGCGGGATGAGGCGCACGGGCTGCTCAGGGAGTTGCGGGGCCGGGTTCGGAGTGGGTGCTTGCTCGTTCATCGGGGCCTCCCTTGGGGTCTGAAACGTGAAACGTGAAACGTGATGAGTAACTCGTAACACGTAACTGGTGCCCTGTATGCTAATTACGAATTACGAGTTACGAGTTACGAGTTACGAATTACGAGTTACGAGTTACGAGTTACGAGTTACGCGTTACGAGTTACGAGTTACACGATGATTGCTAGTGAAGATTGATACAAGCTAGAGCCAAGAGAGAAGCATGGACTTTGATAGCAAAACCAAGAGGCGTACGAGCATACAAGCGTTCAAAGCCCATCTTC
>JALZHI010000168.1 GCA_030913985.1 Chloroflexota bacterium | reverse complement strand
ATTGAGGCATGGTCGTAAATGGTCAAGCGGCTTTCAAGAAGGGTTTGAGGCCAACATTTAGTTGCAGCCCCTGCTCGAAGCGGTACAGCAATGCCAACTGGTAGACGAACAAGGCACCTAGTGCAAAGCGGCTGGTGGCACTCAGTCCTTTGGTAGGCACCTGCCCATGAGCAGCGAATATGCTCTTGTAGTGCTCGTTGAAGTTCTCGATAGCTACACTTCTGAGCTTGTGCAGCATACGTCTGACCTCAACGCCATCATCAGCATGCGGGTAAGAAGGGTATTTGCCACCATACCGAGGCGCTACCAATATGATGCTACGTCTGGCACACTCCTCTCGCACGTTGCTTGTATCATAATGACGATCTCCTAACAGAAAGCGTGTGTCATCAGGTAATTGGGCAGCAAGGATCCTTATTACCCGCTCATCAGAGTCGGAGATGTTGGCGGGGGTGAGGCAGGCGGCAAGGGGTATCCATACATCAGCTACGACCGAGATGATATGCAACTTCCACCCATAGATCCAACCGTGCCAGCCCGACTTGGTCCAATGAGCCTGTGTGTCTATGCGGGTGTCGGGCACTTCACCACGCTCACGCTCTGCCTTGTGCCACACCAATCCCTTAGCACGCAAGGGTGTGCTGTCCACCACCACCGCTCGCCCACTGTGTGCCCAAGGCTTGATCAGTTGCACCAGGTGAGCGCCTAAGCAGCCAAGTTGTGCGGGCAGCTTATCCGGTATGGCTTTGAGGCGGCGCTCCCAGGTACGACGAGAGGGACAGCGTCCACCTTGGGTGAGAAGCGCACGCAGAACTTGCATCTCAGGGGTGGGCTGCTCGAGCACTGAGAGCAGTTCGTACGGAGAATGTACATGCTTGATTATCATGATCACTAATGCTTTGAGAAAGAGCTTATCCGAATAGAAGGAGGGTCGGCCTCTTCCTCGTTTGGCCGTTGGTTCAGGTGCGACAGGTATGCGGTCCACTAGCTGTACCAGAATGACAAGCAGACTGATTTGCGCTATCATTGCAGTTGCCTCCTGTTATTGGGTGTTAGCAACTGCAATGATATGGAGGTTGCTGCGCCAAGGCAACCCTTTGGCGCGGCTTTTTATTTATGACCACCCCTCAATTTATTCGACGGGCGTCCGCTTTGCGACAACAATTCCGTCCCACGAGCAAATTTACCTGGCCTCTGACTTTGTACAGCTTTCGCTGTCTAAATTGACCTGAACCCCTCTTCGTGATATAATTCAAAGTAGACGGACTGCGACCTTTTTTCGGCGGATACAGGTAGAACGGAGGTAATGCGATGATGCTGGACCCCAAACAGGCAGGTGCTTCTTCCCCGCGAGGCGAGGTGCTGCGCATCATCCAGAGGATGGGTTCGGCCTCCATCAAGGACCTGGAAGCGTCTACGGGCGTGACCACCACCGCCGTGCGCGAGCAAGTGGCCCACCTCCTCAACGAGGGCTTCATCCAGGCTACCCGCGTGCGTGGCGAGGTTGGCCGCCCCTATTACGTCTATTCCCTCACCGCCAAGGCCCACGAGCTTTTCCCCAAGGACTACGCCACGCTCGCAGGGCTGCTCTTAGAAGAGACGCTGGCGGAGCACGGGCCGGAGGGTCTGCGCATGCTGCTCAATCGCGTCAGCCGCCGGTTGGGCGAGAAGCTGGCGGGCAGCACCCAGGACGTGAAGGAACTCAACCAGAAGCTTCTTGGCCTGGTAGCCGCGCTCGGACATAGCGGCATGGAAGTTTCCATGCAGCCGGTGACGGAAGGCGAAGCAGGCGAGGGCAGCTTCGTGCTCAAGAGCCATAGCTGCCCCTATTTCGAGGTAGCGAGGAACCACCGCGAAATCTGCGACATGGAGAGCGAGATGCTGCAAGACCTGCTCGGCCCAGGCGTCGAGGTCAGGCTCGGCACCCGTATCGTAGAGGGCGGCTGCGCCTGCGACTTCCACGTAACCCCGGTCCAGTTCGAGCAGCCTGAGAAGAAGCTCGACCAGGTCACCCCAGTGGGAAGAGCGGAGTAGGGATTTCGAATTTGGAATTTCGAATTGCGAATTTAGGCAGATGTTTCTATTTTGCGTGAATGTTAGTTATTCAACTTATAACAACTAACAACTAACAACTAACAACTTTCCAGGGGAGGCAGTACAGCAATATGGCGAATGTAGACGAGACCAATGTGGCAGTGATAGACCAGCCGGACACCGGTGAGGGGCTGGTTATAGAAGACTTGCATGTGAACGTGGAGGGCCGCGAGATCCTCAAGGGCGTGAGCCTCACGGTGCGCAGGGGCGAGGTGCACGCGCTCATGGGGCCTAACGGCTCCGGCAAATCGACCCTGGTGAACGCCCTCATGGGCAACCCCAACTACGAGATTACTTCGGGCAGGGCCACGCTCGACGGCGTAGACCTGCTTGACCTGGACCCGGACGAGCGCGCCAAGGTGGGCCTGTTCCTGGGCTTCCAGTACCCCTCGTCCATACCGGGCGTGAGCGTCGCCAACTTCATCCGCACCGCGCTGGTGTCCCTCTCGAAGCCCCGCGCCCGCAGCGAACAGGACTTGCTCACCGAGACGGGTGAGATTCGCCGCGACGCCGAGCCTGCTCCCGAGATGGGAGGGCTTGCGGGGCCTAATTATGTAGGCCGCGGTGGCGTGCGAAGGTCCAGCCCGGCGGTCAAGGAGTTCCGCAAGAACCTGCGCGAGAAGCTGGCCCTGCTCAAGATGGACGAGAGCTTCGCCACCCGCTACGTGAACGACGGCTTCTCCGGCGGCGAGAAGAAGCGGCTCGAAGTGCTGCAAATGGCGATGCTCAAGCCGAAAATCGCCATGCTGGACGAGCCTGACTCCGGCCTGGACATTGACGCGGTGCGCGTGGTGGCTGAAGGCATCAACTCTCTGCGCGGCCCCGGCCTCGGCACCCTGATTGTGACCCACTACCAGCGCATCCTCAACTACATCAAGCCGGAGTTCGTGCACGTGATGGTGAACGGCCGCATCGTGCAGTCGGGCGGCCCCGAACTGGCCCAGCAGCTTGAGGCTCAGGGCTACGATTGGCTGCGCCCGGACGAAGGCGACGTGGAGGACCGCACCATGGGCGGCACGCGCGACGTGGAGGGCGAAGATGACAACGCCTAGCGTTCTACAGCCCGCAGGCATGTTGTCGGAGCAGTCGGGCCTGACCCGCGAGGCTGTGCTCGCCCTGAGCGAAGCCCGCAACGAGCCTCAGTGGCTGCGCGAGTCGCGGCTTGAGGGCTGGCAGGCGTTCGAGACGCTGCCCACACCCCGCTGGACCAAGGGCATCGCCCAGTGGTGGACCACCGACGTGAGCGACATCCGCCTGGACGCCTTCCGGCCCTACGTGCCCGCCAACCGCACCGGCGAGGAAGCCCGCAGCCTGGCTAACCTAGGCGGGGAGACTGCCGAGGAAGGTAGCCTGCTGGTGCAGGTCAACTCCGAGGTGGCTTACCTGTACGTGCCCGAAGAGGTCATATCGCAGGGCGTTATCTTCTGCTCGCTGGAAGACGCCGTGCGCGACTATCCCGAACTGGTGCAGAAATACCTGCACAAGCTCGTGGCTCCCAATACCGACAAGTTCGCGGCGCTGCACACGGCGCTGTGGAGCGGTGGGGTCTTCCTCTACGTGCCGCAGGGCGTGACCGTGGAGTTGCCGGTGCACGTGGTCTACCGCCTGGACACGTCCGGCGCGGTGTCGCTGGGGCACACATTGGTGGTGGCCGAACGAGGCTCCAATGTGCGCTACATCGAGGAGTTCCATTCCGAAGGCCATGAGATGCAGGCCCTGCACTCCGGCGTGGTCGAGGTAGTAGTGGGTGAGGAGGCGAAGGTCGAGTTTACTTCGATGCAGGAGTGGGCGCGCAACGTCTACTCGTTCGCCACCCGCTACGCCACCGTGGACCGGGGCGGCCTGATGCACTGGGTCATCGGTGAAGTGGGGGCCAGGCTGCTCAAGGCGCACGCCGAGACACAACTGCTCGGCACCGGGGCGCGCACCCTCACCAGAGGCATCGCCTTTGCCGACACCGACCAGCACTTCGACAACACCTCCAACACCCGGCACGCAGCTGTGGACACCTATGGCGACATCTTGTTCAAGGGTGCCGTGCGAGACGTGGCTCGCCTCGGCTTCGAGGGCATCATCAAGGTCGAACACGGGGCGCAACGCACCGACTCCTACCTGACCATGAACACCCTCTTCCTGAGCGAAGGGGCCAAGGCAAGCTCCATCCCCGGCCTGGAAATCCTGGCCGACAACGTGAAGTGCTCGCACGGCGCGACGGTGGGCACGGTGCAGGAGCAGGAGGTCTTCTACCTCATGTCCCGCGGCATCGACCGGGTGACCGCCGAAAAGCTCATCGTCGGCGGCTTCTTCGAGCCTGTGATTGACGAGATGCCGCTCGAGTCGGTACGCCGGCGACTGCGCGACATAGTGGAGCAGAAGGTGGGCCTGCCGCGAATAGGCAAGGCCGCACAGAGGCCGGGCGAAGCGTCTTAGAGGAGCAATGAGGCATGAGGAACGAGGACTGAGTAATGGGTTGCTCAGTCCTCGTTTGTCTTAAGAACACATGTCTCTGGACAGGTAGTTGATGAGGAGCAAGAAGCATCTGGTGAGGTCGAATAGATGCCCAGGAAGATACGCGAGTTGAAGGCTGATTTGAGGAAGTCCGGTTTTGGCTACCGCCCTGGAAAGGGCAGCCACACCATCTGGTACCACGACATGATTCCAAATGAGATAATCCTGTCGGGCAATGACGGTGACGATGCTAAGCCTTATCAGGAAAGGCTTGTAAGAGGCATTTTAGACAAACTTGCTGAAGCGCAAAGGAGGCATTAATGAACGAGGATAAGATGGTAGAACCGTACGCTCATTATTCCATGATTATTGAATGGTCCAATGAGGATGATGCTTACATAGTTACCGTTCCTGAGTTACCAGGATGTGTAACACACGGCAATACTTATGAGGAAGCTGTGAGGCAGGGGCAAGATGCCATAGAAAGCTGGATTGATGTCGCTCAAGAGCTAGGCCGCCCAGTGCCTCCCCCTAGGGTTCGAGAGAGTGTGGCAGCCCTACTATAGTCGGGTTGGCAACAATAAGGTTCTTGCGCAAGGGGATTGGCCGACATATGGACCACCCGAACGAACGCACCACGCGCAAACTGCAAGTCGAACAGGGCTACGACCAGATGGCCTGGAGCTACCTCAGCACCAAAGCCAAGGACGCGGCGCAGGTACTCTCCACCCTCATACTGCTGACCGACGACATGCCCGACGGCGCAAAGGTGCTGGACCTTGGCTGCGGGGCGGGTGTGCCCTCGACACAGTTCCTTGCCCGACGCTTCGACGTGACAGGCGTGGACATCTCGGCGCAGCAACTCGAACTCGCCCGGACCTACGCGCCTAACGCCACCCTCATCAAGTCCGACATGACGGCGCTCAGCTTCCCTGAAGCCACTTTCGACCTGATAGTGGCCTTCTACTCGATCATCCACGTACCCCGCGAGGAGCAGCCCGCACTCCTACGCAACATATATAGCTGGCTCACACCGGGCGGCAGGTTCCTGGCGACTTGGCCGCTCACAGAGTGGGAGGGCGAGGAGGAAGACTGGGAGGGTTGGGGCGGCACGATGTGGTGGAGCCACTTCGGAGGTGTAGACAACCTGCGGATGCTACGCGGGGCCGGGTTTATAATAGAGTCGGTGGAAGAGCACGTAGGCGAAGAGGACTGGCTCTGGGTGGTCGCGAAGAAAGAGCAGTGATGCTGGAAGCAGGGTAACGATATGGTAACGAACGTCGCACACGACACGAGCGAGCAAGACGGCAAAGTCTCGACGGCGGAGATTGCCGCTGCCGACCCGCGCAACATAGCCGCGCCGCCTCCACTGAGCGCAGCGCCCGCTCCTGAAGAACAGGTGGCAGCCGTCGATTGGGAGAAGGTGCGGGCTGATTTCCCTATCCTCGGGCGCACCCTGCACGACAAGCGGCTGGTCTTCCTCGACAGCACGGCCACCTCCCAAAAGCCGCAGGTTGTGCTCGATGCGATGGACGACTACTACCGCACCACCAACGCCAACATCCACCGGGGCGTGTACGAACTGAGCGAGGTTGCCACCGACCGCTACGAGCAGGCCCGGGCGCGTATAGGCCGCTTCATCAACACGAGGAGCAGCCGCGAGATTATCTACACCCGCAACGCTACGGAGGCGATCAACCTGGTGGCCCATAGCTGGGGGCGCGCTAACTTGAGGGCGGGCGACGTGGTGCTATTAAGCAAGATGGAGCACCATTCCAACCTGGTGCCCTGGCACATCCTGGCCGCCGAGCGTGGCATAACCCTGCGCTACCTGGACGTGCGACATGACGGCATGTTGGTGCTGGACAATCTCGATGAGCAGCTTGAGAATGTAAAGCTCGTTAGCATCACGCACATGAGCAACGTGCTGGGCACCATCAACCCGGTGGAGGAAATTATCCCCAGGGCGCACTCGGTAGGGGCGCTGGTGATGCTCGACGCGGCCCAGAGCGTGCCCCACTTACCCGTGGACGTCCAGGCCCTCGACGTGGATTTCCTGGCCTTCTCCGGGCACAAGATGTGCGGGCCAACGGGGATAGGCGTGCTATACGGCAAGCGCAAGCTGTTGGAGGCGATGCCCCCGTTCCTGGGCGGCGGCGACATGATAGGCACCGTCACGCTGGAGGGCTTCACGCCCAACGAGCTACCCTGGAAGTTCGAGGCTGGTACCCCGGCCATCGCGGAGGCTATCGGCCTGGGCGCGGCGGTGGACTACCTTGCGGGCATAGGTATGTCCAACATCCACCGGCACGAGCAAGAACTGACGGTGTACGCCCTCGAGCGCATACTGCCAATGCGAGGGGTAAGGGTATACGGTCCACCTGCCGAGAACAAGGGCGGCGTGGTGTCGTTCGAGATAGAGGGCGTCCACCCGCACGACATCGCCACCATCCTGGACGGCGAGGGCATCTGCATACGGGCGGGGCACCACTGCTGCCAGCCGCTGATGCACCACCTCGACGTGCCTGCCCTTGCGCGAGCCTCCTTCTACCTTTACACCACGCAGGAGGACGTAGACGCGCTGGTGGAGGGTATTATGAAGGTGCAAGGGGTATTTGGGGTTTAGTAGCAACGTCACGCAGCACTTGTGTGGAGGTGAGAGATGTATGAGAGCCGAATAGTAGTGGACCCTGAAATCATGGCAGGTAAGCCCGTGATACGAGGTACTCGCATACCTGTAGAGTTGGTCCTGAAACGCCTCGCCCAAGACCTGGATTTGCAGACCTTATTCGCCTCCTATCCGAGACTTACCGAAGATGATGTCAAGGCATGTCTTGAATACAGGAGTCCGTCAATACGCTAAGGCTGTGAGTTTGGTGACCAGGACAAAGTTCGAGCGACTATACAGCGAGCTAGAGCGAAGATACGGCGCAGGTTCACCGAGTCTAAAGCCGCACCTCTCCCGGTTTTTTGACGCACTCATGGCTGATCCTGTAGACCTGGCAGCCGTGAAGCAGTCGATGGTTGAGTTGTTGCACTTCCTCACCACGCCTGAAGGCAGGACTACCGCTAATTGCTATCTCGTAAATATGTCTATTGTGTTCCCTGAATGGGGCGATATAGACTTACCTGATCTACCTGATGAGTTCTACGATGTTATTGCTGATATGGGCGGTGCGCTTCACGACACGGTCTCCTCGCCCGAAATCGCGTACAATTTCTACTCAACTCCAGAACAGCTACTTGAACGAACTCAGAAACTGCTTTCCGGCGCATGATAAGGCGGTATAATTCTCTATCGGCCTAATATCTAATTGGTGACCAATATGGACTCAATCTACCGCGAAGAGATAATTGAACACTACAAGAACCCGCGCAACTTCGGCACCCTGGACGACCCCGATGTACACGTCGAGGCCAACAACCCCCTGTGTGGCGACAGGCTGTCGATGGACCTCAAGCTGCGTGACGGGGTGGTGCAGGACGTGCGCTTCAACGGGCGGGGCTGCGCCATCAGCCAGGCCTCGGCCTCGATGCTCACCGAGCAGATGGTAGGCGCTCGCCTGGAAGACCTGGCGAGCACCACCCGCGACGACATACTGGACAACCTCGGCATAGAGGTCAGCTACGCCCGCATGAAATGCGCGACCCTTTCCCTCGGCCTGCTGCGGCTGGCCCTGGTGGAAGCCGGTATCTCCCTCTCCGATTACCTCAAAGAAGACGACGAGGCTTAGGTGCGGAGCAAACGCACCCCCGGCCTGACGGCGGGCATAGCCTCCATCTTCTGCGTGGGCGTGGCCCTGTTCCAGCTATACCTCGGCCTGCAAGTCGGCGGCTTCCCCCCCGAAACGGTCCTCTTCGGCATCCTGGCCCTAATCTTCGCCCTCCTCTGGTGGACCTCCAGGCGACGCGCGTATTAAACGAGTTAGACGGAAACGCAAAGACGCAAAGGACGCAAAGAACGCGCCAAGAAGAATAAGGTTTGGAGAGTACAAAAGGACCAGGGTACATCTGTAGTCCCTGGTCCTTTTGTACTTAGAACACTTACTAAACCTCTGCGCGTTCTTTGCGTCCTTTGCGTCTTTGCGTTTCCGTCTAACTCGTCTATTACTTCGGGGGTGCGACTGCCAGGCCGTCGTAGGACTGGGAGCCCCAGATGGTGAGGAACTGCTTCCAGGGGAGTTCGTACTCGTACTTGCGGTTCCAGTTTGTGTTCGTGGGGCCGAGCACGTCGCGGATTACCACCACCTCTTCGTTGAAGCCCATCACCACTACCGCGTGGTCGTTGCCCAGCACCGTCTTGTAGACCTGGCCGTCTTCCGTCTTGAAGACTTCGCCGTCGGGCTTGATCCAGATCGAGTCGCGGCCCGGCTTGAAGTCGGCGGTGGCCTTTATCCAGACCAACTCGCCCCGGAGCAGGGCGTCTTGCACGGCCTTGCGGGTATGTACGGGCGTGACCTTTAGGCCGTAGTGCTCGAACGCCTTGCGGAAGGCCTGCCCGCTGGAGCGCGCCAGGAAGTTCTTGTCGTAGTGCCCGGAGTACATCTCACCGATGTCGCCGCCGTAAATCACCGCTAGCCCGTTCTCGCCCTCTACGTAATAAGGCTCTACGCTCTCGTCCAGGCCCACGGCCTCAATCTGGTCTTCCAGTGTAACGTCGAAGCCATACGTCTCGAAAATGACCCACGCCGCGTCGAACTCGCAGGTGTAATGGAAGTATTGCTTCTCTTTGGTGGCCGCCGGAATATATGCGTTATACCTGCGCCCGTTCACCACTACCGGCGTGAGCGTGGGCTGCGCAGCGGGCGTTGGCGGCGTGGTGGGTGGCACTGCCGTAGGCGGGACGGGCGTGCTCGTGGCGGTCGGAGGCACCGGCGTCCTGGTAGCAGTGGAGGG
>JALZHI010000167.1:8777-9520 GCA_030913985.1 Chloroflexota bacterium | reverse complement strand
ATCCAGTTCGCGGACGTGCAGCCCGGCGACACCTTCTACACCTTCATCAGGTGCTTAGCATGCCGCCAGATAGTAGGTGGGTACCCGTGTGGAGGACCTGGTGAAGCGTGCAACGATGATGACGAGCCTTACTACAGACCAGCTGCTAACGTCACGAGAGGTCAGTTGTCCAAGATCATAGCTAACTCTGCAGGTCTGGACGACACACCTGCAGAGGGACAGCAGCAGTTTGCTGACGTACCTCCTGGTTCTCCTTTCTACGAGTTCGTGGAACGACTGGCACAAACAGGAGCCATAGCCGGGTACCCGTGCGGAGGTCCTGGTGTGACTGAGCCTTGTGACAGTGAAGGTAGGCCATACTTCCGCCCCAACAACCCAGCCACAAGAGGACAGATCTCCAAGATCGTGTCAATCGCGGCAGGGTTCGAGGAGGACGTACCCTCAGACCGGCAGACGTTCACAGACGTAGACCAGGACAGCCCGTTCTGGGTGTACATAGAGCGGCTGGCGGGTAGAGGCATCATCTCAGGGTACGGAGAGGCGTCGAGGTGCCCAGAAACGGGTGCTCCATGCTTCCGGTACAACGAGAACACCACAAGAGGACAGATGGCGAAGATTGCTGCTAACGCTTTCTTCCCCAACTGCCAGACACCCGCCAGAGGTAATGATAACTAGCAGATTCTATCTGTAGGGAAGTGCGCCAACCCAACAAAGGGTTAGGTACATAATTAAGTAGGCCCAGG
>JALZHI010000167.1:0-8767 GCA_030913985.1 Chloroflexota bacterium | reverse complement strand
CCCCTTCCCTATCCCCCTGGGAGGCCGCATCTAAGACCTGTGCAAGCCTATGGCTATCTGGCCTCAGGCGGGCGGCGCTTGGCGTTCTGTTCGCTCCTGGTCATCCAACGGCAGTTCTCGGGGCAGTAGTCCCCGTTGGGGTCAAGCCTGCCCAGGCCGTGCTTCGACTCCGGTCGCGGCCCCATGTCCGCCAGGAAGTTCTCGAAGCTGTCGCGCCAACGGTCGCAC
The DNA here is from genome assembly GCA_030913985.1 of Chloroflexota bacterium. GTDB lineage: Bacteria > Chloroflexota > Chloroflexia > QHBQ01 > JADMIH01 > JADMIH01. The sequence goes on along the minus strand of JALZHI010000167.1, from coordinate 8,539 downwards.
ACTTTGATGCCTCTGCCTCCATAATAGGCGTAACCCCCAGCAGTGGGGATGTAGCACCGGGCCTTCATCGACAGCCATGCGGTGTATTCGGGGGTGCCCAGGACAGGCGCGCGGTACTTGTACGATTGGGTGTTTTTCTCCTGGCCTGTGCTGACTTCGCCGCCCGTGTCTTCTCCGGCTGTTCTCCTGGCGCGAGCCTTCTTGTTCATGCGCTCGACGTAGGCTTTGCCCCTGGGAGTGTTGCGCCAGGCCATCTTCCTGTCGTGGAGCTTTCGTCGCTCCTCCGGGGACATGCCGTGATACCACTGCCTCTGGTACTCACGCACGCACTGCTTGCATTGACTGTTCAAGCCGTCTTTGCTCTTGGCGTCCCGGCTGAACTCTGTGAGGGGTTTGGCTGCCTTGCACTTCCTGCAAATTTTGGTGTCCTGGGGAGAAGAGTCGCGTGCTGCAGGGTCTACTTCCATATTCTATAGTACGTTCTTGTGTTTCACTTTCGTGGGACTGTGGGTAGTTAGGCGCAAGATGACTCAGGCATCAAAAAGGCTCCCGACCGTTCGTCAGGAGCCTCTTTGTGCATAAGTTGTTAGTTCCGGGGCAGGGATTCGAACCCCAACCTACTGATCCAAAGTTATGGCACTCCTTACGGGTACTTCTAACTTAGAAAAAGTGTCAGATCAGAAGGCATAAACTAATCCTGAGGCCAACCAGAACTAAATAGTTGGTACTTATCTACACGTTCTGTGATACCCTCTCGGCCAAAGCTGAGCTCAAAGGTACTATCTCCCCCAGGTTCTATTTCATCTCGCTTCGCGTAGGTGGTATTTACATCCAGCACCTTGCCGTCCTTGTCGTAGAGAGCGCCTAAAATAGAAACTAAGCTCACAGGCTTATCTCCAGTATTCTTCACGCGGCCTATGAGCTTTAGGTTTTCGTAGCTCTCCTTGGGATAGACGATGGTGACACTCTCCGTGTCAACAACCAAGTCCATTGACATAAATGACAAATCAAAGTCAGTGATGCGCTCTGCCTCAACCGTTAATTCCCATAGCGCAAAGTCCTGTGGCGCATCATCCAGTACAACTAGGTAAGGCACATCACTATTGGGAACGACATACTCCGGTGCATAGACTGCTTCACCAGTGGAAAGGATCTTACCTGCATCATCTGTCAACGTGATAATAATCTCAGGGTCGGACCTAACAGTTGAGCCGGTATACTTGATCGAGCCAACAGCATACAGGCTATCTGAATACTGTGCCTCGTAGAAATCGGGATCGCTGATCTCCCAAATGCTGGCCGACTCCTCAGCTACCGATGTTTGCGTGGCCTGTGCACGTGCCTCAGAAGTTGCAGCCGCAACGGCTCGTCGAACTTCAGCAGTGGACGTCCGCGCAGCACGTGCCTCAGCAGTAGAAGTTGAGTTCTCATTTGCTTCATCGGCGCGGGCCTGTCGCGTTTCAACTGCACGTTGTGCTCTTACTTCAGCAGTTGCGGCGGCATCAGCTTGCGCCTCCTCCGTGGCTACAACATCTGGCGTCTCGGTCGGAATGGCAGTCGGCGTGGGTGCGACTTCCGATCCACCACAGCCCACAAGTAAGAGAGCAACAACCATTAGCCAGAGCAAAGTTCCTAAACGCATCACGCCCTCCAATCGCAGTTGCTAACAAACGAGTCTTTATTGACGAAACGATAAAAAAATAAGAGGCCCTTCAGCCTACCCGCCCTTGGTCATGAAAATCTAGCAACGTAGCTGTATTAAATGGTCTATCACATCCGATGGAGGTGCTACATACCAGGCCTACATGCCGCACATTTCGACAAGCGCCTTCCGCGATCAACAGATACGACGCTCTATAATCAGCCTCTTTCTCTAGGTGCTTTTGCCTAGGGTTGTCAAGAGGACAGAGATCATCTTTCCATTCCACGAACTCAAGGCCCTTGTGCTTAGGAGTACATGGGCCAGCTCGTGCGCCGCTGTGCCGAAGGCTAAGGAAACCTTAGTAGCACCAGATTCTGTGGATTGGATACCTGAAGCTTGTACTTCGCTATCAGCTGATCCAAGCAGTTGAGCATCGCGTCGTCATAGCGAATAAGCAGGACGGTTTACGTTCAAAGCGTCCTGCTGAGTTCCGGGGCAGGGATTCGAACCCCAACCTACTGATCCAAAGTCAGCTGTCCTACCGTTAGACGACCCCGGAGCGCGAGTGCGACTACAATTATAACCCAAAGAGATAGGTCAGTCAAAGCACCCTCGGCCGTAACGAGCTAAGACGCTGGCCCTATATTCTACGCGGCGCGAGCAGTCGTGCAACAAAGGGAAGGGCGGGAGGGATCAATCACACCTCCCGCCGCTCCGTTTGAGAAGCCTTTATTCGGCGGCGGTTGCCGTAGGCGCTGTGGGCATGGTGCGCCGGGCGCGGCGGAGGAACAGGGCGGCGAGCAAGCCCAGGGGCAGCAGCCACCACAGGAACACCACGACGGTTATCACTAGCGTACCCACGTTCGCCAGCAGTTGCAGGGAGGCTTCCCAGGCCTCACCGGCTATCCTCACCGGGTCCCAGGCTTCGGCTACTTGCGGGGTAGGCTCCACCGTTATCGCCTCCGGGTAGAGGCTCACCGTGATGGTAGACATCTCGGCGCGCTTGCCAAGGAAGTTGACCCTGCCCTGGATGCGCTCGATCTCCCCCTGGATGCCGCGAAGCTCCCGGTCCAGGCTGAGGATGTCGCCTATCGCTTCGGCGCGGTTCATCAGCTCCAGGATGCGCGACTCGGTAGCCCGCAGGTTGCGCAACTGCGAGTTGAGGTCGGTGAACTCCTCCGTCACGTCGCTGCTGCTGACGCTCTCGTTGAGCACCTTGATGCCCAGCGTGCGTAGCTGCGACATCGCGCCGTCGAACTGCGCGGCGGGCACCTGCACGGTCATGGTGCCCACGGTGTAATCGCCTTCCTGGCGGCTCTCGGACCCGGTGACATATCCCGCGTGCCCACCTACCACGTTGCGTATCGCATCCATGCTGGCGGCTACGTCCTTCACCCGCAGTTGCAGGGTGGCGGTCCTGATAATCATGCGGTCCCAGGATGGCGGTTCCTGCTCCGTTGTAGTTGAATATGCCGGTGCTCTAACACCCTGGTTGACCGTCTCTTCGCCCGCTGCGAACATGTGGGCCGTGTCCGTGGCGGGGCTATTTCCTCCTGTAGTAGACGCAAATCCGTTGATACCTGGCAGATACATCGCCATTCTGCCCCCATAGCGACCGCTCACTGCCACCGCGACCACCAGCAACCCCACCAACAACAGGACAAACACCACCCCACCCCGCTGCCGATTACGCACGTCGCGGGTCTGCTCACCAAGGGCACCCCTGCGCTGCGGCACCAGCCTCCTGATTCGTCCTAACCGATTCGGTCCGTTCATGGTACGCCTCCCATACCTGGCTAAAGTCTGTAGTCAACTTGCACATCGTTGCGTGCAAATAAGTGACGGTGGGAAGGGCGACTTTGTTCCACAGCCAGCAAGAAAGTTGGGGTATCTGGACTAATTGCGAGGAGAGACGAAACCGCCAAGACGCCAAGGACGCCAAGAGCGCGCCAAGACGAGCCAAGACGATAGGGTGTTCTGAGCAAGAAGGGGTCGGGTATGTGTGTTGTACCCAGCCCCTTCTTGTATTCTCTGAACCTTCTATTATCTTGGCGCTATTCTTAGCGTCCTTGGCGTCTTGGCGGTTTCGTTTCCTACTTACTGTTATTGACTACGAGAGTCTCGCCAGTCTTCGATCATCTCGGAGTGCTCTTCGTCGTGGTTGGTGGAGACGGAGATGCAGGCGGCGATGGATAGCTCGGCGTGCTCGTCGCCGGGGGCGGGGGCAAACAGGGCGTTGTTGTCCACCTCGCGCAACACCTCGAGCATCTCCTCGCGGGCGGCGAATAGCTCCGTGATGACCTGTTGCAGGTCCAGGTCCTTCAACCGCTCGTGGTGCTCGTGGTTGAAAGCCTCGTTGGCCTCTTCGTCCAGGTCGAGCAGGTCGGGGCGCTCGCCACGGAGCATCATGCGATAGGCCTCGGTCTGCGCTCGGTCCCAGGCGGCTACGTGCGCCAGCACGTCGCGCACAGACCAGTCGCCCGCCACGCCCGGCTCAAGCATCTCCTCGTCGGTGAGGCCCGCGTACGAGTTTATCAGCCGCTCGCGGGCTTCTTGCAGTTGTCCGGCCAGCATCTGCCGCCGGGCTGTCGCGAAGAAGTCCAACGCGCTACTCGCCTACCTGCACGATAACGGCGTCACCCTGGGCGGTGCCGGAGCATATCGTCGCCATGCCGATGCCGCCGCCGCGCCTCTGCAATTCGTAGATGAGCGTCAGCAGGATGCGGGCACCGGACGCGCCTATCGGGTGGCCCAACGCGACCGCGCCGCCGTTCACGTTCACCTTCTCCTCGGATATGCCCAGCTTGGCCGCGCTGATAAGGGTAACGCTGGCGAACGCCTCGTTGATCTCCACCAGGTCAAGGTCGTCAACGGTCATGCCCAGCTTCTTCAGGGCGTTCTGGCCGGCCATCGCTGGTACGTAAGCCAGGTAAGGCGTGTCCCAGGCGGCCTCGCCGTAGCCGAGGATGCGGGCCATAGGCTTGAGGCCGTGGGCCTTGGCGTATTCAGAGGAGGCAATTACCATAGCCGCCGCACCGTCGTTGATGCCGGGCGCGTTGCCCGCCGTGACGGTGCCCTTCTCGTCGAACACCGGCTTGAGCTTCGCCAGGGCCTCCATCGAGGTGTCGCGGCGGGGCATCTCATCGGTGTCCACCACGGTGTCGCCCTTCTTGCCGGGGATGGTGACGGGGGCGATCTCCTGCGCGAAGACGCCGTTGTCGATAGCGGCGAGGGCGCGCTGGTGCGAGCGGAGCGCCCAGGCGTCCTGCTGCTCGCGGCTGCACTCTTCCTCGGCGGCCACCTGCGAGCCGTGGGTGCCCATGTGCACCTTCATCAGCGGGTCCGTCAGGCCGTCGTGCAGGATGGCGTCGCGCAACTCACCATGTCCCATGCGCAGGCCCCAGCGAGCGCCGAACGAGTAGAACGGGGCGTTCGACATGCTCTCCATGCCGCCCGCGACGATGAGGCTATGCTGCCCCAACCGAACCAGGTCGTTGGCAAGCTCGATTGAGCGAATGCCGCTGCCGCACACGCGGTTCACCGTGTCGGAAGTGACCTCGCGGCCAAGCCCCGCCGCGAATGCCGCCTGCCTAGAGGGAATCATGCCCAGGCCGCCTTGCAGCACGCAACCCATGATGTTGTGGGTAACGTCGTTGGTGTCGATGTCGGCGCGGCTCATCGCCTCTCGCATGACGTGCGCGCCGAGTTCCACCGCGCCCACGGGTGCCAGCGAACCGCCGAACTTGCCGAACGGAGTGCGCGCCCCGGCCAGTATCACCGGGTGGTTATTGTTGCTTGCCATCTATCTTGCCTCCTATATTGCCGTAACAGCGGCGTTGCGGCGGTAGCCTTGTTTCTATACTCTACAATGCCCCGGTTACATTCTAGTTGCCGGGCGTGGGAGTGGCACCTTCCTCGGTCTTCATCGGGAAGGGGAAGGGGTAGTGCAGCGCACTCACAGGGTCGTAGGCGGCCTTGCGCTCGTAGCCGACTGCGGGCGGGGGCGGGCAGCGGTACGGCCTGTCCTGCCTGTAGCCCAGCGCGTACTCGCCCTGCATGACCGTATGCACCTCGCGGGTGCCCTCGTAGATGACGGCTCCCCGCGCGTTGCGCAGGTACCGCTCAACCGGGTATTCGGACGAGTAGCCGTACGCGCCATGAATCTCAATCGCGTCGTTGGCGCTCTCGAACGCCACGTTGCAGGCGTGCCACTTCGCCAGCGAGGTCTCACGGGTGGTCTTCATACCGTGGTTCTTCATCCAGCCGACGCGATGGCACAAGAGCCGCGAGGTCTCTATCCCAACAACCATCTTGGCTATCATCTGCTGCACGAGCTGGAACTTGCCCACCGGGCGGTTGAAGGCGTGGCGCTCGTTGGCATACTTGACCGAGGCATCGAGACAGGCTTGCGCCAATCCGACCGCGCCCGTAGCCACCGTGAAGCGGCCCCAGTCGAGGGCGGACATGGCGATCTGGAAGCCCTCGCCCTCCTCGCCCACGCGGTTGGCAGCGGGCACCCTCACGTCCTGCATGATGATTTCGCCCGTGTTGCCCGCACGCACGCCCAGCTTGCCATGTATCGTGCCGGTAGTGAGGCCCTCCATGCCGCGCTCCAGGATGAAGGCGGCCATGCCGTGGTGCTTCTTCGAGCGGTCGAGGGAGGCGAATACGAGGAAGTGGTCCGCCACGTCGGCCAGGCTAATCCAGATTTTGGAGCCGTTGAGGATGTAGTGGTCGCCGTCTTTGCGGGCGGTCGTGGCTATGTTGCCCGCGTCCGAACCCGCGCCCGGCTCGGTGAGGCCGAAGGTGGCGAGCTTTTCACCCCGCGCCTGCGGCACAAGGTACTTCTGCTTCTGCTCCTCGGTGCCCCACTGCAACAGCGACAGCGAGTTGAGGCCGACGTGCACGCTCTGTATTACGCGAAAAGCGGTCTCAGCCCGCTCTATCTCCTCGCAGATGAGGCCGAAGGAGATGTAGTCGAACCCGGAGCCGCCGTACTCTTCGGGGATGGGGCCGCCCAACAGCCCAAGCGGGCCCATTTTCTTGAGCGTGTCCCAGTTGATCTTGCCCTCTTCGTCGTGCTCGCGGGCGTAGGGCGCGATCTCGTTCTGAGCAAAGTCGAACGTCAGTTGCTGGACCGCTCGTTGCTCCTCGTTGAGAATAAAATCCATTCCAAAAAGCTCCTCGTCATTGAGTGAGTAGGTGGTAGTGTGGGTGGAAAGATGCAAGCTTACAGCGTCAGCTATTTTAGGCCGCAGTCACCCAGACTATCAGCAAGTCAGTTTATCACAGGGGTATGGGGCTGTCAAACGAAGTGGCTTTTGTATTAATACATCCAGAAGAGCACCACTTTCATCTAACTAAGCTCGTCGCGCAAACTCGCCTGATCAAGTGTGCAGTTACCCTCGTATGTCGGCAGAGCACACTGCACCTGGAGCCGCCCAAACGTGATATAGCGTGATACTGTTGCTCGCTGCGCGAATGTTCATTTTGGTATACTTTTGTATGTGGGAGAAGGCTTTCTTGTACGAACGTCCTTCGTTCGTGTGCTCGTAAGTACATAACAGTACCCATGTCTCAAGTACCCATGTCTCACAACACGCTGTGAGGTGCACACTAAGAACGAACTGATCCCCAATTTCCCTCGTACTCATAGACAGGAGACCAACCACTACTATGCAATACCCTTATGAGTATCGTTTTGCCCCCAGGCTAATCGCTAGAAGAGCGTTTACCACTGTATCAGTGACGCTATTAGCTACCTTATGCCTGGTCGGCCTGGTGCTCAACCATCCAGCCTCTTCTAGAGCGGCAATACCCACGCAGTCGGGTAGCAGCTTGCACCCGTCCGGTTCCATATTCTCACCAACTCCCAGTTCCACGGCAACGCAGGTCTGTTCGCGGGCGTTCAATCGCTCGACTACTTCAAGTGCCTCGATGAACACCGAGTTTCATGACATAGCCGCGCGGACGCCCAGTGACGTTTGGGTTGTGGGCGGCACCGGCAGAACGTTGATTGAGCATTGGAATGGGAGTAGCTGGAGTGTTGTGCCCAGCCAGAATGTTGGGAACGGTGAGAATACACTCCGCTCCGTTACCGCTTTGGCCGCGGACAACGCCTGGGCTGTGGGTTACTACTACTCTGATACTGTAGAGGGTGGAATTGGCACACTAATAGAACACTGGAACGGTACCCAGTGGGATATCGTCGCCAGCCCTAATGTTACGGGAAGCAGTTACTTGCAAGCAGTTGATGCTGTCAGCCCGACCGATATCTGGGCCGTTGGCTACTATCAGTCGGGTAACGAAGGTGGCGTTCTTACCATGCACTGGAACGGCGTGGAGTGGAGTGTTGTACCAGCCCCGGCGCTTCCCGGGACTGCAAGGCTGAATGGGGTTTCGGCTATTGCTGCTGACGATGTCTGGGCAGTTGGAAGCTATGGAGCAGCGTGGTCACCCCTGGCTTTACACTGGGATGGGACCGCGTGGACCCAGGTACAGGTCTCCGACGACGGCGAAACTATTCTGGAGGACGTAACGGCCACAGGTCCTGACGATGTCTGGGCAGTAGGCCACTACGACGGTCTTCCCTATTTCCCACGGATCTACCATTGGAACGGTACTCAGTGGAGCAGTATTACGAGTCCCATACGCGGCAGTGGTGCGTTGCTGTTCGGCGTTAGCGCAGTTGCCGAAGATGCGGCGTGGGCCGTTGGCTACTACATAGATGATACCAATCGGCCTTTTGCTCTACGCTGGGACGGTACTCAGTGGACCGTGGTGGCGACCAACTCGGGCGTTGAGAGTAGTCAATTTCTCATGTCCGTGTCTGCTTCGTCGGTCAATGACGTTTGGGCAGCAGGCTTCTTCCATGGTGGTATACAAGCTTCGACGGGC
>JALZHI010000166.1:6996-9670 GCA_030913985.1 Chloroflexota bacterium | reverse complement strand
GACCAGGGTACATCATCAGGTACCCTGGTCCTTTCGCTTAGAACGCCCTAGTAAATCTCTGCGCGTCCTTGGCGTCTCCGCGTCTTGGCGTTTTCGTCACCTATCTACTTTGGGCTGTGAGCGCGGAGGCGTAGTGCGACCCCGGCACCTGCCATTAGCAGGGCAGCCGCGAGCGTGGAGAGGAACCACTCGGTGCCACCGGTGCCGCCTGTGCGGGGCATGCCTACCGTGGTGCCGCCTGTGCGGGCCTGCACTACTATGGTGCCGTCCATGCCCTGGTTGTAGTGCAGGGCGCAGATGTACTCGTAGCGGCCCGGCTGCGTGAATGTGAGCGAGTAGCTCTTGTTGAAGGGGCCTGGTGGGTCACCCGTACCCCTGATTATCCCGCTGCTGTACACGCCCGTGCCGGTGTGTACGTTCGGGCCGAATGGGAAGAAGACTTCCGTCGGTACGTATACCTTGGGCGGGCCTGCGGGCTGCGGCTCGAAGTTGAACAGGGTCGGCTCTTCACCGAACAGCACGTTGTGGAAGTTGTGCTCGGTGGGGGCGGCCCACTCAACCGTATCTCCCACGTTGATGGTAAGCACCTTCGGGCTGAACCGCAGGTTGTCTATATCGTCAATGTTGTTGCTGGCCGGGGCGACGTAGCCTGCGTTCACCCGGTGTACCATAGCGCCATTTTCGCCCATGCGGGTCTCGACCGCGGGTGTCTTGGCCTTAGGCTCTGAGGCTGTGACCACCGAGCGGTCGGCTTCGACAGCGGACTTGGCCGCCGCTTCAACCTGCGCCGGGGTCATCGGGTAGGCGCTCCCGGCAGCCTGCACGGTTACGGTCCCTACCATCGGCCTGCGGGTGCCGTCGGGGAACTGCTCGGTGTGTACCAGGCAGATGAACTGGTACGTGCCTGCCTTCGGGAAGCTGACGCTATACTCCTTCGGACCCGGTACGTCGGCTGCGATCACGCCGGAACTGGTGAAGGTCGAGCCATCGTAGGTATTGCCACCCTGCGGAAAGACAATCGCGGGGTTTACCTCCAATCTGGGCGGGGGCGGGCCTTGCTGCGGACCCTCAGGCATGACGAAGAACGGGGGTAGTTGCGTCATAGGGCCGAGGAACGTGGCGGTGTGGGGGTCGAGGCCGGAGTTGTGCCTGAATTGGATCGTATCGCCCACGTTGATGGTGAGATTTTCGGGGTAGAAGCGATAGGAGTTCCAGGACGCCTTTTCCCCCTCCTCGGTGAAGTACTCGGCTCCCATGAGCACCGGGAACGTTTGCGCCGCCGGCTGCGCGGCGGGTTGCGCCGACTCAGCCGCAGAGACGTACCTGGCCCCGAACACCGAAATCGCCAGCCAGGGAAGCACGAGCACAGCCGCAAAAACCTTGAGTCTTGACTTCATATCTCTCCCTCCATTGGTAAGTAGATTTAGTCCAACTCTGCACGGATTCTCTGCTCACTTACAATCCCAAAACCTGCTCACTCGGTGCTCATTATAGCGGCAGTAGCACTCAGCTACAAGAGTTAACAAAGGGTATGTGAGGAAGAAATTTAAGTGCCGAGGCCGGGTCTCGTACGTGTCTGTGCTACAATAGCGGACGGAGCTAAATCACGTATCACGTTTCACGTTTCAGACTACGGAGGGGACAATGTCCGACCAGGTTGACCAGGCGCAGACCGCCAGTAGCGGCGAGACCGCGCAGCCCACGACGCTGAGCAGCGTGGAGATACAGAAGATCATCCCGCACCGCTACCCGTTCCTGCTTATAGACAAGATAATCGAGATTGAATATGGCAAGCGGGCGGTGGGCATCAAGAACGTCACCGCCAACGAGCCTTTCTTCATGGGCCACTTCCTCGGCTACCCGGTTATGCCGGGCGTGTTGCAGGTCGAAGCGATAGCCCAGGTAGGGGCGGTGGCGGTGCTCGGCATGCCGGAGAACAGGGGCAAAATTGCCTTCTTCGCGGGCGTGGACGAGGTGCGCTTCAAGCGTCAGGTGGTCCCAGGCGACACCCTGCGCATCGAGGTGACCATGACGCGGGTGCGGGGCTTATTCGGCGAAGGCCAGGGTGAGGCCACGGTGGACGGACAGCTAGCCTGCCGGGGCCTGTTCAAGTTCGTGCTCGCCAAGGCAGAGGGCCTGGGCGGCTAGAGGATGTCTATGAGATTAAACCGCAAAGGCGCAAAGAGCGCAAAGGACGCGAAACGAGGATGTTGGTTTTGACGGTGTAAGGGCGTGATGCATCACGCCCCGCTGCTACATAGTTCGTCTTACAGCCAACCTACTCCCCCTGTCATCCTGAACGCAGTGAAGGATCTCAAGAAGGTGGTCATGCGTGCTGTTGAACATTGCCAACATCGTGCTGGGGATTGTACCTGGCACCTGGGGCAGCATCTGAGATCCTTCGCTGCGCTCAGGATGACAAGGGGGAGTGTGGTCCTTCTATATGGAGCATGAGGGCTAGTCAACAGCATTTATCAAGACAGGGCGTTAGTGCGTCACCTCCTCACAGCCACTTTATTACGGAAATATTAGCCGCGATTTGCAATATCCTTACTTATGCCGTGGAGCGCATCTGCTTTGTTACCCTCTGCGTTTATAATAGAGATAGATATATTTCTAGCGGCTGGTGTTTAGAGTAGCTTTTTGCCTCGTATGTATGAGGGAGCGGTTATAT
>JALZHI010000166.1:0-6986 GCA_030913985.1 Chloroflexota bacterium | reverse complement strand
GAACGTGACCGCGTACAAAGAGTAGTCGCGGCGAGGCTCCTCGCGGACGACCCAGTCGAGCGGCCCGGCGGGGAGGATCACCGTCGTGGCGGGTTCGGGGCGGGTGTGGGTGCGGCCCTCGCTATGATGCTCGTCATGGCGGTGGTGCGCTTCACCACCAACACCACTTCCATACCCGAATTGATGGAGGACACGCTTGTCAACTTGACGGGCGGGCAGACAAATTCGTTCTTCATCAACGCTCTCGGCGTGGGGGGTAAGGCGCTCCTGCTCGTTATGATCGTGGAAGGCACCCTCTTGCTTGGCGGCCTGTTGGGGCTGGCATTCACGCACTTGTGGCTAAACGCGGTACGTTTCTCCCTGCCCCGGTACCTGTCCGGCCTGGTGTACGGCCTCCTCCTGGGGCTGCTACTCAACACGGTGTTTCTCCCCCTTTTCGGGCAGGGCTTCTTCGGCTCCACCGGCTTGCAGGTGACAGCGCCGCCCGACGCTGCCCTTGCCATCTACGGCGACAGTATTGCGCCTTTTGGTGTGCCGATGTGGCTCAACATGTTCCTGTTGAGCCTGGTGTTCGGGCTTGCCCTGGCTTACCTGCTGCCGTGGCCCGCCCGTGTCACGTCTGCTGAGGCGGCCACCACCATGCCGACCGCGCCGATGGGCCGCCGTGGGTTCAACAAGGCCGCCGGCGGCACGCTGCTGGCGCTGTTCGGTGGGGGCGTGCTGTGGGTGGGCATACGCCAGGCCCTCGCGCCTCCCCCGCTGGCTGGCGTGCAGGAGGTGGACATTGCTGAACTGGTACGCAACACGGCCTCAACCCGCGTGGCTCAGCTAGAGGGTACGCCCACTCACCCCCCTCAGCCCACAGCTACCTCAGAGCCGAAGCCTACCGAGACATCTGCGTCCACCGTCACCCAGGAACCGCAGGTCGAACCCACACAGGAACCGCCTACGCAAGAGGTCCCTACAGAGGTTCCTACAGAGGTGCCTACGCAGCCGCCCGCGGAGACGCCTACTGCCGTGGCCGACGCGAACCATGAGAACGTGGCGCGCGCCACGCCGGAGCCGACTGCCGTGCCGGAGAATGCCGCCATACCGCCTGGCTTCGAGGGCGTAAAGGCGGTGCTGGTGCCCGTTACCACCCCGACCGAGAGCTTCTACATCACCACCAAGAACTTCATCGACCCCACCGTGGACGCCAAGACGTGGAAGCTGACGTTCGGGGGCCTGGTGGACAACCCCTACACTGTCACGTTCGCGGACCTGAAGGCGATGCCGGCGTTCAACCGCGACGAGACCCTGGCCTGTATCAGCAACCCGATTGGCGGCGACCTGATAGGCAACGCCACCTGGCGCGGTGTGGACTTCTCGGCTATGGTGCGCAAGGCCAAGCCACGGAAGGGGGCGGTGGATATAATCTGCCGGGCCGCCGACGGTTACGCCGACAGCTTCCCGCTGGACGTTGCGCTGAACAACGAGTGCATGCTGGTCTACGAGATGAACGGGCAGCCGCTCACAGACAAGCACGGCTACCCGGCCCGCCTGCTGGTGCCCAACATCTACGGTATGAAGAACGTCAAATGGATCACCGAGGTCGAGGCTGTGAACTACGACTTCAAAGGCTACTGGGAGGCGCAGGGCTGGGATGACGTGGCCGACTACAACACTCTCAGCCGCATAGACTACCCGAACAAGGGCCGGATAGACGCCAAGCCCCTCTACATCGGCGGCGTGGCTTTCGCGGGCAACCGGGTCATAAAGAAGGTAGAAGTGACCACCGACGGCGGCAAGACCTGGAACGAGGCGCAGCTAGTGGCGGTGCCAAGCAAGTACTCCTGGGTGCTGTGGGCCTACCCGTGGAACCCGAAGCCCGGTTCCTACACCCTGCAAGCACGCGCCACCGACGGTGCGGGGGAGGTCCAGACCTCCAAGAAGGCCGACACCTTCCCCAATGGCGCGACAGGCTACCACACCCGCGTGGTGCGGGTAGGGTAAGGAGTAACCCGTAACGCGTAACCCGTAACACGTAAGGGTGCAATAGGCAGCAAAGCGGCTCATATGGCACGGAATGCCTTGAGCCGCTTTACGTGTTACGCGTTACGTGTTACGCGTTACTCCCCACTCGTCACTTTTCCGGCATTTGTATTTGTAGCGGCTCTTGGGGTAGTTGCCCGGCCAGCACCGGCTCCAGCAGGTCGGCAAGGCCAAGGGGGAGGAAGACTTCTCCTGAGAGGCGCATTTCGTTGGTGGACCACCAGCGATGGTCGCGGTAGGTCAGGCGTTCGTTCTCGAACAGGTTGTCCAGGCTGATCTCGCCGCCGGGCACTCGCACCAGGAAGTAGCGTTCCTGCGACAGGATATCTTCTCCCTGGACGACAAACTTGCGCTCGCGCGTCCAGAGGCAGGGACCAATCTCCGCGTCGGTTATGCCGGTCTCCTCCCATAGCTCGCGTTTAGCCGCCTGCTCGAACGTCTCATCCCTCTCCAGTCCACCGCCCAAAGTGGCCCAGTATAGCGTGATGGGGTGCTCAGGATCGAGCGGCACCTTGTCCTCGTACTTGAACATCAGCACCCGGTCCTGCTCGTCCAGCAGCACCAACCGCGCCGACTTGCGCACTCTCATATGCTCTCCCACAGATGCAGCTGATAAGCGATAGCAAAGCAGAATATCTAAACGCCAAGACGCCAAGACGCAGAGGACGCGCCAAGAGGATCACGATGTTTGATTCCTAAGCAGAAGGACCAGGGTACAGTTTCATGCACTCTGGTCCTCTTAGCACGCTTCAAACCTTAATTCTCTTGGCGCGTTCTCCGCGTCTTGGCGTCTTGGCGTTTCGACACGTTCTACTAACCGAAATAACCAAGCTCGTCCTTGGCCTCTTCGCTCATCATCGATGGGTGCCAGGGTGGGGAGAATACGAGGTGGACATCCACCTCTTCGAGTTCATCGAAGCGCGAGGCCGACCTGCGGATGTTGGTGATAAGCTCCGGGCCTACGGGACAGCCGGGGCTGGTGAGGGTCATGGTGATGTCGGCCTTGCTGTCGGCCACGGTGATGTCGTATATCAGGCCCAGGTCCACGATGTTGATGCCCATTTCCGGGTCATACACTTCGTTGCGAATTGCCTCTCTAATATCTTCCTCGGTTACTCCCGCCGAAGCCGCGCGGGCGCTCTCTGCCTTAATATCAGTATCTGCCATTTTGTTTGCCTCCTTTTCAGTAAGCCACTCACACCTATTATAGCAGGTGTGGGGCCAGGCGAGCCAGGCGGACGATGGACGATGGACGATGGACGATGGTAGAAGAGCTATCGTCTATGGTTTATGGTCTATGGTCTATCGTCCATCGTCCATCGTCTATCGTCCGTCGTCTACTCATCAAAAAGATACGTCGACTCCTGGTAGAGCCTCATCTCGTTGGCGGCTAGCTTGCGCTTTAGCTGGTCGTGCCACCAGGCGGTCTTTTGTTCCAGGGGTTCGTCGGACATGAGGATGTCGATAGGCATGTTCACGCGGAGGGCACGGGGGCTGATGATGTGGCGGGTGATGCCGGTGGGCACTACCATGCCGGTGGTGGCTAGCTTAAGGATGTCATCGGGGGTGTAGGGCGGGAAGACCACCAGGCCGCTTACGTGGTCGTAGTATTCCACCAGCTCGGCCAGGTCGTCGGTGCTCACCCGATGGATAGTCACGTGGGGGTCGCCCTTGTAGGTGTCCACCGTGGCATTCAGGAGGGCGGTGGAAGTCACGGTCCCGTGGTGGTCGGTGCCCGGCACGCCGTCAATGAGGTAGACACGGGTGCCCTCCTGCTCGTCCGGCACCACCAGGTAGGCAAGTATCATCTTGTCTGCCAGGGCCGCGCGGGCAAGGTCAAGCGGGGCTTCCTGGATGGTAATGCCCTCTACCTGGCTTATCTCGTCCAGGAAGGTGGCGGGAGTGCGGCCCGTGATGAGATGGTACCAGGTGTATAGCTGCACGTCGTCGGAGTTGTAGTCAACCACCTGCGCGAGCACGTGCGGGCTGCCCATAGAGACCAGGGCGCTCACCCGGTTGGCCCCGTCTAGCACCACGTAACGGTCGGTGCCCGGTATAGGGGCCACGATGGGCGGGTTCTTGAGGGAGCCGTCCCTCTGGAGCCGTGATTCCAGCCGCGCTACCCGCTTGCTGTCGGCGTGCTCGTGCAACACCAACGCCGAGGTGGGCAGTATGCGGAGATCGGGTATGTCGAAGTGCTCTTTACGTGTGGGCTGTGTTGGGGTGGCCTGGTCTGTTGACATTGTATGCCTGCTGATTGGAGTAATCCCAAAAGTAGGGCTAGCTACCGTTATAAATGAAGCAACATCGCTTTTCAACCAATGGGTTGTCAGTGATGCAGCAACGCCGGTAACGGACTTCTGGCGCTCCTGGTCAATGAATAGCACCCTTGTTGCCAAGCCGACGCCCGGCGATTGAAATCGCGGGCTACACAAGGCAAAGTCCCTGCGGGACTAATATACCTTGTAATTTCTCCTAAGATACTCGTAGATGAACCAGTCTGCCGCAGGGCAGACTTTGCCTTGTGTAGCCCGCGATTTCAATCGCCGGGCGTCGGCTGGCGACCTTAATGCATTTCACACGACAACTCTAATGCAATATCGTCTAACCTCCATCGTCCAACCTCCATCTTCCATCGTCGCCTTTGACATTCTCTCCACCACGTTTTACCATCCCAACATGCCTACTGTCCCCCGCCGCTTCCGGTTGAGGCGGCGTGCCTTGCCACCCCAGCCCGACCTAGACCTGGAGCCGTTTGCCTACGGACCGGAGGACTCGCCGGTAGGGTGCTTGCTGATACATGGCTTCAGTGGCAGCCCACCGGAGATGCGCGGGTTGGGCATGTTCCTGGCGAAGCAGGGGGCGCGGGTGGAGGGCGTCAGGCTGGCGGGGCACGGCACCAGGCCAGAGGAGCTGAAGGGCCTCACATGGCGGGACTGGCTCGCTTCCGCGGAGGAGGGGCTGGCGCGGCTGCGACGTGAGGGGCGCAAGGTGGTGATTATCGGCTTCTCGATGGGCGGGCTGCTAGGCTTGCGCCTGTGCGTGACGCACCCAGAGCAGGCCGCGGGGATCGTCACTATATCCTCGCCCATCTACTTCCGCGACCGCCGTATCCACCTCATCCCGGTAGTGCGCCACGTGGTGCGTTGGCATAACGTCAGACGCCCCGGCAGCAACACCGACCCGGAGGCCCATACCCGCTATTACTCGTACCGCCGCTACCCGCTAGTCGCGGTGGACCGCCTGCTCAACCTGATGCGCACCACCCGCAAGGTGCTACCCGACGTGCGCACCCCCGCCCTCATCATGCACGGCGTCCGCGACGGCGTAATCCACCCCCGCAGCGCCAGGTACCTCTACAAGCACATCGGCTCACCAGAGAAAGACCTTGAATGGTGGCACAACAGCGGACATGGCGTAGTGTTCGACACCGAACGCGAGCAAGTCTGGCAGCGCGTATGGAGCTTCGTGCAATCCCATACAGGGTAAGTAGACGAAAACCGCAAAGGCGCAAAGAGCGCAAAGGACACCATTGATTAAGGTGGTGTTCTAACGTAAAAGGGCCAGGGTACGATTACATGTACCGTGGCCCTTTTTCTCAAGACACAATCGTTATCTTTGCGTAACCTTTGCGCTCTTCGCGCCTTTGCGGTTTTCGTCTCCTATGCCTTCCGATTCGCGTAGGTGCGGCCCTTCCAGGTGACGCCTCGACCTGTGATGAGGCGGATGAAGGAGTTGAGGAGGATGAGGCCGAAGACGACGGTGCCGAGGGGTTGGGTCAGCGTCCAGCCGATGCCCAGGCCGAGCAGCCGGTCTACTCGGCGGCGGTAGATGAAAGGCACCAACGTGCCCATGATGGCGAGGGCGCTCACCCAGGCGGCGGCTAGCTCGTCGGCGGGCTTGCGGGTGCGGTCGGCGGTCCTCCAACTGCGCCTGGCCCACTTCAGCCAGACGAGGGGCAGGGTAGGCGAGAGCACTATCGAGGGCACCCCCAGCACGCCCACCACCGGGTTCTCGCGGAAAGAGAGCACCGTGTTCTTGCCCCAGCCCTCCCACAATTCGCGGAGGTTGGTGTACATGCGCACCGTCATCAGGTGCTGCCCGTCGCCTAGGTAGAGCCGGTACCCCGCCGACTTGACCACCTTGCCGAACTCCAGGTCCTCGGCAATCTTGTCCTTCACACGCTCTATGCCGCCCACAGCGTCGTAAACTTCGCGCCGGATGAAGATGTACTGGCCGTTGGCGATGGCGACCTCGCTGTTGGGGTCGTTCACCTTGCTGGCGGGGAAGAAGGTGCCTATGCCCATGAAGGCCACCGGCATCAGCAGCCGCTCGGAAGGCGTGACGAGTTCCGGGCAGGGCGAGATGGTGAGCAGGTCCACACTATGTTTTAGCGCGTAGGCCATGCTGGACGAGACCGAAAGTTCGCTGTGCTTGGTGTCGGCGTCGGTAAAGAGCACCCATTTGCCCCGCGCCACCTTCACGCCCTGCGACATAGCGTGCGGCTTGCCGTGCCAGCCTTCTTCCTTCGGTAGCTCCTTGCCCCTTATGACCTTCAGCCTCTCATCCCGCGCCGACCACTCGGCCAGTATCTGCGGCGTGGCGTCGATTGACTGGTCGTCCACCACTACCACCTCGTAGTTAGGGTAGCTCTGCGACAGGAGGGAAGGCAGCAAGCGTGGTAGATTGCGCTCCTCATTGCGAACGGGCACCACTATCGACACCAACGGCCAGGTGCCCCCACCCGGCGGGTCTTCCCGTAACGCATCCACCTCCGGTATCCTGTCGGGAGGTCGTTGCAACTTGAAAACCATCGCGGTTGTGCCGGACAGCGTAGCGGTGAGGGCACCCAGGCCCAGGAAACGTAAGATGTTAGACCCAGCCATTCATTAACCTTCCTAAAACGGTATGACATCGAGAACGCAGCTATAGGAGATTAGCACCGGGGTCGGACC
>JALZHI010000165.1 GCA_030913985.1 Chloroflexota bacterium | reverse complement strand
GAACAAGGCCACCAGCGTCAATTGGGGCAGTGTGAACTGGAACAAGGCGAACAGTGTCAATTGGGGCAGCGTCAACTGGAACAAGGCCACCAGCGTGAACTGGGGCAGCGTCAATTGGAACAAGGCCACCAGCGTGAACTGGGGCAGCGTCAATTGGAACAAGGCAGATAGCGTGAATTGGAGTAGTGTGAACTGGAATAAGGCCACGGCGGTCCGCGGTAGCGTGAATTGGAACAAGGCCGCCAGCGTCAATTGGAACTAGTTCACTCCTGGCTCCTGTTACCTTTGCCGTGCTAGAGCCTGAGTTGCCAAGCTAACTTACGATTTGGGCTTACAAAAGATTGGGCGCAAAGACAAACCCCCTCCTTCGCGGCAGGGGGTTTGTTTTTGTCGTTTTTTGTCTGTAGTGAGGGCTGTGCGCAGGTAATACGATCCGCAACGGCCCTCTCCCCCTTGTCATCCTGAGCGTAGCGAAGGATCAGGTGGGTAGATAAGAGTCTACAAATTGAGGATGATGGCGGCGAGAGAAATGCTGCCGCATCAATTAGGAAGAGTCAAACACGGGTCACTGATCCTTCGCTACGCTCAGGATGACAGAGGGAGATATGGTTCTACTGTCATCCTACTTCGGCTTTGCGGTGATTGCGCTATCGAATACCTGAAAGAACTCTGCGAGATGCTGTACAATACTGCTCTAAGAGCCTAAGAGTCAGGTCACAAACAGGAGGAACCAATGGCTATAAAGCAATCCGTACAGGATGCGATCAACGAGCAGATCAAAGAGGAGTTCTACTCGGCATTCATATACCTGTCTATGTCGGCGTATTTCGAGTCGATAAGCCTGGGAGGGCTGGCCCACTGGATGCGGTTGCAGTACCAGGAGGAGGAGGCTCACGCGCTGAGGCTGTTCGACTACCTCAACGAGCGCGGCGGGAAGGTGGAACTGAGGGAGATACCCGCGCCCACGGCAGACTTCAGGTCGCCCTTGCAGGTGATGGAGCAGGCCCTGAACCACGAGCGACACGTCACCAGCCTGATAGAGAGCCTCTACGAAAAGGCCGCTCATGAGAACGACTACGCTACCCAGGCCGCCCTGCAATGGTTCATCACCGAGCAGGTGGAGGAGGAGAGCAACGCCGGCACCATAGTCGAGCAGCTACGCATGATAGGCGACAACCGCGCCGCCCTCCTCATGCTCGACATGGAACTCGGCAAGCGCACCCCCGAAGCTGAAGGGAGCTAAACGCCAAGACGCGGAGACGCCAAGGACCACGCCAAGAGTGGGTAGGTGTTCTATGGAAAAGGACCAGGGTACGTGGTGTTGTACCCTGGTCCTTCTTGTACTCTCCAAACCTTAACTCTCTTGGCGTGTCCTTGGCGTCTTGGCGTCTTGGCGTTTAGCTCCCTCGAACTTGACAGCCGCTGCCCCACCTGCTAACATGGGGCTACCTCACCGGAAGCCCCACACGCACCATATTCTGACAAAGGATAGACCCCTATGGAGAGCCAGCCGCTCTCGGTTGTAGTCCTGGCGGCGGGGCTGGGCAAGCGGATGCAGTCGCGGCAGCCGAAGGTGCTGCACCGCCTGGCCGGCCTACCTCTAGCTGCTCATGTTTTGCGCGCCCTGGCACCGCTCTCCCCCACCCATACCGTGCTCGTGGTCGGGCATGGCGCGGAGCAGGTGGCGGACACCATTGGCAACTCCTACGGCCCCGACGGTTCCCTCCCCATCACCTACGCCCGCCAGCCGGAGCAGTTGGGCACAGGGCACGCCGTGCTCATGGCGCGCGAGGCGCTGCGGGGCTACAACGGCCCCGTGCTGGTGCTGTACGGAGATACCCCCCTCATCCGCACCGACACGCTGAACCAGCTCCTCTCGCGCCATCGCCAGAGCCGCCCCCGCGTCACCATGCTCAGTTCTATAGTGCAGGACCCCACCGGCTACGGGCGCGTGGTGCGCGACAAGGACCAGAACGTGCTCGCCGTGGTGGAGGAGCGCAACGCCAACATGGTGCAGCGCGCCATCAACGAGATCAACAGCGGCGTGTACGCCTTCGAGTCCGACTGGCTTTGGAACAGCCTGCACTCGCTTGGGCCGAACGACGTAAACGGTGAGTACTACCTCACCGACCTGATAGGCATGGCTATTAGAGAGGAGCGCGGCACAGGCAGCACCTCCTCCCTTAGCATGGCCGCCCGTGGCAAGCGCCGCCTGCTGACCTTCACCCTCGAAGGCATAGAGGAGACGATGGGCATCAACAGCCGCGCCCAGCTAGCCGAGGCCGAGGCGATTGTGCAGAGCCGCCTGCGCCGCCAGTGGCTGGAGGCCGGTGTGACCATGCTCGCCCCCGACACGGTTTACCTCGGCATGGACGTGCACCTCGACCCCGACACCATGCTCTATCCAGGCGTCATACTGGAAGGCGCGACTCGCATAGCCACCGGCTGCGTGCTGGGGCCTAACACGCACATCATCAGCTCGACGGTCGGGGAGAACTGCCGCATCGTAGCCTCCATGCTGGAGGGGAGCACGGTCGAGCGCGACGTGAGCATTGGCCCCTACAGCCACCTGCGCCAGGGCGCGCACCTGATGCAAGGCGTGCGCATGGGCAACTTCGGCGAGGTGGTGCGCTCCACCATCGAACCCAACGTGAACATGAACCACTTCAGCTACGTGGGTGACGCCACCATAGGCGAGGGCACCAACATCGGCGCGGGCACCATAACCGCCAACTACGACGGCGTGAAGAAGAACCGGACCACAGTAGGCAAGAAGGTCTTCCTGGGCAGCGACACAATGCTGCGCGCCCCCATCGAGGTAGGCGACGGGGCCATAACGGGCCTGGGCAGCGTAGTCACCAAGGACGTGCAGCCCCACACGATGGTGGTAGGCGTCCCCGCCCGCATGATACGCAGGCTGGAGCCTCCCAAGGAAGCAGGAGAGGCACAAACAGACGTAGAGCAGGAGGAGGAGGGGTAGGGTGCAGCAAATCCAAAATCCGCAACCCAAAATCCAAAATGCCTGGAGGGGTGATATGTCTGGTCGATTGCAGCTATTCACCGGCAACGCGCACCCCGCGCTGGCCCACGCCATAGCCGAGCACCTGGGGATGAAGGTCGGCGGGGCGATGGTGACGCAGTACCGCAACGGCGAGACGCGCGTCGTGATCGAGGAGAACGTGCGCGGCAGCGACGTGTTCATCATCCAACCCACCTGCCACCCCGTCAACCACCACCTGATGGAAATGCTCATCATGGTGGACGCGATCAAGCGGGCCTCCGCCGAGCGCATCACGGCTGTAATACCTTACTACGGCTACGCCAAGCAAGAGAAGAAGAGCCGCGCCCGCGAGCCTATCACCGCCAAGCTGGTGGCCGACCTGCTACAGGTGGCCGGGGTGAACCGCATACTCACGTGCGACCTGCACGCCCCCGCCATCGAGGGCTTCTTCAACATCCCGGTGGACCACTTGCAGGGCCGCCGCCTGCTGGCCGACCGCTGCCGCGAGCTTGACCTGCCCGACCCCGTGGTGGTGGCCCCCGACCAGGGCCGCGTCGGCTGGGCGATGGAGGTGCGCGAGCGCCTGGGCGGGCACGTGGACCTCGCTATCATCGCCAAGCAACGCCCCACAGCCGACCAGTCATACGCGGTCGAGATGGTGGGCGACGTGCGCGGCAAGACGGCGCTGCTCATAGACGACATGATTATGACGGGCGGCACCCTCTGCGCCGCCGCCGACATGCTGCTGGACCGTGGCGCCCGCGCCGTGTACGCCTGCGCCACCCACGCCGCCTTCGCCCCCGAAACGCTGGATCTGCTGGAATCGTCCTCCTTCACCCGCGTGCTCATCAGCGACACGATACCCGTACCCGGCGTAAACCGTCACCCCAACAGCAAAATCGAGGTGGTAAGCATCGCCCAGCTATTCAGTGAGGCCATATTACACATCCACGAAGACAGGTCGGTGAGCGCGCTGTTCAGGTAGTGAGTACCGAGTGCCGAGTGCCGAGTTCTGAGGAAGACACGCGGGGTGGAACGAACTTGGTATACTATGATAATGTAGCAGTTTAGAGAAGTACGCCTTACGAGTTACTCGGAACTCGACACTCGGTACTCGGTACTTTTCGACCTAGTAGGAGTTCTCCCACAGTTTGGAGCCTGACAGTTGGATAGCACTTGTCGCGGCAGTGCTATGCCTTGTTCTTATAGCAATCGACTCCGCGGTTGAGACCGCCCTCACCCACATCTCCGGCCTGAGATTACGCCAGCTTATGGAACGCGGGGTGCCTCGCGCCCAGGCAATAAACGACATGCTGGCCGACCCCCAACGGTTCTCCAACGTAATCCTGTTCGTAAACGTCCTGAGCCTCCTAGCCATAGGTGCCCTGGCCTACTTCTCCTCGTCCCACTTCGCCACATGGTGGTCGCACCTGCTGGCGGTGAGCGTGGCCGCGCTGCTCGTACTCGTCTTCGGCGTGGCGGTGCCCAAGGCGCTGGCGGTGCGCAACCCCGAACGAACGGCGCTCGCTCTCTACGGCCCCATCAACACCATGAGGCGCGTGATAGGACCGCTGGTGGCGCTGTCGTCCTTTGTGGCTAGCCCCTTCGTGCGGGTGCTGGGTGGGCGTAGCACTCCCGCCGGGCGCTTCGTGACCGAGGAAGAATTGCGGATGCTGGTCAACGTGGGCGAGGAAGAGGGCGTCATCCAGCAGGAGGAGGAGGAGCTAATCCACTCCATCTTCGAGTTCGGTGACACCGTGGTGCGCGAAGTGATGGCCCCCCGCCCATATATTGTGGCCGTGGAGGACGATTGCCGGGTGGCCGACGCCGCCGACGTGGCCCTGCAATCGGGCCACACCCGCATCCCGGTATACCACGAGTCGATAGACAGCGTGCTCGGCGTGGCTACCGTGCAGGACATGTTGCGCGCCATCCGCAGCGACCAGGTCGACGAGCCGGTGACCACGGTTATGCGCCCGGTTCATTACGTACCGGAGACCAAGAAGGTGGACGAGTTGCTGCGGGAGCTACAGAGAACGCGCATGCACCTCGCCATCGTAGTTGATGAATACGGCGGCACGGCAGGGTTGGTGACCATCGAGGACCTGCTGGAAGAAATCGTGGGCGAAATCCGCGACGAGTACGACGTCGAGCCGCAGATGGTGGAGGTCATAAGCGACACCGAGGCCCACGTGGATGCCCGCGTGCCGCTGGACGACATCAACGAACTGTTCCACGTCCAGTGGGAGGCCGAGGATTCGGACACGATAGGCGGCTTCGTCTACGAGCAACTGGGCCGCGTGCCCGACCCTGGCGACGCCCTACAAGTCGACCACCATACAATCACCGTGCTCAGCACCGAGGGCACGCGTATCAAGCAGCTAGCCATCATCCGCCACGGCCCCGAAGAGGCCGAAGACCAGGCGGAACCGGAAGAGGAGGAGTGATGCTGAAACGTGAAAC
This sequence comes from Chloroflexota bacterium, assembly GCA_030913985.1. Classification (GTDB taxonomy): domain Bacteria; phylum Chloroflexota; class Chloroflexia; order QHBQ01; family JADMIH01; genus JADMIH01. The sequence goes on along the minus strand of JALZHI010000165.1, from coordinate 4,430 downwards.
ATGAAACGTGATGCGGCTCATGTATTTGGTTCGTGAATACTACTATGTTGCTTTAGTGGAACCTTGTTCCCCCTGTCATCCTGAGCGTAGCGAAGGATCAGTGGCCCGAGTTTGACTCTTCCAATTGAGGGACCAATGTTCCTATACCGTTACCATCCATAATGTTGTAGACTCTCGCCTACCCACCTGATCCTTCGCTACGCTCAGGATGACAGGAGGAACAGGGTTCCACTAAAGCAAAGGTCTCACATTCACGTACCAACAAGAGCAAACCGCATCACGTTTCACGTTTCACGTTTCAGAACCCCCATGAACGACGAAGAGCTTATCCAACTGGCCCTTGACGCTCGCACCCGCGCCTACGTACCCTACTCGCACTTCCGAGTGGGAGCGGCTTTGCTGGCTGGGAACGGCGAGGTATACACCGGCTGCAACATAGAGAACGGGGCTTACTCGCCCACCATCTGCGCCGAGCGGGTGGCTATCGGCGCTGCTATCGCGGCTGGCGAGACGCCGGGCAAGGCGGGCAGCTTCACCACGATAGCCGTGGCAGCCGACAACGCCGAGCCGACCAGCCCTTGCGGTGTCTGTCGCCAGGTGCTGTTCGAGCTTGCCCCCGGCCTGCGGGTAATCATGGTCGCCGCGCCGGAGTTGGGCGAGGGCAAGTGGGAGATGACGGTAGAGGAGCTACTACCGAAGGGCTTCCGCTTCCCCGATGAGCAGGGTTGAGATTACGGGCCGAATGTTTCGACATGCTCTATAATTTCCATGCTTAGCGGAAGGAAAGGGTTCGGCAATGGCGGTAAACAATACCGGATACGAGCATGTCGTCTTGAACGATCAAGGGGTGCCCGAGATCGCAGGCACCTCCATGAAGGTTGTCGAGCTTGTTGTAGAGTACAATTCTTTCGGCTGGAGTCCCGAAGAAATTCAGTTCAACCACCCTTATTTAACGCTCGGTCAGGTCTACTCGGCACTAGCCTACTACTGGGACCACAAAGTAGCACTCGATACCGATCTACAAAGCCGGTCCGACTATGCCGAGCGGCTCAGGCAGGCGTCCGGCCCGTCACCAGTGCAAGCTCGTCTGCGGCCCTTCAAGATCAACTACTAAGACACCAGGGCCATTTATGCTCGGCAGCAACGACAACTTGTCACCCTACAGGTTAGCGGTCCCAAATAGCGACCCCGCATCTCCACGCACCCTCGACGAAGCCCGGCTGTCGAGAGACAACTTCGTGATACTGCAAGGCAGCCAGCCAGGGCAGGTATACCTCACCTGCCAGGCCGTGCTGGTGGTGTGCTGGGAGCCTGTGCTCAAGCTGTTGCTGCGCGACCTAGACGCCATTGCTGCTCCTCGACGAACCACCCACGCTCGCATACGCTATGAGCCTATGTCCACCTATGTGATGAGAGAAATCGGCACAAACCAGGAGTCCGGGCTGTGGATACACGAGGACTTCAGGCTTATAGGTCTTGATAGGTACATAAGGGGCATCCTGAAAGGCAGATTGGGCCGCCTACCGTTGAGCGAACGTCTCCGGTACACCGCGTTGAACAAGGCAAAGTACGGCGCGCAACTGGCGTTGGACCGGGTGCTTGGATAGGCTGATGCAAGACTACGCCCCCGCCGCCATCAAGTCCCACCTCACCACCAACATCCTGGGCCGCCGCATCGAGCTACACCCGCAGGTCGGCTCGACCAACGACCTTGTCAAGCAGGCGGCGCGGCTGGGCGAGGCGGAAGGTCTGGTCGTGCTGGCCGAGGAGCAGGTGGCTGGTAGGGGCAGGCTGGGCCGCACGTGGGTAGCGCCCCCTGGTTGCTGCGTCCTTTGCTCAGTGCTGTTGCGCCCGCGTTTCGCCCCACAACAAGCCTTCTACATTACCATAGCCGCTGCCGTAGCCATCCACCGCGCCCTCAGAACAGTGGGAGCGGGCGCGCTGGACCCGGCCATCAAGTGGTCTAACGACTTGCTGCTCAATGGCCGCAAGGTGGCGGGCATACTGAGCGAGAGCGAGTTCTCCGGGGGCGAATGGGCCTTCTCGGTGCTAGGCTTCGGCATCAACGTCAACCTGCAAAGGGAGCAGTTCGGCCCATTGCGCGACACCGCTACATCGCTCTCTGCCGAACTAGGGCGAGAAGTGGACAGGGTGGAGGTGCTCGCCAGGGTGCTCAGCGAATTCGAGAGCCTCTATCTACTCTTGCAGGGCGGGCAGTTCAGCACCGTACACGCCGAGTGGGTGGCGGCGCTGGAGACGATTGGCAAGTGGGTATCCATCGTGGAGCCGGAGAGCAACGGGGCAGGCGGTCGGGTGCGGGGCAAGGCGCTGCGGGTGGATGCCGACGGCGCGCTGGTGGTGCTCACAGACGGCGGGGTCGAGCGCCGCGTGCTGGCGGGTGACGTGCTGCCTTCATAATGGCATAGGAGTGGGCATGCTCGCCAGGAGACAGCCAGTGGTAGTAAGGACCTTCTTGGTTGCAAATCTGACGCCCGTCGATTGAAATCGAGGGCTACACCTTGCGAAGTCCCTGCGGGACTAATACATCGTCCAAGGTCTCTTTAGATACTCAAAGATGAATCAGTCTGCCCTTCGGCAGACTTTGCAAGGTGTAGCCCTCGATTTCAATCGACGGGCGTCGTCCTTCGCACTCTGCACCTTGTACGGGATCAATCGACGGGCGTCGTCCTATGCGAGCGTAACCACCCCCTGATAACAGCAAATACCTGTTGACTCGGTGCCCGCGCTCCGCTATACTTGACATCTACACGTGGTGGTACGGGCACGCGCATACAACCACAGCCCGCGTTCCACATTTATGACTGTGGAGAGTATGCACGTTCTAAAGGGCGCTTTGAGTTGAGTATACTCATGGCCCGGTTCCACATAGACGATAATCCGTCCGGCTATGAGAGGGAGGAAATAATGGCAGGTAACACTTTACCGTCGTGGCAGCAAACCGCCGCACGTTGCGCTTCATTCGCGCTTGGAGTCAGTCTGTTCCTGGGTATGGCCTTTTACACGACGGGCGCTAGCAACGTAGACGCCGCACCCACTGCTGCGGTTGCTGCCGGACCCGTCCAGAAATGCGCTACGAGCGACGTGAGCAGCACCGAGGCGGCCGCCGTCGAGCAAGAGGTCAAGCAGAAGACCGGCTACAAGACGCCCGGCGCGCAGAAAGCCACCGCCACTTACGTGGTCAGCGTCTACTTCCACGTCATTACCAGCTCCAAGGGCGAGGGCTACGTATCGGATGCTCGCATAGCCCGGCAGATGCGGGTGCTCAACGAAGGGTTCGCGGGCACCGGCTTCTCGTTCGTGCTGGCGGGGGTGGACCGCACCGCCAACGACGAGTGGTACAACATGGGCTATAACTCCATAGCCGAGCGCCGCGCCAAGACCGCCCTACGCAAGGGCAGCGGCGACGACCTCAATGTCTACACGACGAGCGGCGGGGGCTATCTCGGTTGGGCTACGTGGGCGCACAAGTACAAGAGCAACCCTAACCTCGACGGTGTGGTGGTGCACCACGGCTCGCTGCCCGGCGGTGACATTACGGGCTTCAACGAAGGCGACACGGCCACCCACGAAGTCGGTCACTGGACCGGCCTCTACCACACTTTCCAGAACGGCTGCTCCAACGTCGGTGACTACGTGGACGACACTCCCGCCGAGCGGTACCCAGCCAGCGGCTGCCCGGTCGGCATCGACACCTGCGCCGCTCCCGGCCTCGACCCCGTGCACAACTTCATGGACTACAGCGACGACCCCTGCATGACCGAGTTCAGCCCCGGCCAGGCCCAGCGCATGAACTTCTACTTCATGACCTACAGGCAGGGGCAGTAAGTAGGGGAAGAGACGGAATAGACGGAACCGCCAAGGACGCCAAGGACGCCAAGAATAGCGCCAAGGTTTAGAAGGGTGTTATGAGCAAGAAGACCAGGGTACTGATAACGTACCCTGGTCCTCTTTGCTTAGAACACTATCTTAACCTTGGCGCGCTCTTGGCGTCCTTGGCGTCCTTGGCGGTTTCGTCTCTTACCTGTCTAACATCAGGGAGTCTGGCAGCCTGGATAGAAGGTGTTGGAGACGATTTTGGCTGTCTGGCCCCTGGTGAGGGTGTCGTTGGGGCGGAAGTAGGGCCTGCTTTGAGCGTCGCAAGGCTCGTTGCTCCCGCCGCAGGGGTAACCACCCATGACGTTCGGCCTGCTCGACAGCAGGCGCTCCGTGTAGATGTGGAACGGGCTGTTCGGAAGCACGTCCGCGAAGGTGTACTGGCCCTGCGGCGGGGTGTTATCGAACCCGGCGGCGTTCGCCACTATCTTGGTGAGTTGGCCGCGCGTGGCGTTGCCCGATGCCCGGAAATAGAGGCTGTTAGGGGTGACGCAAGGCTCGCCCGGCGCTCCACATGGGTAGCCGCTCATCACGCC
>JALZHI010000237.1 GCA_030913985.1 Chloroflexota bacterium | reverse complement strand
CATCCCGGTAGCGGACGAGATTTCTCACTGCGTTCGAAATGACAAGGTGGGGCTTTGGGTACTCATCTCCCGTATCTTCATTCTGGAGATGACTTCGAACCACTAACCACTAACTACTAACCACTAACTACTTATCCACCTTGAAGTACGCCTTCATAATCTCGTCCGTGACGGGCACGGCGAAGGTGGAACCTTCCAGGCTTTCCTCGCCGCCTTCCAGGAGCACGACGACGGCGATTTCGGGCTTGTCAAACGGGGCGAAGGCGGTGAACCAGGCGTGAGCGCGGCGGATTTCCTTACCCTTTTCCATGCGGATTATCTCGCCGAACTCGGCGGTACCGGTCTTGCCGGCCCACTCGAAGCTCTTCAACGTGATGCGGGAGGCCGCGGTGCCCCTGGCCTGGTTCACCACCACCTGGCGCATGCCCTCGCGCACCACGGCAAGGTGCTCAGGCGACACGGGTACCTGGCCTAGCACCTGGGGAGTGTAGCCTTGCACAAGCTCGCCGCCTGGGCCGGTGATCTTCTCCACCAGTTGCGGCTTGTAGAGGGTGCCGCCGTTGGCGACGGCTGCCGTGGCGTTCACCAGTTGCAGGGGCGTCACGAGGTTGTAGCCCTGCCCGATGGCGGTAACCAGGGTGTCACCGAGGGACCAGGGGTTGCTGGGGTCCACCCTGTCCTTCCAGGTCTGGTCGGGTACGAGGCCGGCGACTTCGCCGGGCAAGTCGATGCCGGTCTTGCTGCCCAGCCCGAAGGCGCGAGCGTAGTTGGACAGCCGCTCGATACCCAGCCCGTTGAACTCGATTGGAGTGCGTCCTTTTGGATGATAATAGCGCGTCCAGATGACCTGGCGGGTGCCGTCACTCTTCTTGATGACCTGGTCTTCCTGGCGGGGGCCTGCGGTGATATAGAAGAACACGTCGCTCGACACCATGAGGGCTTCAATGACGTTTATTGTGCCATGTCCGGCGGCGCGCCAGTCGCGGTAGGGGTTACGCTTGGTCTCGTTCCCGGTGAAGGGTACCTCAATCAGACCAGGGCACACAAGGGTGGTGTCAACCTTGACGACGCCCTCCTGGAGTGCTGCCGCCGCCGAGATCATCTTGTACGTCGAGCCGGGCGGATATGCGCCGCCCACCGCCCGGTTGAACATCGGCAGGGTCGGGTCGTGCAGCAACGTGTCGAACTCCTGCTGCTTGATGCCCCTGGTAAAGAGATTGTTATCATATGAAGGCAGCGACACCATCGAGAGCACCTGGCCGTCGTTCACGCGGACCACAATCGCCACGCCCGCCTTTACGTTGGCGCTCGTCAGTCCCTTCTTCATTGCCTCGGTCACCGCTCTTTGCAGGCCAGCATCGATAGTCAGGGTGACGCTGTTGCCGGTGATGGGCGCCTGGGCGGCAACCTGGGAGACTACCTGCTCGTGCGAGTTGACGATGACGCTCTGCACGCCTTTCTTGCCGCGCAGGTGCTCGTCCAGCGAGGCCTCAAGGCCGGTCTTGCCAATAGTGTCGTCTTTCTCGTGGGGGTTGGCCTCTTCCCCGTACTGCTGCTGGGCGGCGGTGTATTCCTCTTCCGAGATCCGGCCCACGTAGCCTAGCAAGTGCGAGAAGAGGGGCCCGTCAACATAGTGGCGCGTCGGCTCGGGCGAGACGGTTACGCCGCGCAGGCGGGAAATCTGCACTTCGAGGCTCTGCATCGTGTCGTAGCCTACCTGCTGGACTACCACAGGCTTGAGGCAGTCTTCAAAGCCCTTGAGGAAGTTGTATTCGACCTGGGTGTAGACCGAGATGCCGGGCAGGCGGTCCTCTTCGGCCATTATGGCCTGCGCCTGTTCGGCAGTCACGTCCGTGCGGACGGTAAATATGGTGGCGCTGCTGCCGTAGTTCTGCATCAGGTCGTTGATGGGGGCGCGTAGGTTGTCGGCGTGCAGTTGCAGGATGTTGGACAGCAGGTTAGCCACCTCACCCTGCTTGTCCACGCCTGTGAGCTCGAGGGCTTCTTCGTTGGCGGCTGTGAGGTCGGCGGGCCGCAGGGCCAGCACGTAAGGGACTTTAGCGACACCGTCTACCCTGGGTGCCAATATGGTCGCCAGGTCCCGTACCACCTTCGAGCCTTCGATGTTCTGCACGGCGCAGTTCACGTCGGGCAGGTCGGCGGCTGTGACCAGGACGTTGTAAGAGGGATTGTTGACCACCAGGCGGGTGCCGTTGCGCTCGTAAATTACCCCGCGCGTGGCCTTCAGCGGCACCGTCCGCACGCGGTTGTTCTCGGCCAGCACGACGTACTTGCCACCCTCAACGATTTGCAGCCGATAAAGCTGCCCCGCGAGCAGGGCGAACATCAAGCCCATAGCCACGTACATGGCAGTGTATTTGCGTTTTACAGTCTCGTTCAGCATTTCTTCGTTTTGGTAATTGGGATTTCGGATTTCGGAATTGTTGGATAGCTACCAAATCCGCAATCCGAAATCCCAATTCCCAAATCCGTACCTACCACTCCACACGTACCCGGCGGCCCACACGCTCACTGAGCCAGAGGATGGCGCTGTACGCCACCGGCATCAGGATCGCGTTGAGGACGGCACCGGGAAGGGCCACTCTCAGCATATTGTCCAGCAAGGCCACGTCGTGTCCCAGCGCCAGCGACACACCCATCATCAAGACGTGGTAGAAGACCGTGGCTATGAACACCGTGACCAAAGGCACCAGTAACAGGTTGTGAAACGGGTCGGCCTGCCCCATGCTGGCAAGGAGGGCCAACAGCACCAGTATCAGGGCGTTGGTGCCTATGGGGAAGGCCGGGCCGCTCAACAGGTCGAGCATCAACCCACCAATGAAGCCCCAGATGACCGCTTCGTACAGGCTCTCGGCTATGCACACCGCCACCACCAGCAGTACCACGAAGTGGGGCCGCGCCGATATGGGCACCGCCTGCGGAAGCACCACCGACTGCACGAGGGCGGTAAAGAACAGGATTATCGCACCGATGTAGACCATTTCTCCGGGTTGTGAGTTATGAGTTGTGAGTTATGAGTTGTTACTACGAGAAACTCTGATAACTCACAAC
>JALZHI010000164.1 GCA_030913985.1 Chloroflexota bacterium | reverse complement strand
GTTGTGCGCGTTTGGCGCTGTGTTTTGTGTTTGTGATGACTCCCTTCAACTCATAACTCAAAATTCTTAACTCACAACTCACCGCTGACTACTCTATCACTACCGGGAGAGGATTTCCAAGTTATGGACACGCCTGGGGGAGATTTCCACAATTTACGGCTCGGATACTACGACCGGGCGAACCTGTTACCGCTGCTATATCCGCTGAAGGCCGGTTGGGTCGCGCCCGACTCTCCCTGGAAGCTGGAGGTGGCGCACGATACACCGGCGGGCTTGCTGGGGGCGCTGCTGCGGGGCGAGATTGACGCGGCGTTTGTGCCGCCCGCCGGGGTGGTACAGAACAGCGGCACCATTGCGCCTCTTGGTGGCTGGGGACTGGCTTCCGAGGGCATTACGGCGACCGTGCTGCTGATTGCGCCCCAGCGGCTCGATTTGCTGGATGGTGGCGACCTCGCCGTGACGCCCTCCGCAGCAGGTTCTTCCGCCGACTACCTGGTCCGCACGCTGCTGAAACCCTACTACGACATTACGCTCAACCTGCGCCTAGAGGGAGACCCCGCTTACGATACGAAAGCCGCGCGGCTGGTGTACGGCGACGAAGCGGCGAAACAGGCGGCCAAGCGGCCCAACGCCGAGTGGGTGGCGGAAGATATGGGGGTCGCCTGGTACGTGCAGTCGGGCCTGCCGATGGTGTGGGAAATGCTGGCGACCTCGCGCGACCTGGAGCAGCGCAAGCCGGGTGCCGGGCAAGCCTTGCAGGAGGCCCTCAGGCGCTCGCAACGCAGCGCGCAGGAGCAACAAGCCACCATCCTGGGCGAAGCCGTTGCTCGTCTCGGCATGAAGCAAGACGCCGTGAAGCAGCTACTTGCCCGGCAGCGATACAGCATGGGTCCTCAGGAGCAGAAGGGGCTTGCCAACTTCCTCGACCTGGCGACCAGGGCTGGCGTGCTAGCGCAGGGTTAGTTCCGGCAGATTAGCTAAACGCCAAGACGCCAAGACGCCAAGGACGCGCCAAGGGTGTTAGGGTTTAGAGAGTAGAAGGAATGTGGCGTGGCCTTCTAGGGGTTCAGGGTCCAGGCGACGAGTCCGAGGGTGCCGCCCGCCAGCACAAGCCAGGCGGAATTGACCTTGAACCGCACCAGCGCAAGCCACGCAACCAACGCGATTGCCACTGATAGTACGTCTACCAGCGCGGACCTGCCTAGCTCCAAGGTGACCGCCGCCATAAGCCCTAGCGCGGCGACGTTCACGCCGTCGAGCAGAGAGGCGGTCCAGGGGGAGCGGCGTAACTTGCGCACGAACGGGCCGCTTATCGCCACGAAGACGAACGACGGCAGAAAGATGCCCAGCGTGGCAACCAGCGCGCCCGGCAAGCCGCCCAGCAAGTAGCCTATGAAGGTGGCAGTTGTGAAGAACGGGCCGGGGGTTAGCTGGCCTACAGCAACGGCGTCGAGCAGTTGCTGGTTGGTGAGCCACCCCAGGCGCTCCACGAAGTCGTTGCGCAGGAAGGCGAGCAGCACGTAGCCGCTGCCATAGAGCACCGAGCCTATCTTGAGGAAGGTGAGGAACAGGGTCCAGAGATTGAACGATGCGAGGCCCGGACCAGCCTGGGCCAGCAGCGGCGCTATGCCAAGCAAAGGCACGAAGGAAGCAGCCTGATTGCGCGAACGCCACGCCCTCGATGCGTGCTCCAAGAGCATGACCAGGACGCCCCCACCAAACAGGAGAAGCAGCTCGTTGAAGCCCACCAGGTACAGCGCCAGCACGCTCCCGCCCAGTATGCCGTGAATAGTACCTTTCACGGCTGTCGTTAGCAAGCCCCATAATGCCTGCGCCACAACCGCGATGATTACCGGCTTGATGCCGTAGAGCAGCCACCTGGTCTCAGGGGTGGTGCCGTACTGCACGTACAGCCACGCCAGGCAGGTGACTATCAACATGGCGGGCAGGATGAAGAGAGCGCCCGCCACTATCAGGCCGCGCCAGCCCGCGCGAACATAGCCGAGATGTATAGCCATTTCGGTCGAGTTGGGGCCGGGGATGAGGTTTGTAGCGCCCAGGAGGTCGAGGAACTGCTGGTCGCTGACCCACTTGCGGCGCGTCACCACCTCGTCGCGCATCATGGCGATATGGGCCGCCGGGCCGCCGAACGCGAGGCTGCCTAGTTTCAAGAAAAGAGCAGCTACCTCCCCCAACGAACTGGGGGAAGGGTGCTGCTCATGGCTGGGGAGGTGGGCGGACGAACCCGCCATCTCCGGTTGGCTATCGGGCATGGTCTGGCTTGTACTTGCGCGGCGAGGGTGCATGGGAGTCGAACCCACCTGCGCCACTCAGCGTAACGCACAGCAGTTTTGAAGACTGTGAAGCCCACCGGGACCTACGCACCCCCGCATAAGGATACCTAACGTTCTGCGGGAGCGTCAAGGCGCGCTTGGTACCAGAAAAGAACATTTACCAGCAATCTAGACCTAACGTCAGAGTCATGCTATTATAAGTACCCATATTGATAATCCTTATGCGAAAGTGGAACGTTCCCCATATAGCTCAAAATAACTCCTATTATTGCGGACCGGCAGCGGCCCAGGCGATAATCACATACTGGGCGGTCGTCAACCGCACGAATAGGAACAGCGTATATGGCGATCCCCTGTCACAAGTCTTCCTTGCCGTTCAATGTAATCAGGCCCAGGCAGGCTGCGACGATGTCTACGGTAAGTTCTTACAGACCGAGGAGTACAAGGAGACTCTGTGGAATTACTTTTCTTTCGATTGGGTTGGGAACACCTTTAAGAGGAGGTACCATTACCCTATGCAGCGCGGCATAAATCGCTGGCGGCAGAATAACGAGTACGGTGGCGATTATTTGCCAGTCGGCCCTCCCGGTTCGGTATTAGACAAGAACAAGATGCACGACCACTGGATAACTGACATTGACGCCGCTTTCCCCCTGGTGTTCGACGTGCACGAAAATACCCCCAAAAGCGGGGGTGGAGTAACACCCGCCTTGCCAGGACATCCCACAGACCGGCCCATATCTCATTGGTTTGCCGTGCGTGGCTACAGTGTTGCTGGTTACTACGACAATAAAGACTGGGTGCATTATGTCGACTCAGCATATGGCGGGCAAGGCTTCACTGTTTATCCTAATCAGCCCTGGCGCAACTATACCTTAACGCAAGGCAACCAGCGAGTGAGTTTTGACAACGTGTACGAGATGATGAAGGTGAGGGGCTACGGTTACGTATGGTAAAGCTGTTATCTCCTGTTGTTCAACAGGGACAAGACGAAGGGAGCAGGCACGTGCCTGCTCCCTCCCCTATGTTTTTCCTTGCTACTTATCGTAGTGGGTTTGTAAGATTACTCTATCTATGCGCAGCCATATTATTTCTCGTAGGTTGTGACTCGTTGTCATCTGACAACCGGAATCAGGACACCACAACCGGCCCTCAAACCTCGACAGTAGTTACTACTATTACACCTTCCGCAGTCGCTGTTTCTACAACACCCAAGGATACAATCCCTACCTCTCCCACGGGCACTCCCTTGGACCCAGAGGGTATAGCCACTCAGCAGGCTCCACCTGCTGTCGGAACCGTGATTGTGCCTACGGCGGTGAGCATCAGTATGACCCAGGCATGGGGTTCTCAGGTCCTGGCAAGGGTGAAGTACATACCTACAATGGCGAGCAAGTATTACTATCTAATTTCCCAGTCTGTTACTGCCGACGGCAAGTCTCTGCTTGCTACCTCAAACTTCTTTAGCCTGTCGGAGACCGACCCCCACCAGCCAGGTAAGATTGTCATAGTCGACCTGACTTCCGGTCAAATTACGGAGATTGCTACAGTAAGCGACAGTAACATCACACCCTATGGGGTAACGGGCGACGAGAACTGGATAGTTTGGACGCAAGCGCCCAAGGAGCCCGGCTTCTTCTCGACGTGGACCATGTACGCCTACAATCGTGCCGATCATTCCATCAAGCAGATTGCGCAGGCTGCCAAAGAACAAAACGGCCTCCCTCCCTTGGGCAGTGATGGCTCTGCTCAAGTAGACCACGGCAAGGTAGTTTGGTCTGAAGCCATCCCGGACCAGGGGGACACCCCTCGTAACGCCGTGAAGATAATGGACTTGCCGACGGGGCAAGTGACCACGCTTTCCTCGAACGGTTACATCCCGGTGATTTCGTGGCCTTACGCAGCCTGGATAGATGTAAAGGTTCCACAGGTTGAGAATACGCCTGCGCAGACGCCTCTTGATGTACAAGTGTCAATTGTCGTACTCAACCTGGAGGATGGCACCAGGAAGGCACTGACCAAGCCTGATAGACCGGTGGGTTTTGACCTTTACAAGGACTCCGTAGTCTGGATCAGTGATGACAGGCGCCGCGTCCTGCTGACCAATATTGACGAGACCTTTGAACAGACTATAGCCGTAGTAAGTGGAGGCGGCATTTTCGAGTCCCCTTCTATCAACGAGCGCCTTATTGTGTGGCACAGTTCAACGGAGGCCCAGGTGTGGGATCGAAAGAAGAACCAGCTAGTCACGCTTGCATCTGAGGGAGTAACGCGCCGCTTTGTTAGCCCGCGAACCCTGGTTTGGGATGGCCCGCAGTCGGATGCCCCTGACGCTCCGAGAGGTACCCAGGTCCTCGACACCACAGAACTACCCTGATAGTGGTTTTCGCGAGCTGAAGCGACTGGAGGGTAACGAAGGCTAGCGTTCCGCAGGTCCGTTCTCGCCGCTTCGCTTGCCTTCCCAGAAAAGGGACCAGGCCAGGTTAACGCCCAGGAAGACTAGAAGCGACAGCAATATGCCCTCCACTTGCAAGGGTTGCAGCCCCAGCAGGTCGCGGGCGATTCCGGGAGCGAGGGCGAAGAGGGTTATCAGGGCGTAGAGGGGTGCGGCCACAAATAGAGCGCCAGGCCGCAGCCAGCGTCCGGCATCTTCAGCGGGTGTGCCGAGGACAATCAGCAGAGTAGCAACGAGACCCAGTACCCCCGCCAGGCCAAAGGTGAGCCGCCACAGCAACGGCTCCTCCCCCGTGAGCATCGACAGCAGAGACATAACACCAGGTAGCAAGAATAACAGCGACACCACGTGCGCCAGTCTACGCCGCCAGGGGTTGCCCGCCCAATCGGCGTACCTGAACTGCACGACCGCCCACCAGAAGCCGAGCAGCGTGAAGCTTACTTGCGAGGCTGTGCTGTAGAAATCCGGGATAGACATGCGCTCGATCTCCTGGCTCGCGTAAACACGGCTTCCGACCGCTACTCTCCCCTGATGTCCTTAGCGTCGAGCACGCTCTGCAAGAAGACGAGAGGCTGCCAGCCCCTGGCCTGCCATTCGGCGAAGTTCTGCCCCATGCGGTCCGCCACTCCATAGGCCATGCGGGTGGCAAGCTCGTGGGCACGGTCGCCGGGTAGCTCTCCCCGCCTGGCGCGCGCTACCAGCTCACGCATCAGGGCGTAGTCCTCGTACGTTACCTCACGGATCGAAATGCCCGCCAGCGGGTCCGGTCGCCTGGGCGCTTCGGACTGGAGGCTTTGCGTGGGGCTGCCTGTAACATAGGGCGAGTATGCAGGTTGGGGCTGTCCCGGCGTGCCGGCAGAGGTGGCGTAGGCGGGTTGGGCTGGTGCCGCCTGGTTTACGCGCACATCGTGGAGGCGGGTCTGCTCGCCCTCTCGGATGACTATGGTGCCCGCCGCGAAGTCCCCCAGGCGGCGGGCGTTGTTGTCGATGAACATGGACAGCAGGCCGACCCCGTAGAAGCCGGGCATGAAGTCCACGAGCCGCACGAGGTTGCGCACCATAGCCTCGCCCGCGCCGATGGGCTGGCCGTTGTAGCGGATGACGCGCAGCCTGCCCGCACGCTTGCCCGGCGTCTGCCCGTTCCACACCGTCTCAAACACGACGAAATAGCCCCATATGATCAGGAATATCACCAGGGTGAGTATCGCCAGCACCAGGAACACCCCACCCGCCGCATCGTCGCCCGTCGCGTTGGAGAAGAGGCCCACAAAACCGACCATCGAAGCCGCGCAGGAGATAAGGAACACCGTCAGCCCCAGTATCAGGTGGTCCAGCAGCGCCGCCACGAAGCGCGAACCAATGCCCGCCATCTCGTACTCAAAGGCTACCTGCTCCGGTGTTGATATTGTTAGCTGTTCGTCCATCTACACTCCGTTGCTGAAACGTGAAACGTGAAACGTGATGCGGCTTGCTGTACAGTGTACCTTAAGTTGGGTCATCTCTATTGCAGAACCCTACTCCCCTGTCATCCTGAGCGCAGCGAAGGATCAGTAACCCGTTCTTGACTCCCTCAATTGCGGCAACAATGTTCCTCTTTCCTACAGCATCCCCAATGTTGAGGACTCTCGCACACCCACCTGATCCTTCGCTACGCTCAGGATGACAAGGGGAGTGGGGTTCTGCATGAGAAGTTGGGTAGCAGCCACGTACCCAATGTCCTGAGCCGCATCACGTTTCACGTTTCACGTTTCAGAACTGTTTCACGTTTCAGCACCCCATGTTACAATAGTTACCATGAGTGCGCTAGAGCGATTTGTGGCGGAGCGGCAGGGGAACTGGGCGCGACTGGAGAGCCTGGCGGCCAGGGCGCAGACCGGGCAGATACAGTCATTGACCGCCGACGAACTGGACGAGATGACCCACCTTTACCGGCTCGCGGCGTCCGACCTGGCGCGCGCCCGCCGCGACTTCCCCGGCGACCGGGTGGTAGCTTACCTCAACCGGCTGGTGGCGTCTTCCTATTCCACGGTGTACGGCGTGTCGGGCTGGAGCTGGAAAGAGATAGTGCGCTGGTACGTATCGGGCTTTCCCCGGCTGTTCCGAGCCACCGCCGGGTACTACCTGCTGGCGGCGCTCCTCTTCTTCGGACCTGGCATCCTCTCCTTCGTGGCGGTGCTGACCTACCCGCCAGCCGCCAGGGTGCTGCTCGACCCCAATACCTACGAGGCGGTCACCTCCTACGCGGAGAGCGGCCAGTTGTGGACCGAAATCGAAGGCCCCAGGCGCTCTTATGCCGCCGCCGAAATCATGACCAACAACATCCAGGTGGCGATATTGGCGTTCGGGGGCGGCATGGTGCTGGGCCTGGGCACTATCTACGTGCTGGTATTCAACGGCATCCACCTGGGCGCGATATTCGGCATCGTCACCAAGTTCGGGGTGGGAGGGCAGCTACTGTCGTTCGTGTCCGGCCACGGCCCGATAGAACTTAGCATCATCTGCCTGGCGGGTGGGGCAGGATTCATGCTGGCCGACGCCATCCTGCGCCCCGGTATGCTCACCAGGGTGGAGGCGTTGCGGCAGGCGGGGCTGCGCTCCGTGCAGTTGCTGCTTGGCGGCGCGTCGTTACTGGTGGTAGCGGGCACGATAGAAGGCTTTATCTCGCCGTCAGAGTTGCCTGACGAGTTCAAGTACGCTACCGGGATTGTGACGGGCGTGCTGCTGTATGCCTACTGGCTGCTGGTGGGACGCGGCAAAGCTAGAGAGGTCCGGCCTAACCACACCGCAGTAGAACGAGCAGCATGATGCACCGGAAAGACCACCGCCTCGTGGTCTTTCCGGCTGTGTTCCTTATCAGTGCAGTATCTTGCTCAAGAACAGCTTGGTGCGCTCGTGCTGAGGGCTGGTGAAGAGCACTTCCGGCTCGCCCATCTCCACGATGCTGCCCTGGTCCATGAAGATGACGCGGTTGGAGGCGGCGCGGGCGAAACCCATCTCGTGCGATACCACCACCATCGTCATGCCTTCCCTGGCGAGGTCCAGCATCACATCGAGCACCTCCTTGATCATCTCCGGGTCGAGGGCGGAGGTCGGCTCGTCGAACAGCATGATCTTGGGCTGCATGGCGAGGGCGCGGGCGATGGCTACGCGCTGCTGCTGGCCGCCCGATAGCTGGGCGGGCTGGTTGTGAGCCTTTTCGGGTATGCCGACCTTCTCCAGCAACTGCATGGCGACGCGGTTGGCTTCGTCGGTGCTCCGCTTGCGCACGACCCGCTGGGCCAGTGTGACGTTCTCCAGCACGGTGAGATGGGGGAATAACTCGAACCGCTGGAAGACCATGCCCACTTCTTCGCGCACCTTGTTGATGTTGACGCGACCGCGGCTCAACTCGATACCGTCTACCATCACGCGTCCTGCGTCCGGCACCTCAAGGTGGTTGATGCAGCGCAGCAGGGTGGACTTGCCGGAGCCGCTGGGGCCGATGATCATCAGCACCTCGCCCTTGCGCACCTCCAGGCTCACCCCGCTCAACGCCTCCAGCTTGCCGAACCGCTTGACGACGTTCTCCATGACGATGATAGGCTCGCCCAAGTGGTGGGATATGTGCTCCATTGGTTCTGCTTGTATCAAGGCTTTCTCCTGGTTCTAAAACGTGAAACGTGAAACGTGATGCGGCTGGTGTTGCTTGGTCCGCGAATGCGACTCTGTTTCTTACCCCGCACCCTGCTCCCCCCTGTCATCCTGAGCGTAGCGAAGGATCTCAGATGTTGGCCTTGCTCGATAGTCGGACGCTAGCAGCACCACTCCCATTATTCATTATTCAACAGCATCCCTACTCACCTTCTTGAGATCCTTCGCTACGCTCAGGATGACAAGGAGGGCTTTGGTTCTGATATACCAGGGGCGCGTGTTCACGCATCGAACAGCAGACGCCGCATCACGTTTCACGTTTCACGTTTCAGCTACCCCGTCTCAATCGGCTTGAGTTGCACGCTTGGCCTGCGGCGTTCGATGAACTTGCTGGTGAGGCCGAGCAGATAGTTGACGATGAAGTAGAGGATGGCAACCACGTAGAGAGCTTCGAGTGGGTTGTAGTCGTTCTCGTAGATGATGCGGGCGGTGCGCTGTAGCTCGATGAAGCCGATGATCGAGCCGAGCGAGGTATCCTTCACCAGGATGGTGAACTGGGCTATAAGCGGAGCCAACGTGCGGCGGTAGGCCTGGGGCAGGATTACCTTGCGCATCGACTGCCAGTAACTCAGGCCGAGGGAGCGGGCGGCCTCGTTCTGCCCCCGGTCCAGGGACAGGATACCGGAGCGCAGTAGCTCGGCGTTCACGGCGGCTGTATATAGGGTGAGCGCAATGATTACCGCGATGCCCTTCTCCCCGAAGATTATCTGCATCGCCCTACCGAAGTACTCGGTAGTCGGTTCGCCCAGCAGGGGAGCGAGGAAGTTGAGGCCGGGGAAGCGCAGGTTGATGTAGAAGATGAGCAGCAGCAGGGGCAGGGCGCGTATTACTTCGATGAAGGCGACGCAGGGCAGCTTGATCCACCTGATGCGCGACAGTCTACCCAGCGCCAGCCCGGTAGCCAGCGGCAGGCTCAACAAAATCGCAATGAGCGACACCGCTACCGTAGCGACCAGGCCCAGCGACAGGAAGCGTAACGAGGTCGCCTTGGTGAAGATGCGCTCGAAGTTGCGCCACTCCATACCGAAGGCGATGGGTATGAGTACCAGGAAGAGGCCCACCCCAACGAGTTGGAGCAGCACGCGCAAGACCGGCCACCAGTTGAAGCCGGGCCTTGCCGCTCTTACTTCCTGCGCCTGCACTGCCATAGTGTGCCTTTACGCTCCCTTAGCGAAGGATGGCCCAGCGGCGCTCGATAACGCTCACCAGCGCGCCGAGGGGCAGGGTCAAAGCTACGTACATCGCGCCCGCGATGAGCAGCACGTCGGGGTTGAAGGTGCGGTCGGTCACCAGGTCGGCCCGGAACAGCAGGTCGGCCACCGTGATTGTCGAAGCCAGAGAGGTGTTCTTGAGCAGGGCGATTATCAGCGTGCCGAGCGGGGGGATGGCGGCGCGCAGGGCCTGGGGCAGTTGCACGTAGCGCATCGACTGCATGAAGCTCATGCCCTGCGAACGGGCGGCCTCTATGTTGCCCTTGCTCACCGTGAGCAGGCCCGCGCGAATCACCTCACCTACATAGGCCGAGGTATACACGCCCAGCGCGATAATGGCCGTGGTAATCGCGTCCAGGGTGATGCCAGCCCGCCCGCCGAAGTAGATGTAGGCGAAGAAGAGCACCGTAAGCAACGGGATATTACGGAACAATTCCGTGTAGCCCGCCGCGATAGAGCGCAACAAGCCGATAGGAGCCGAGCGCATGATGCCCACGATGATACCAAGCGCCACGCTCAACAACCCGGACGCAAGCGTAAGCCAGAGGGTCATCAATAACCCCTGGAACAATAGCTCCCAGTTCTCGGCGGTGAGTCCTAGCATGGGTGGACGGTGGACGATGGACGATGGACGATGGACGATGGACGATGGACGGTGGA
>JALZHI010000236.1 GCA_030913985.1 Chloroflexota bacterium | reverse complement strand
CCTCAGCACATGGTGACACCTTTCCTACAGCTACAGTGTGCCGTAGGAAAGAGGAAACATCCTGGTGTAGGACGAGATTTCTCACTGCGTTCGAAATGACAAGGGCCACCTGATGTGCTAATACCGCATCTATCACTTTGCGAGCTGGACCCTACCCGCACTATGCCACCTGCCACCTGCCAAGGCCAACGCAAACAAAAAAGAGAACGTGACAAGCAAAATGACTTCGCCCGTCACGTTCCGTTAACGAATGTTCAACTTGTGGGTTGCCGGGTGCCTAAGCTCGCAGGCTCTTGGTCTGTCCGGCGGCACGGTCGCGCTCGTGCTTCGATAGGAGGCGCTTGCGCAGGCGGAAAGCCTTGGGCGTGACCTCCAGTAGCTCGTCGTCGCTCAGGAACTCAATCGCGTCATCGAGCGAAAGCACGTGCAGCGGTTCCAGGCGCAGGGCCTCCTCGGCGGTGGACATGCGCATGTTGGTGAGGTGCTTCTTCTTGCAGACGTTCACCTCCAGGTCGCGCTCGCGTATGTGCTCGCCCACCACCTGGCCCTCGTACACGTCCACTCCCGCCCCTACGAACAGCGCCCCACGCTCCTGGGCGGCGTGTAAGCCGTAAGTAGCGGTCACGCCCGACTCCCATGCCACCAGCGAACCGTTCTCGCGGGTGCCGATTGGCCCGGCCAGCGGGCCGTAGCCGTCGAACAGTGTATTGACGATACCCTTGCCGCGCGTATTGGTAAGGAAAGCCTGTCGGAAGCCGAGCAGGCCGCGAGTGGGCACCCGGTAGACGTAGTGCGTCGTTCCGTCGTCGCGGAACTTCATATCAATGAGGGTGCCGCGCCGCTGCCCCATCATCTCGACCACCACGCCCGCCGCTTCCTGCGCCACCTCGATTTCCACCTGCTCGTAAGGCTCCTGCTTGTGCCCGTCCTCCTCCTTGAAGATCACTTCGGGCTTGGACACCTGGAACTCGTAGCCCTCCCGGCGCATCGTCTCGATCAGGATGACCAGGTGCAACTCTCCGCGCCCGCTCACCAGGAAGGTGTCAGCCGAATCGGTGTCCTCCACGCGAAGGGCCACGTCGCGGTCCAGTTCGTTGTAGAGGCGTTCGCGCAGCTTGCGGCTGGTGACGAATGTGCCCTCGCGCCCCGCGAAGGGGCTGGTGTTCACGCCGAAGGTCATGCGTACCGTCGGCTCCTCCACCCGGATGGGCGGCAGGGGGCGTGGGTCGTTGGCATCGGCAATCGTGTCGCCAATGTTCACGTCGGTGATGCCCGCCAGGGCCACGATGTCGCCCGCCGCCACCTCGTCCACCTCGGACCGCTGCAAACCCTGGAAGGTGAATACCTGCGTAATCTTCGCGGGCACCATGTTGCCGCTGTGGTCTATGCGCATCACCGGCTGGGCCTTGCGTACCGCGCCGCTATGCACCCTACCCAGCACGATACGGCCCTTGTAGTCGTCGTAGCTCATGCTGGTCACGAGCAACGCCATCGGCTCGTCGGGGGCTATCTCCGGCGGCGAAATATGCTCCACGATAGCCTCGAACAGCGGCTCCAGCGTCGGCCCCATATGCCGGTGTTCGAGGCCCGCTTCACCAGTGAGGGCGTTGGTGTAGACGGTGGGGAACTCGGCCTGCTCCTCGCTGGCACCCAGGTCCAGGAACAGGTCGAACGTCTCGTTGAGCACGTGGTTGGGGCGGGCGTTCACTCGGTCGATCTTGTTGATCACCAGGATCGCCTTGTGCCCCGCCTGCAACGCCTGGCGCAGCACGAACTTGGTCTGCGGCATCGGCCCCTCGACCGCGTCCACCAGCAGGAGCACGCCGTCCACCATGTTCATCACGCGCTCGACCTCGCCTCCGAAGTCCGCGTGGCCCGGCGTATCGACAATGTTGATCTTGATGCCCTTGTAAACGATGGCGGTGTTCTTCGCCATGATCGTGATGCCCCGCTCTCGCTCCAGGGCGTTGGAGTCCATCACGCGCTCGGCCACCTGCTGGTTCTCGCGGAAGATGTGGCTCTGCTTGAGCATGGCGTCCACGAGGGTGGTCTTGCCGTGGTCTACGTGGGCGATAATGGCGATGTTTCGTATGTCTGTGCGCTGCATGTTGTGTTAATACCCCATGAAAATACCCCGGCTAAGCATCGGGGCAGCTTATGATTCGCAATCTCCGTTTCCGACTATGACCCACAATTATACCACACTCTCCATGTGGGTTGCCGGTTGGAGCGCCCTCAGGTAGTCACATCAGCCATTGTCGTGCCCCGGTCTTAAGATAAATGATATTTTCTCGACTTCAACTATTGTATAGTGTCCTCATTAATGTTATATAATGTGATCTATACTGCACCTATTAGCGGTTCTCCATTCTGATTCATAAGAGGTTCTTCGGAAAGACCCTCCCACTCTTCTGTGGGGGGTCGGCTACTGTTGCAGTCGGCGCTTGATGTAATGAAGCAGCCGGCTTTCTGTTACGCCTAACCTCTATGTAGAGTTAGTGCTAACGCCTACCCCAACAACCACCTGAGTGCACGAACTAAGGAAGGGAGCAGGCAATGAAACGAGGGCGTGTACACCAGTCCACCTTTTTGCTGGTGTTGGCAGTAATTGTGCTTGGTCTTGGCCTCCTCACACGTGATTTGCCCCAGACGGTACAGCCAACGCGGGCGGAGACATTGGCGCAGACAACGCAAACCGTCTCCTATCTATTCCGGCAGACAAACCAGACCGTAAGAGGCAAGTTCTTGCAGTACTGGATCGCCAACGGCGGGCTGGCCCAGCACGGTTATCCTATCTCCAGGGAATTGGCCGAAGTAAGTGAGACCGACGGCAAGACCTACACGGTGCAGTACTTCGAGCGTGCCATGTTCGAGTACCACCCTGAGAACCAATCTCCCCAGGACGTGCTGAGTCTGCTCGGCAAGCGCCGCTACCAGCAGAAATACCCAGGCTCCGTGGGCGCGCCGCGCCAGGTGCCGAACACCTCGCCGGGGTCCGTCTTTTTCCCGGAAACCGGGAAGCGATTGGGGGGTGTGTTCCTGGACTACTGGAAGAGCCACGGCGGCCTACCTCAACACGGCTACCCTATCTCGAAC
>JALZHI010000163.1 GCA_030913985.1 Chloroflexota bacterium | reverse complement strand
GGAGCGCCCCAACCTTGTAGTGCTGGACATTGGCATCCCCGCGCCCGACGGCTTCGAGGTGCTCAAGACTATAAGGGAATCGTCGCAGGTGCCGGTGTTGATGCTGACCGCGCGCGGCGCGACGATGGACAAGGTGAAGGCGCTCGAACTGGGGGCCGACGACTACCTGACCAAGCCGTTCGACCACCTGGAACTGCTGGCCCGCCTGCGCGCCCTCGTGCGGAGGGCTACCATCACCGGGGCACTCGGATCGTCTGAGCAACCGGAGGCTGCCCCGGCTAACGCGCAACACGTGCAGATTGGCGACCTGTCGCTGAATTATGCCACGCGGGAAGTATGCCTCAGAGACAAGGTGCTGGCCCTCACCTCGACCGAGTACCGGCTGCTTGAGGAGCTTGTGCGGCACGCCGGGGAGGTGCTGACCCACAGGCACCTGCTGGAGAGGGTGTGGGGGCCTGAGTACATCGGGGAGGACCACTACCTCAAGGTGTTCGTGCGCCGCCTCCGCAGCAAGCTGGGCGACGACGCCGAGCGGCCCCGCTACATCCAGACCGAGTGGAGCATTGGCTACAGGTTCATCCCGGCGGGGTAGTGGGACGAGTTATGAGTTATGAGTTATGAGTTATGAGTTATGAGTTATGAGTTATGAGTTGTGAGTTATGAGTTATGAGTTGTGAGTTGTGAGTTATGATAGGAGACGGAACCGCCAAGACGCAAAGGACGCCAAGGACGCGCCAAGAGGATGATGGTTAGGTGCTATCCGCCAACTCATAACTCATAACTCATAACTCATAACTTGTTCGAGCTAAACCTTTGAATGGCCTAGGTTATGGGAAGTGGCGTGCGCTCAACGAGATGCACTCGATTTTTGGGTGCCAGTGGGCTAGCGGGATGCTGCCGCAGATACGGTTTGTGCCGGGGGCGAGTGGTGACGATGGAGGCGAGTATCGTCCCGGCGCGACCGATTGGGGTGTGACGCCGGGTGTGTCGGGGCCGACGCGGCTGCGCACGTCCGGCATCACCCAGCCGCCCATCGTGGGGCTGTGCGTCCGCGACATCTTCCTCAAGTTCACCGAGGCCGAGCGCCACGCCCACATGCCGCACTTCCTGGCGTTCAGCCGTGGGTTGAGCCGGTACCACGCGTGGCTGCTCTCCGAGCGCGACCCCGGTGCCGAGGGGCTGGCCCTCTGCCTCCACCCGTGGGAGACCGGCACCGACAACTCCCCCCCTTTCCATTCCCTGGTGGAAGCCACGCGCCGCTACGTGGAGGCTAGCGACCTGCCCGTAGACCTCTTTGGCCGGGCCGACACCAGGCACGTCCCAGGAGAGCAGCGCCCCACCGACAGGGACTACTTCGCCTACTTCGGCCTGCTGGCTCTCTTCAGGCGGCTCGACTATAGCCAACGTGACATAATAGAGTCAACCCCCTTCCTCCTGCAAGACGTGCTCTTCAACAGCCTGTTGGCGGCCTCCCTGCTCGCGCACGCCCTGTTGCAAACGGAGCTGGCGGATTTGCTGCCCGGCGGTGACGGTGAGCAGGCAGACAGGGGAGAACTCCTGGCCGGGGCAGAACAGTCGTGGGAGCTATACGAGCGGGTGTCGGCGGCCATACGGCGCAAGCTGTGGCACCCTAGGGACGGTTTCTTCTACAGCTTCGACGTGCGGGAGGGACGTGCGTTGCCAACGCCCACCGTCTCAGGCTTCGTGCCGCTACTCTCCGGCATCGCTTCCGAGGAGCAGGCAGGGCGGCTGGTGGAACGCCTCACCGCCCCGGCTCAGTTCGGGACGCCTGTGCCCATCCCCTCCACGCCCGCGGACGGCCCCGCCTTCGACCCCGTGCGCTACTGGTCCGGCCCCTCCTGGCCCGTGACCAACTGGCTGGTAATCCGGGGCCTGCGGGAGCGTGGCGGGCATGACGCGCCGCTGGCGGAGACCCTACGACGGAGCACCCTAGCCACGATAGAGCAAGGGGCGGAGGCGGGCGAGGTACGTCATGCGGCGATGCGGCTGATGGAGGCCAACAGCGTCGGAGAGGAGTTCACCACGCCCTCGCGCCGCCAGTACCGGCATGGCTGGCTGTGGGACAGCGCCATAGCCGCGACAAGCTGGCCGCTGGTTCCCACCAAGCCTGAGGTGAGCATGGCAGCCACTAACGAAGAAGACGGCCCCACCTTCTGGGAGTACTTCCACCCCTACACAGGTCAGCCATTGGGCGCACCCCGCATGACGTGGACCGCCTCGCTCTACCTGGAATTGCTGCACATGAGCGACGTGAGCCTGCCGTAGCTTATCCAATCCTGGCCCGCGTAATAAGCTGCAATTTCATTGCCCAACGTGGCCCTTGTCATTCTGAGCGTAGCGAAGAATCAGGTGGGTAGTTAGGCCGTTGAATTATAGGACCAAGCCCCTTCTTTGTCATTCTGAGCGCGGTGAAGAATCTCGTCCCTCAGCACCCAAATACCACCTTTCTCATGTGGCAGTCTCAAGCAGGAAAGGTGAAACATCCTGGTGTAGGACGAGATTCTTCGCTGCGCTCAGAATGACAAAGAAGGGAGTTGGTCACCATAGTTCAACAGCATCCCTGCCCACCTGATTCTTCACTGCGTTCAGAATGACAAGGTTGGGGCTTGGTTCTCTCAATTCAACAACAATCCGTACCCGCCTGATTCTTCGCTTCGCTCACAATTACAGAGGGGGGCCTGGTTACGCGCGTCGGACAGTGCGGCATGCGAATACACCCCGCGCCCGATGTGGTACATTACGCTGGCACGTATGGTACTCACACAGTTAGAGTGACGCGGGGAGATTTGCTGCTATGGGGTTTAGGCTCACGGGGCTGTGGAGGCACCCGGACTTCACGAAGCTGTGGGTGGCGCAGACCGTATCGAGCCTGGGCACGGGCATCACGGGGCAGGCGCTGCCATTCACCGCGCTGCTGGTGCTGGGGGCCTCGGCGGGCGACATGGGCCTGCTGGCGGCGGCCTCACAGGTGCCGGTGGTGCTGGTCATCCTCTTCGCGGGGGTGTGGGCCGACCGCCTGCGCCGCCGTCCCATCTTGATAGCGGCGGATGTTGGGCGGGCCGCGCTGCTCGTCACCATCCCCGTCGCCGCCGTGCTGGGCGTGCTCAGCATGGGCCAGCTTTTCGCGGTGGCGATGCTGGTGGAGGCGCTGTCGCTCTTTTTCAGCGTGGCCTACCGCTCCTACCTGCCCACCTTGATACCGCGAGAGCAGCTGGTGGACGGCAACAGCAAGTTGAGCGCGGGAGGCTCGGTGGCCGAGATAAGCGGCCCGGCGGTGGGCGGCGTGCTGGTGCAGTGGCTCACCGCGCCCTTCGCCCTCCTGTTCGACGCGGCCTCCTTCCTCGTATCGGCGCTCTTCCTGGGTGCGATACGCACCTCGGAACCTCCACCCGCCCCACCGGACGAGCGCAAGAGCGTGCGGATGGAAATAGTCGAAGGGTTGCAGGTGGTGCTGCGCAACCGGGTGCTGCGCGCCCTGGCGGCCTGCTCCGGCACGTTCACATTCTTCGGCAACTTCTTCCACGCGCTGTATGTGCTGTACGCCGTGCGCGACCAGGGTATTCCGCCGGGCATAGTGGGTGTGCTGGTCGGGGCGGGAGGCGCGGGCGCATTGGTGGGTGCGGTGCTGGTGGGGCCTGTCACAAGGCGCTTTGGCGTGGGGCCTACGCTCATCTGTTCGCTGACCTTCTCAGCCCTGGTGGGGTTGCCCATCGTGCTGGTGGACGGGCCGCTTCCATTCACTATAGCGGTCTTCTTTGTCGCCCAACTGGCAGGCGACATAACGATAGCCATCTACCTGATAAACGATATGAGCCTCCGCCAGGCGATGGTGCCGGACCGGCTGCTGGGCCGCGCCAACGCTAGCATGGGCTTCCTGGTAGGCGGACTTGGGCCGGTGGGCGCGCTGGTAGGCGGCGCGCTGGGCGAACTCATAGGCGCCCGGTACACTCTAGCCATAGCCATCATAGCGATCAGCCTGGCCCCGCTTTGGCTCTTCTTTTCCCCCGCCCGCACCCTCCGCGAAGCCCCGGTTATTGCCGAACCGGCGGGTTGAAACGCCAAGACGCGGAGACGCAGAGGACGCGCCAAGTAGATAAGGTTTGGAGAATACAAAAAGGACCAGCGTACGACACACGTACACTGGTCCTTTTACTTAGAACCAAACACTCCTTAAACTTGGCGCGTTCTTGGCGTCTTGGCGTCTTGGCGTTTCAATCCGTAGTTCTAGCGGCCGCCACCAGTGCCTTGATTTCACCGAAGTGCTCGCGGGTGTGGTCGACCAGTGTTCCATAGCCGAGACCGAGGCGGAATATGTTGCGCTTGCGCTCGGAGGCAGGAGGCGGCATGTTCGCTATCATCTCGGCGGTGACCTGCTGGGCGCGTTTCAAGTCCTGGGCCATGTCGGCTATGTTGCCGTGGGCAGCTACCATAGCGCGCAGGCGCAGGAGATCGTTGGCGTAGTAGGCAGGGTCTTCTGGGGCGTCTGCTGCCAGGTTAGCTATAGTGACCTGGCCGTCATACTCGCTGGCTATCAGGTGGGCCAGTACCTCCCTGGCGTTCCAACCTCCGCCGGTCCGCCTGTACTCGGCCTCTTGCTCGCTGACTCCTTCAACCAGAGTGTCAAGCTCCTGGCTCAAAGCCTCGAAGTCGCTGCGCACGGCCTCGGCCAGCGCCTGCATCGTCTCAGGCACCTGCGGCATCTGGCGGGGAGACAACTGCAACGTCACGGTGTGTTGCTCGCCGCCACGATAAAACACGGCGGGCACGCAGTCGCCCGCCTGGTGCAGGCCCAGCGCGCTCACCAGGCTGCCGTAGTCGCGCACGGGGCGGTCGCCTATGCTCACCAGCACGTCGTTGGGCTGCAAACCCGCGTTGTGCGCCGCGAGACCTTCCGCCAGCCCGGTCAGGAGCAATCCTTCCTCCACGGGCACGCCCAATTCAGCGGCCATCTCCGCGTTCAGCACCGTCGCCCCACTCAGGCCGAACATGGGCCTTCGCACCAGGCGCAGGTCGATGCCTGTCTCCAGGATGGATTGCAGGTTCTCCAGCGCGGTCTCCCAGCCGTTTATGCCCTGGGCGCTCTCGGTCCAGGCGTCCTCGGCACCAGCACCTGCGTGCGTGACGGTTACGGTGGTGCCCTCGCCTTCGGGGGTTAGCGCAACCAGCACCTGG
The DNA here is from genome assembly GCA_030913985.1 of Chloroflexota bacterium. Lineage (GTDB taxonomy): Bacteria > Chloroflexota > Chloroflexia > QHBQ01 > JADMIH01 > JADMIH01. Next base: position 5,633 of record JALZHI010000163.1, on the reverse strand, counting down.
CTGTGGCCGGAGTCGTGCGGCCCTCGCCACGTGAAGCCTACCCGCTCGCCCCGCGCCGCCTCGGTGTACTGGCCCGCCGTGTAGTAGCCGTTGTCCCACCCCAGGTAGAAGCGGCCACCGGCGCGTGCCTCCACCTCAGCCGCCTCGCACAGCCAGTCGCGCAATGCCACGGGGTGAGTAAAGGCGCGATACACCTCGGAAACCGGGGCCTGGACCGCGCGCGTGAAGGTTACCCCCTGGTCTCGCCCAGGCTCGTTCTTTGCTTCAGCCAGCATTTTATCCTCCATGTGTCATGGGATATTGGTACGTTGCCGCCATGTAGCTCTCTCTTACCTGCGCGCACCTGGCACCGGGACGCCTGGGTAAGCGCCCGGCTGTATAGGACAGGGTACCTTAAAGTAGGACAGTTGGTACGTGCCCCTGGTTCATTCCACGGGAAAGCCTTTGCCAGGTCCAACATTGATAGGCACCCTGTTACGGCAGGCGAACAGTTGCACCTATTCCGGGTGCAACTCGACAAGCACGTCCGCGATGAGGTAGATTTCTCGCGCCAGACGCTCGGCGGAGTCCACCCGCTCTGCCCACGTCTCCGCTGACGTATACCCCATGTGGGCAAGCATCGCTTGTAATTGCGCCGCGAACACGGATTTCTCTGCACCGGGAGCATCGTTCTGTAGCACGAGATAGGATTCCGTGGCGAGTGCCATGATCCAGAACGTCGCTTCCCGGTGACGTCCTTCATCGATCATCTCCTGGGTCGCTTCGGTCAGATAGGGCCGCAAATGGTCGCGGATTGTAAAACCGTACGGCGTTGGCGTTTGGTAGACCTCGACCGAGCGGTCGAAGGCGATCACGCTTTGGTCCAACATCGCCTGGACGTCAGCCCGGCTCATGCGTGCGGACCCCCATAGTTTGAGTGCTGTTTCGTGTAGGTCGGGCCGCCCCTGTTCGTCAAGCAGATCTCCCAGTAGAGATAGCGTGCGCCGCGTAGTGGGGCGTTTGAGTTGAGCGACGGCAAGCAGGCCACTGAGCGCGCTAAGCAACTGCCATACAGGCCACAGAGCCTCCTGGCCGTTTATGGGGCCGGACAACTGGCGCATGGCGGCGAGTTGCTGTTCCGCCGCTACCTTTTCCGCCTCGCACCGCGCCCGTATCCAGCGGCGACGACCATATTGCGCGGTCACGGCCTGTTGCAACGGTACGAGGACGCCGGTAGGGTCGGCCAGAACCTGCGTCGTAGCCATATTCGGGCCGTGGCTTGGGTCCGCCAGCACAGCCTCAACATCCCGGTGGGCATCGAGTTTCTTTGCGATGACCTCCAGCATGACACCCCGGTAGAGCACTTCCTGGGTGTCGTCTTGCGTGCCCTCGGTGAACACCACGACGACATCCACATCCCGGTACAGCGGAAACAGCGCATCGGCAGGTAGCGCCGTGATGCCGGCCCACAGGTAGGCACCGGCAAAGTGAGGCATGTGGCGCGCATGGAGGTCCACCCACTCCCGCACAATTTCCACGACTTCTCTGACAGGCAGGACCAGGCTACCGCTGCTTCCCGCCTGTTTTGTTTCTTGCGACGGCATTGAATGTCTCCAGTTGTGGATGACCAGCTTTTACTCAGCCTCAGGCCAGTAGCGGGCCATCTTACCTCTCAGGAACTCGGCGGAGCGGCGCAATTCGTCCAGGCCGTTGACGCCGTCCTCTATCGAAATCCAGCCGTCGAAACCGGCCCCACGCAAAATGGAGAAGATGGCATCAAAATCGTTCAAGCCGTGTCCTATTTCGCCGTGCTGCAAGATGGAGGCGTAGCCCGTGGAGTCCTCCTGTGCCCGCAGGTCGTCCAGCGTGTAGCCGGGCTTGATGCTGCGGTCGCTGGCGTGCATGGTGACCACACGATGCTTGACCTTCCGTAGCAACTCGATGGGGTCTTCCCCCGCTAAGATGGCGTTCGAGGGGTCGTAGTTTACCGCCAGGGTGGGGGAGGGCACGCGCGCCAGTATTTCGCGGAACACCTCGCTCGATTGGGCGAACTCCGGGTGCTGCCAGTAGTTGTCCTTGTAGTGGTTCTCGAGCGTCAGGGTGAGGCCGAGCCGTTCGGCGTGCGGGATGAGGGCTTCTATAGCCTCCACCACCCACGTCAGCCCTTGCTCCCGGCTGACCTCCGGCCTGCGCTGCCCCGAAAGCACCCGGCAGTACTTACCGCCAAGCTCGGCTGTCACCTCCATGACGCGCTTCTGCCTGTCAATCTCTTTACGCCGCGCATCAGCCTCGGGAATCGTGAAGTCGGGCGAGTAGCACATCATCGGCATCGCCAGCCCCTTGTCCTCGAGGGCGGTACGCACCCGCCGCAGGTAACCAGGCGTGGCCTCCGTGAGGAAGCGGTCGTACATCTCCACGCCGTCTACGGGCAGGGTCGCGGCGATGTCTATCCATTCAAAGACGGTCATGCTGCGGGTGACGCACAACTCGTCCATGTAGCACTTGGGGAACGCCGCCAGCTTTACCATGCCACTCCTTCTGTCACCCCGACGCACCCTGTCATCCTGAGCGTAGCGAAGGATCTCAAATGCTGGCCCTGCTCCTGTGTCGGACCTTCAGCACTGCGTTCCTAGTATCTAACAGCATTACCGTCCCACCTTCTTGAGATCCTTCACTGCGTTCAGGATGACAGGGGGTGTTTGGTCCTGTTTGCTGGGCTTGTGGGCTATGAGCGATGGACAGCAACGCCGCCGCTTACAGTTCCACGACGATTTTCACGGCATCGACTTCACCCGCTGCCTTGCGGTCGAACATGCTTGTGGCTTCGGTGAGGGTGCACCTTGCTTCGAGCAGCGGGCGCACGTCCACACGGCGGCTGTTGATCCACTCGACGGCCTCCCAGAACTCGTCGGCTGAGAAGGCGTAGGAGCCTCTCATGTTGCGCTCCTGGGTGACGAGATCGTACAGCGCGAACTCGGGTAGCGGCCTGGCGAGGCCCACCAGCACCAGCGTGCCGCCGGGGGCCAGCGCGGGCACGGCCTGCTGGATGGTGGCCGAGTCGGCTACGGCGTCTATGATGACGGGGAAGCCCGCCCCACCCGTTGTGGCTCGCGCCAGGGCCGCCAGGTTCACGCTGTTGGCGTCCAGCGGATTGCCTCCCATGCGCGCTATCATCTCCAGCTTGTGCGGCACAATATCGGTCACGTACACCGGCCTCGCGTCCATCTCGATGCACGCAAGCAAGACGCACAGCCCGATGCAGCCGCCGCCCAGGATGAGCATGGGCTGCCTGGCATCAGGTGCGGCTATCCTCGCCGCGTGTAGGCCCACCGCCAGCGGCTCGGCCATCATGCCCTCTTCGAAGCTCACGTCGCCCGCAATGGGCACGCAGTTGCGGGCGGGGGCCACCACGTACTCGGCGAAGCCGCCCATCTTGCCCATGTTTACGCCGATTGTGCGCCGATTGCGGCATGTTTGCTCGCTGCCCCGGCTACAGGAGTCGCAACGGTCACAGTACAACAGCGGGTTGACGGCCACGCGGTCGCCGGGCCGCAGGCTGTCCACTCCCTCCCCCGCCTCGGCTATTACGCCCGCTAGCTCATGCCCCATGACCATGCCGGGCGTGCGGCGGCCCGATGTGCCGGTGTACCCGTGCACGTCGCTGCCGCAGATACCCACGGCCTTCACCCGCACGAGCACTTCACCAGCGCCGGGTGCGGGCGGGCGCTCCACCGTCTCCGTGCGCATCTCGCGGGGGCCGTGGTAGACCAGCGCCTGCATCAGGTCTTCGCCGCCGGGCTGCCGTTCCTGCTGTTCGTCGGGCATCGTGTCGCTGCTCCTGGGTGGTAAGTTTATGGGGTGCTTGTCATCGTTACTCGACCAGGGGTTGCGGGGCGAGCACTATATGATACACCAACCTGGCAGGCCGATGTCTTCCGATGTTGTTGGGGCAAAAAGGTTATTATGGCCCCGCTAAAACACAATTTTCGAGAAAAACGTTGACAAATTGTAACTTTTCCGGTGTTCACAAAGGAGCTACAATCCGGTAATATTGCCTGTACAGCAACCCAGCCTTGCTTGCGACGCAGCAGGTAAGCACAATGTATGACAAGCGGGCAGGTTTTATGACCGCCTGCCTGTGTCTATCACAAAGAAGCTGTTCGATGGTGCTACTCAAAGGAGAGACGGCATGGATACAAGCACCTGCCCCCGCATCTACTATGTCGAGGAGACCCCTTTCATTATGAATTGGGTCGCTGAAGGCACGGACGGTAATCTCTACCTGGTGCCCGCCGAGCCGGGAGGCTGGTTGCGGCGCGACGGCTACAACGGCCCCACCGAAGAACTGAAGCCCCTGACACCCCCCAAGGCTTCAAGCATCGTCTGGTTCGTCTACGGCGACGTTGGCCCGGTCACTATCGCCACGTAGCCTCCGCAACTCCCTGCGCGTTTGCGCCACCGGCTCGCTTACAGTCTCCTACTTGAGGCCATGTGCGGGCGATCCAGCATAAGAGTTGCGAACCCCTGTTACTAAACGAGACGACCGCACCAGGAGGTAACGATGCTTGGACTGGTACCCAGGCCCCTACATGCAGTGCTGGATTATCTCTGGAGCGCCGGTCTCTTCGCCGCCCCGCAGCTATTCGGCTTCTCCAACGACGAGCGGGCGGTGCTCTTTTGCCGGAGCAAGGCAGCGACCACCTTCGTGATGAGCCTCCTCACTCGCTACGAACTTGGCTTGATAAAGGTGTTGCCGTTCAACATGCACCTCGCCGGAGACGCATTGGACGCAGTGGTCGGGTTGGCCGGTCCCTCGGTTATGGGCTTCGACAAGAACGGCAAGGCGCGCAACACGGTGCTGGCTTTCGTGGTTTTCGAGATTGGCGCTGTGCTGTTGAGCAAGCCGGACCGCAAGTAGTCGGGCGGCCCGGCGGGCGCTATGTACCGTCAGTGCCTAGGACTCAGTACGAACCTTGAAGATAGAGGTGGTAGGGGAGGCACGGTGGCCTGCTCCTAGAATGGTATTGAATGATGTTCTTAGTAGCGTCGCTAAAGGTATAAGTCAGTAAATAATTCCCTAAGAACAGGACGAATACTTTACCGAGGCACGGGGTATGCTGACTAGGAGGTCTTACAACATCAAGTCGGAGATACACTCAAGACCAGATATCTAACCCAAAGCGAGGCCATAAGGCTTCCGGCGCGACAAGCGTTGGAGGTGTGGCAGCCGGCACTTAAGCCCACGGGCCGGGAGGGGTAACAGGGCGAGGTGCGGCTCAACTGTCAGACGGTTCATCAGCCAGGCCTCAGGGCCTTATCTGAACGACACAAAGGAGTGTGAACATGGCAGACAGCGATATGGGTAACACCGGCGGTGGCGGCTCCATGGGTGGCGGCTCCGGCAGCGGTGGTGGCATGAGTGGCGGCGGCTCCTCCGGCGGAGGCGGCGGCTCTATGGGTGGCGGCTCCGGCAGCGGTGGCGGCTCCATGGGCGGCGGTAGCGGCTCCGGTGGCGGCGGCGGCATGTCCGGCGGTGGTTCCTCCGGTGGCGGTGGGGGCTACGGCTCCTCCGGCGGTGGAGGTACCTCAGGCGGAGGCGGAGGCTCAGGCTCTTCCGGTGGCGGTTCGGGCAGCAGTGGCGGCGGGGGTAGCTC
>JALZHI010000016.1 GCA_030913985.1 Chloroflexota bacterium | reverse complement strand
GGCTACCCCCACGCCTGCGGCCATACTACCTACCAAGCAGGTGCCCCAGCCCCTACAACCCACAGCCACGCCCGAAGCACCCACCTCCACTGCCGCACCCACGGATACCCCTACACTGCTGCCCACGAATACGCCTACTCCTACTGTCGCGCCCACCGACACGCATACTCCCACACCAGTACCAACAAGCACCCACACCACCGTTGCAACCAGCACAACCGTACCCACGCCCACAGCTACGCCAACAGCCATCGTGCTAGCGGCTGGACCCTCCGCGCAAGCGTTCACCCAGATAATGGCGCTCGGCATTGGGCTGGCCGTGATAGGCGGGTTGGGCCTGTGGTGGTTCGGGTTGAGGGGAAGGCGGGGATATGCAGGCTAGCGGCGGCACCCGGTTTCACGTAGCGGCATGGTTGGCATGGCTCATGTCGGGCATGCTCGCGGCCCTCTTTACCCGCAACCCGATTTACCTGTGCCTTATCATAGCGGCGTCGGCCCTCGTGCATAGGACAATCACCGGGCGAGCGGGGTCCTCGACAGGCACCGCACTCCTGGCACAGAGCGAGCGCGAGAGGCGGGGCCTGGGCATCTTCCTGCGCTTCGTGGTGGTGCTGCTGGTGATAGTAACCGTGTTCAAAGGGTTCAGCGTGCATACAGGCGTCACCGTGCTGTTCCGCCTGCCGGAGGAATGGCCCCTCATCGGCGGCCCCATCACGGCGGAAGGGCTGACGTACGCGGGGTTGGACGCGCTCTCCCTACTCACCGTGCTGGCGGTGTTCACGGCCTTCACGGCGGGGGCCGACTACTACGCCATGCTCAGGTCGGTGCCCGCTTTTATGCACCAGGTAGGGCTAATCACCTCCATAGCCATTACCTTCGTGCCGCAGACAATCACCCGCTTCACCGAGATCCGTGAGGCCCAGGCGTTGCGGGGGCACCGCGTCCGCCGTGTAGGCGACCTTGTGCCCATTATCATCCCGCTGCTGTCCGGCGGCATGGAACGCTCTATGAACCTGGCCGAGGCGATGGAGGCGCGGGGGTTCAGCCGCCACGCCCCAGGCACCCGCAAGCTCCCGCCCCTGCTCGTGCAAAGTGGGGTGGCCGCCGGGCTGGGGCTTACCATGACGGGCGCGGCGTTCCTGGCATTCTTCTCCCAAACTCCCCTGCTTGGGTGGTCTACCATAGTGGGCGGGGTGGCGCTCGTGGGGGCGACATTGTGGGCGGTGAGCGCAGGGTCCAGGCGCACGCGCTACCGCCGGAGCGTCTGGCGCGATACGGACACACTGCTCCTGGTACCGAGCCTCGCCATCACCGCCATCCTGCTCCTTTACAAAGCAAGTGCGCCCGGAGCGTTGATATACGACCCACTCAGCAGGCTGCGCATGTACGCCCCACCCTTCGACCTGGTGCTTGGTATGACGCTCATCGTCCTGGCCGTGCCCGCGCTGGTACTGTGGGGAAATAGGCGAGCGGCTGGCGCGCAAATTGAGATGGAAGCTAGTACGGGATAAGCTGCTATGGACAGACCGATCATTGATATAGAAAAGGTTACATATACGTATCCAGGAACGATACGCCCTGCGTTGACCGACTTCTCATTGCGAGTGGAGGAGGGGGAGTTCCTGCTGGTGACGGGAGCCTCGGGCGCGGGCAAGTCCACGCTGCTGAGGCTGCTCAACGGGCTGGTGCCGCACTTCTACGGGGGCGTGCTGTCGGGCAGCATCCGCGTCGGTGATTGCGACCCGGTGGAGCTTGGCCCCGGCGAGATGAGCGACACGGTGGGACTCGTCTTCCAGGACCCAGAAGCGCAGTTCGTGGCCGAGGCGGTAGAGGACGAGATGGCCTTTGCCATGGAGAACGCAGGCGTAGCCTTGCCCCTCATGCGTAGACGCGTGGAGGAGGCATTGCACGCGCTGGGCATCGAGCACCTGCGCTCCCGCCGGGTGAGCACCCTATCCGGTGGTGAGAGACAGCGGGTAGCCATCGCCGCCGTACTAACAATGCAGCCTAGAGTGCTGGTGCTCGACGAGCCGACTTCGCAACTCGACCCCCAGTCCGCGGAAGAGGTGCTCGACTCGCTGGTGAAGCTCAACAAAGACCTGGGGCTGACGGTGATATTATCCGAGCACCGCCTGGAACGCGTGGTGCAGCACGCCGACCGCATCCTCTATATCGGCGCGGACGGAGAGTCGATAATAGGCGAGCCACGGGAGATACTGGCGGAAATACCCCTGGCCCCACCCCTGGCACAGATAGGCAAGCTGCTGGGGTGGAGTCCCCTACCCCTCAGCATCAAGGAGGCGCGCCGGTTCGCCTCAAAGTGGGATAGCGGTACGTTGCCGGGAAGTGGCGAACAATATCCAACACTCACCAAACAACCCGATATACGCTTGCGGGACGTATGGTTCGGCTACAGCGGCAGGGAGATACTGCGCGGCTTCGACCTGGACGTGTACCCTGGCGAGATTACCGCGCTCATGGGCCGCAACGGCGCGGGCAAGACGACTATTCTGAAGCTCATAATGGGGCTGCTCAAGCCGACTCGCGGCAAAGTCGAAACGCTGGGCATGGACACGCGGCACGCATCAACCGAAGCGTTGTCGAAGCTGTTGGGATATGTACCCCAGCAGCCGGACGTGCTGTTGTTTGCCGACACGGTGCAAGAGGAGATAGATTTCACCCGCCGCGCCCACCGCCTGCCGCCCGACGGCTCCGGCCTGCTGGCATCACTGGGTCTCACTCCCTACCACGGCAGCGACCCCAAGGACCTGAGCGTCGGAGAGAGGCAGCGGGTGGCATTGGCCGCCGTGCTGGCCGGGGAGCCGCAGGCGCTGGTGCTGGACGAGCCGACCCGTGGGCTTGACTACCTGCAAAAGGACAACCTCGTAAACATCCTGCGCGACCTGCGCAACGCTGGCCGCACGGTGGTGCTCGCCACCCACGACGTAGAGCTTGCCGCCCACCTTGCCGACCGTATAGTGCTCCTCGGCGATGGCGATATCGTGGCTGACGGCCCGGCGCGAGAGGTGATGTCAGGCTCCCTTGTCTTCTCCTCGCAGGTGAGCAAGCTCTTCCGCCACCCCGCGCTGGTGACGTTCGAGGATGTGGCGAAGGTAGCGGCTGGGGGTTAGAGATTCTTGCAAGACTCTGTTCGCCCAGTCAGATAGAACGAGGACGAATCGCATTCCTCAGAGGGAGGTACCGGATGTCAGATTTCTACTGCGAGCAGGTCCTAAGTGGAATGCAGCCTGTCCAAAAGATCGTGGACACAGAGAGTGTGTTAGCGTTTCACCACACGCAACCTTCATATCCCGCGCATATAGTTGTGATACCCAAGAGGCACATCTCTTCGCTCCTGGACATCAGCGAAGGAGATGCCGATCTATTGTTTTCCATGCTCTCAGTAGTAAAGTTGGTCGCCTAGCAAGTGCTGAGTGAGTACGACGGATGCAGGGTCATTACCAACCTGGGCGGTTATCAAGATTCAAAGCATCTGCACTGGCATGTGATTGCAGGCGAGCGTTTCTGATACCCAGGTGCGGTTGAAGGACGCTCTGAGGTGTCTCTTTTGCGCCACGTCCGATAAGTACGGCAACTAAACGCGCCACTGGTCCTTCATTGCGATCAGGATGACAGGGTGAGACTTGGTCGTGTAGTTCTATATTGCGGCTTGCACAACACCGCCATTGACCGCAGAGGCCTGGATGGTCACAAAGCAGCAAGAAGTCACAGGTTCAGAACCAGAGGGTAGAGAAGGCAACTTGCCTGCGGCCGCACAGGCCGGAGGTCAGCAGCGCCTTGCACCTACCCCTCGCGCTTCCAGTGCTGTCAGTGCGGCCATCCTGGTAATGACCACCCTGCTGGGCGTCTGGGCCTTCATATACCCCTTCTTCGTACCGCAGACCAGGAGCGAGGAGTCCGCCGCGCACGCCGCCGACGCCCCTCTCATCCTGCTGATGGTGGTAGTCCTTTGTCTGGGTGCCATCGTGGCCGACCTGGAAACGCGGGCTATGGATAGCAAGACGGTGGCGCTGCTGGGCGTACTGGTGGCTACCAACTCCCTGCTGAGGCCGGTGCAAGGTCCAGGAGGCTCTTCGTTCATCCTGATACTACCCATATTGGGCGGCTATGTATTCGGGCCGCTGTTCGGCTTCCTGCTGGGTGCCCTCTCTATCCTCGTGTCGGCCATATTCACGGGAGGTGTCGGCTCCTGGATGCCGTATCAGATGCTCACCCTGGGCTGGGTGGGGCTTGGCTCGGCGCTATTGCCAAGCAAGTTTATGTCAACTTTGTGGCGCGGGAGGGCCGAGCGGTGGCTGCTGTCGGGGTGGGGCGCGCTGCTGGGCCTGCTGTTCGGCGTGGTGATGAACCTCTGGTTCTGGCCCTACATAGCGCTAGACTCCAGCTACCAACCGGAGCAGGTGTGGCAGCCGGGCGCGGGCCTGGGCGACGCCATCCAACGCTACACCACCTTCTATGTCGCCACCTCGCTCGCCTACGACTTCTGGCGCGCCGCCGGTAACGCCGCCATCATCGCCTTCCTCGGCCCGCCCGTCCTGCGCCTGCTCAGGAGGTACAGGCAGAGGTTCTTCTTCAAAGTGACGAACTAGAGAGACGAAACCGCCAAGACGCCAAGGACGCCAAGGACCACGCCAAGATTAGGTAAGGTGTTCTAAGAAAGAGGACCAGAGTACACGATGTTGTACCCTGCTCCTACTTTGTTTCTCTAAACTTCTATACTCTTGGCGTGGTCCTTGGCGTCCTTGGCGTCTTGGCGGTTTCGTCTCCTCAATTACTAGCACCTAACAACCACTTCTCCATCATCGCCCTGTCCACCGGGCCGACGTGGGTCTGGCGGATGATGCCGTCTTTGTCGATGAAGAAGGTGGTGGGGATGGGGAGCACGTGGTACAGGTTGGTGATGTGGTTGCCGTCGTCGGGGAGGAGGGGGAAGCGCATGTCGAACTCCTGCGAGAACGCCTTCACCGTTTCGATGCTGCTGCTCGTCGCCACACCCAGTATTTCATACTTACCTTCGGCGTGCGTCTCCTGGTACATCTTCACAATCTCGGGTATCTCCACCCGGCAGGGGGCGCACCAGGTAGCCCAGAAGTTGATCATGACCGGCTTGCCACGCAGGGCGCTCAGCTTGACCTCCTCGCCCGCCAGGTTGCGCAGGGTGAAATCGGGCGCTTCCGAGTTGAGCGTGGGCGCGGGGCCGGTGCCGGGCGACTTTAGGTACTCTATCCTGCCGTTCACCGCCAGGCTGGTCTGCCACTCGTTCTTGCGGGTCAGCGCATCCTGCTCGTCGCTCGCCCCGGACACCACGAAGGCCCCGATGTACTTGTTGATGAGAAACGCATCCCCGACGGGCACCCGCAAATCATCCAGGGTAAGGTTGTACCTTGCCAGCGTAGACTCCATCTCCGGCTTGGTCACGCCCAGCCGCTCGATTACGCCGTCGAGGGCGGCGTCTATCTCCTGCTGCGTAACCGTCACCCCGTTGCGCTTGGCGTCCTGCGTTTGCAGCTTGCGGTCGATAAGGGTCTCCAGCACCTGGCCGGGGCTTTGTGGCTCTTCGTCGCTCTTGGCAAGCTCGAAAGTCGCGCGCGCCAGGTCTATCTCCCGCGTTACCTCTCCGTTGTAGATGTACTCGCCGTTCACGCGGGCCACGGCGTCGGAGGGTACGTTGAAGGCCGGGTTGGTCACGAACACCCACAAGCCGAGGATCGCCAAACCGGCCACTGAAGCAATCAGCAGCGTGATGTTGCGGCGGCGGGCCTGGGCTTTGGCTGCGGCGCGGGCGGGTGACAGCGTTGGAGGTTCCGCCGGGCGCGCGGGCTGGCCGGAGTCGTAGGCCCTGCCGCTGGTCTTGATTTCTACTTCAAAGCCGAGGTCGGGGTCGGTGTGCTGCGTGGGCTTTGTGCTGCTCATGTTAGAGTACGAACCAGGTGATGTCGGGAGGGGCCAGGAGGGTCACCAGGTTGAAGAACACGAGGAAGCCCATCACCACGAGCAGGACGCCGCTCACCAGCGAAACGATGTTCACCTGGTCGATGATTTTCCACTTACCCGCTTTGAGCGTGTAGCTGCGGCGGGTGAGGCGCTTCAGCACGCCCGAAATCTGCCCCATCGCAAGGGCGGTGATGAGGAACGGCACGCCTAGGCCGAGCGAGTAGGCGACGAACGGCACGAACGCATCTTGTGTGTTGCCGTTGAGGGCCAGCGTGAAGATAAGGCCAAGCGTGGGGCCGATGCAGGGGGTCCAGCCGACGCCAAAGCCCAGGCCGATAAGGAACGAGCGTACGTAACCCAGGTTCTGCGCGGGCCGCACGTCAAGGCGGCGGGTGTAGTCGAGGAACTGTATGCGGATGAGGCCGATCATGTGCAGCCCGAAGATGAACAGCATACCCCCGGCTACGTACTGGATGATGCGCTTGTTCTCGTACAGCAGGGTGCTCAACGCCCCGGCAAGATTGCCGATCATCGCGAAGACGATAGTGAAGCCGAGCACGAAAAGAAGGGCGTTTGCCAGCACGATTCCACGGGCGGTGGTCTGCGTCATAGTAGCCTGCCCACCCCCGGTGCCTGATACACCCCGCGCCACCGGCAGGGCCGACCCGCCCAGGTAGCCGATGTAGGCGGGCACCAACGGCAGCACGCACGGCGACAGGAACGACAGCAGGCCCGCCAGAAACGCTATCCACAAAGTAGGTGATTGCATACAGTTTCCCTTCTGGTCCTGAAACGTAACACGTAACACGTAACGCGTGATGCGGCTTTAGTTACCTGGTTCTGCATGAACCGCGATGATACTTATTGTACCATCACGTGTTACGTGTTACGTGTTACCTGTTACGTTTCAGCAGCACGCAACGCCGACATCTTGTAAATCTGCAACTGCGCCTCCGACTCTGCCACGGCGCGGTCCATGCGCGGGAAGGCGAACCAGACGGTCCCGGCGGCGGCCAGGAACCCGGTGATGATGCGCAGCCACCAGTTGAGCGAGAAGGGCTGCGAGCCTATTGTGAACATGCCGAAGTTGGCTTCCGCCGTCATGTCGAGCATCGTATCGCGGAAGCCAAGCATGTGGGTGAGGCCATCCGCCAGCATCGGCAGGAGCATCACCGCGAAGAGCCACCAGGGTAGCGGTTTCTGGAGCCACTGCAACCAGGATACACCCCTGTCCCGGCCTATGCCGTACAGCACGCCAAAGACGATGAAGCCGCCATAGATCGCGGTGTTGCGGTAGCAGAAAGCCACCTGGTAGCCAAAGACCGTGCCCGCCCGCTCCGGTAGTTGGTGGCAGGTGAGCGCGTAGGCGGTGTAAATCGGGTCGGAGACGCCGTCCCAACCCAACGCGAGAAACACGGGGGCCAGCCAAGGCAGCGCCACGAACACGGAGATAAAGATTAGCGCCATCTTCAGCCAGTGCTTGCCCATCCAGCGGGCCGCGCGGTCGAGAATCGACTCCCTGTAAGCCGGTACGACGCTCCGGCCGTACTGCCTGTCGCGCCGCGCCACTTCCAGGTATGCGCGCAGCTCCGGCTCCGTAATGGGAGCCACCAGCCTGCCGTACTGCCCGTCCTCCACCACGATCACGGGGATTTGCTCGTGCATCTGGTCGTACAGCGCCATGTCGTCCAGGATGTTGGTCTGGTGCACCTGAAGGCGGTACTGGGGCGTCAGCTTATCGAGGAGGTCTAAAGCATCCTCGCACAAGTGGCACCCAGGCTTGGTGTATATGGTGACGCGCATATAGAGGGACCGGCTTCCAGCAGACGTGACATTGCGGTGCGTGGCGGCACCCACGTCTGAGACTTAGAGAACAAGGACTAGCATTAAGATTATACGAACGCAAGCGGAGGGGGTCAAGGGGAGCAGGCACGCGCCCCCAGGCTGATGAAAGCCCCACGTGTCCGATGTGGGCGGCCAAAAGAGGCCTTGTCATTCTGAGCGCAGCGAAGAATCAGGTGGGTAGGGATGCTGTTGCATTGGGGCACATAGCGGGTCTTGCCACCTTTACCTCGTCTTGCAACAGAATACGACGGCTACCTGATTCCTCACTGCGTTCGGAATGACAAAGGCTCTTTTGGCTGCCCACATCATACACATGCGGCTTTACGCTAGCTTGGATTTTCAGCCGCAGCGAAGTCTTTCTTCTCCAGGTTCCTCACGGCAGGCCCCTGGATGACCTTGCCATCGGCAGTGTAGCGTGAGCCGTGGCACGGGCAGTCCCAACTCTTTTCGCCGCTGTTCCAGTTGACGATGCACCCCATATGCGTGCAAACGGGAGAGATTGCGTGGATCGTCCCCTGCTCGTCCCTGTACGCGGCTACCTTCTCGCCGTCCACTTCTACAATCGCCCCTTCGCCCGCAGCCAGCCTCGACAGCGACTCGACCTCAGGCCCCGCCAGGCGCGCCCCGAGCCAGTGCTTCGGTACGCCGAGGTTCTCCTGGATGAGCTTGCCCAGCGAGGGCGCGCGGTTGGGGTCGTAGAACTCGGCCCACGGGTTCTGGACGCCAAGTATCAGGTCTGAGAGGATCATCCCAGATAGGGTGCCGTTGGTCATGCCCCAGGCGCTGAAACCCGTCGCCACGTACACCCGGTCGGACTTGGGGTTCAGCTTGCCGATGTAAGGCACCCTGTCTATCGAGTAGTTGTCCTGGGTGGACCAGCGGTACTCGAACTCCTCCACACCGAACGACGTGCGGGCGAACTCCTCCAGCGCGGTGTAGTGTTGCTCCGTATCGGTTTCCTCGCCTGTCCTGTGCTTCTCCCCCACCACGATCAAGAGCCGCCCACCTTCGTAGGGCGTGGTACGGACGGAGCGCGTTGGAGAGCCGGTGTTGATGTACATGCCGTCGGGGTCCTGGTCTTCTCTAATGCGGGCGCACACCACGTACTCGCGGTAGGGGTGCACCCTGGCGAAGAGCAGCCCACGGTCCAGGAAGGGGAAGTGCGTGGCGACGATCACGTCCTGCGCCGACACCACACCTTTATTGGTCATTACCCTGTGCGGCGTCCCTTCCTCTACATCGAGCGCCCTCGTATCCTCGAAGACGAAGCTGCCGTCGCCGGGCAAACTCTCCGCCAGGTGCAACAGGTACTTGCGCGGGTGGAACTGGGCTTGGTTGTCATAGCGGATGGCCCCACTTGTGAAATAGGGGAGCCTGGTATCCTTGACGAAACTCACCGGAAGCCCTAGCTTCTGTGCGGCTTCGAACTCGTCTTGTACGCGCTGTAATTCTTCCTCGGTCTCGGCGTAAATATAGTTACCTTTACGTTCAAAGTCGCAGTCGATCCCCTCGTCCGCCACGAACCGGGCGATGCGCTCTAGGGCCGCCTCGTTAGACTGGGCGTATATACGCGCCCCATCCTCCCCGAACTTCTCTATGAGTTCCGCGTAGATCAAGCCGTGGCCCGAGCTTACTTTAGCGGTGGTGTGCCCGGTCACGCCCTCTACCAACCGCTCGGCTTCAACGACAGCGACCCTTTTCCCCGCGCGTTTCAGTAGAGTGGCGGCAGTCAGGCCCGCGATTCCACCCCCCAGGACCGCGACGTCCACCGACACATCCCCCTGGAGCGAAGGAAAGCGGCGTCCCGCTGCCGAGTCGATCCAGAACGATTCATGTTTTTCCGACTGCGTTGTCGTGTCCATAATACAGACGACCTCCTATCATATGATATGCGCTATATTTTCGAGCATGCTCCGTACCATCTTGCCTGCTTAATACGCCATTGAGTAACAAAAATAGGAAGGCCGGGTGGGGTGCATCCGGCCTTCCTCTGGATAAGCAGCAACAGTTAGCGGATTATGACTCTACCGCTACCGTCTATTGTACGTCTTCTGGGCGAGACTGACCCGGTGTAGGTTTGGGCGGGCCGTACAGGCTGCTGCCAAGCACGGTGTCTTGCTGCGGGGCTTTGGTCTGTTCTTTGCGGGAGCGAAAGACCTGCGTCCATTCGGCCTGGGACGTGGCGTGGCTGAACATGTCCGTAAGGGCGATAGAGGTGCTGATGGCTACTATAAGCGCGGCAAAGCCGGTGTTGAAGTCTCGCACCACGTTCTCGCCCTGTATGTAATAGATCATCGTAAGCAATATGCCGATGACGATGGGGCCGGAGAGGTTGGCAGCAACCCACTGGGCCGGGTTCTGCACCCTGCGATAGAAGACCACGCTTTGTGGAACCCCCACCGCCAGGCCGGCAATTACACCCGTGCCTACCAGTAACGCGAGCAGGAACAATATGCCGCCCATGCTCCTATCTAAGACCAGTCCAACCGTCTGTTTGCTGATGACGTAGATGGCTACCCACGCCACAGCGCGCCCGACTATGGTTGCCCCCACCCACTCCAAAACGCCCGACCGCTTCATGAAGGGCCACAGCACGAGGCCCTGCAATACCGCAAGCACTACCCCGGCGACAAGCCCCCCCGATATAGCCACAAGCAAGTTCAAAGAGGCCCCGGCGTCTACCGGCTGCGCAATTGACATCGCCCTGCGCACGCCTGCGGCTTCGGGGGCCAGCATCGCCTCGACACCCTTCCCCAGCGCGTCGCCAAGGATGAAAGCAACAAAGGTAGCCAGCGTCCAGGCCAGCCGGGTGAACCAGAATACGCACCCCGACGGGGTCTGGTACCTGCGCGCATACTCGTCGTACTCGTTGAATTGCATGCTGAGCTACCTGCCTTCCGTCACTACGAAGTTCTTTACTTCTATAGGTATCAAGGAGACTTCACGCCATGTTATCTCGTGTGACGGGCGTGTAACGCGGCGGTGCTGCGCGATATAGACGGGGTAGCCTAAAGTGGGGTCGAAACGGACGTTCAGGTCGTAGAAGATGGAACGGCCCTCGTCATCGGACTGGGGGAGACTGTCCGTCTCATGAGCTGCTACACTACCCTGCACCATATCGAACATGCGCTGCACGGTCATATTGCGGAGGCCGGTAGAGTGTGAGTCCATGTCTTCCTCGACTATCGGCTGACCGTCGAGTAGGTGCCGGACCACAACCACAGACGCACCGCCGTCGGTCACACGCAACGTAACGTCATCATTGCGGCTGTGTATTGTAATCTCGTAATTCTCTATCCCGCTCTCCTGCCACTTCTGGAAAGCTGCCTCGTAATCGGCGGAAGTGACGTTCTTCGTGTTAGCTTCGACAAACGGAGGTACAGCCTGCTTATATAGCCCTATGCTGGCTAAGCAGGCGAGTAGCAGAACTATCGTCCCGGCGCTTCCTAAGAGCGCGTATTTGCGCTGGCTATCAGAAATCATGGCAACCCCTTACCATAGCAATATGCCTATCAATAGTATATCGTTCCGGCAACAAATAAGTTAACGCGCGTTCGGCAGATTCTTTGGCGAGTGTCCTCAAGAAGCCGGGCGCGGCTCAAAGCCCCGGATTGGCACGACTGCCGCCCGTGTGATAGACTGTCACCACGGCCCGCTCTATCCGCGGGTTACGGCGTCGTAACCCTATATCCGATGGAGGATTTTCGATGGTTTTACAGTCAGACGCACCCGGCAAGCTCTCCGACAAAGACGCGGTTGTAGCTGCCGAACACACCCCCGACATCAAAGGTCCGCTGCCCGGACCGAAGGCGCAGGCGGTATTCGACCGGGACTGCGCGGTCATCTCCCCATCATACACGCGCTCTTATCCGTTCGTCATGGCATACGGCAAGGACTGCATGGCCTGGGACGTGGACGGCAACCGCTTTATCGACTTTACGGCGGGCATCGCGGTGCTGGCGACGGGCCACTCTCATCCTGAGGTGGTGCGCGCCGTGCAGGAGCAGGCCTCCAAGTACATCCACATGGCGGGCACCGATTTCTACCTGCCCGAAGCGGTTGAGCTGGCCGAGACCCTCTGCCGCATCACCCCAGGCGACCACGACAAGCAAGTATTCTTCACCAACTCCGGCACCGAGTCGATTGAAGCCGCGATGAAGCTGTGCCGCCACCACTCGGGCCGCCCGGTGCTCATCTCGTTCCTGGGGGCGTTCCACGGGCGCACCTACGGCTCGATGTCCCTGTCGTCCAGCAAGTACCTGCACCGCACGAGGTACCAGCCACTCGTGGGCGGCATCTACCACGCCCCGTTCCCGAACCCCTATCGCTCTCCGATGCCGCACGTGCCGACCCAGGAGTTGGGCCGCGCCTGCGTGGACTACATCGAGAAGACGATGTTCCGGCACCTGGTCTCTCCTCACGAGGTGGGCGGCATATTCGTGGAGACGATCCAGGGCGAAGGCGGCTACGTGGTGCCCACCGACGACTTCTACCCGGCCCTGCGCGACCTGTGCGACCGCTACGAGATCCCGCTGGTGCTGGACGAGGTGCAGTCGGGCTTCGGGCGCACCGGCAAGATGTTCGCTATCGAGCACTGGGGCATCGAACCCGACGTGATGTGCTTCGCGAAGGGCATCGCTTCGGGCATGCCGATGGGCGCTATCGTGGCCCGCAAGAGCATCATGGGCGGCTGGACATCTGGCGCGCACGCCAACACCTACGGGGGTAACGCCCTGGCCGTGGCCGCCGCTCTCGCCACCATCCGCCTGCTAGAAGAAGGTCTCACCGACAACGCCCGCGAGATAGGCGACTACGTCATGCAGCGCAGCATGGGCTGGCTCGACCGCTACGGGTTCGTTGGCGACGTGCGGGGCAAGGGCCTGATGATAGGCGTCGAGATAGTGAAAAGCAAGGAGAGCCGCGAGGCCGACCACGACCTGCGCGACCGCATCGTGGACGAGTGCTTCAAGCGGGGCCTGCTCCTGCTGGGCGCGGGGCCGAACACCATCCGCTTCTGCCCGCCCCTCACCCTCGACCGGCCCACCGCCGACGCTGCACTGGACATCATGGAAGCGGTTATGGATACGCTTTAATAGACGGAACCGCAAAGACGCCAAGGACACCAAGAACCCGCCAAGAGAATAGGGGTTTAGAAGGTATAAAGAGGAGCAGGGTACGTCACCATGTACCCTGCTCCTCTTCGTATTTAGGACTTTTACCGACCCTGTTCTACCAGGTAGAACCAGATTGAAACCTACCCATAGCCGGTTCGTTGCTACAGTAGTGAGCAGTTGAAACGCTAGGCCTGAACAAGGCGGGCCAAGATGGCTACCAGGGGAGGGATCGGCATGAAAGTCGGGTATATCACCAGGGCCGGTAGCAGGCTGGCCCTACTAGCACTGTTAGCGTCGAGCGCGGTCGCGTACGCCACTCCTGCGCAACAGGCGGGCGACTCGTTCGCAAACCCCGAGTTCGAGAACCTTTGGCGAAGTTTCGATGAGCTTGTGCTGCATAATAAAGTAAAGCGCGGGTACTTCTGGGGGCCAGGACCACTAAGCTCCGCGCTTACAGAGCAGTGGATCGGTGCGCCCAATGACGGTAAGGTCCAGGTGCAGTACTTCGATAAGAGCCGCATGGAGGTTTTTAATCCAGCGGGTAATAAGAATGACCGGTTTTACGTCACGAATGGCTTGCTTGCCGATGAATTGATCAGGGGTCGTATCCGTCTGAACGGTAGCGGAAAGTATATCAACTGGTTCCCAGCCCGGATACCACTCGCCAGCGACCCCGACGACCCTACCGCTCCCACCTACGAAACCTTCGCTTTACTTGTCTCGGTGGATACAGGCCCCAAGGAAGGGCAAATTGTGGCGGAGGACGTAAGAGGCGGCCCGGCAAGGGTCGATCCGCCCGCTCCTTCTGGAGATGCTATTCGTTATGCCGGGTATGGCGTCAAACAAGCCTACTTTAGTCAGGGTGGGCACAACATACCTGACGTTTTTTGGAATTTCCTGAACGCTACCGGGCCGGTACTGTATCCACGGGAGGACACGACCTATATAGCGCGCCTCCACGACCCCTGGTTCTACAAAACCGGTATTCCTATAAGTGAAGCATACTGGGCAACCGTCAAGATAGAGGGGCGACCGGGCACTGACGTGCTGATTCAAGCTTTCGAGCGGCGCGTGCTCACATACGTCCCTTCCGCCCCGGAAGGCTTCAAGGTACAGATGGGCAACATCGGCCAGCACTACTATGAGTGGCGTTACGGAAGCCCAGGTAAGCCACGACCTATGCGCACCCTACCAGCGCCGCTATCAGCGTGCACTGGCAATGCAAAACCTACCGGCCCCTTAGGTGTGCTATGGTCGGAGGACCTGGTGTTACAGAACAGGCTAGGGTGCCAGAGCCAGGCCGTCGGTCTTGAAATAGATATAACGGTCCAAGACTTCCAACGCGGACACATGGTGTACGTCAATGCTCGTAACACCCACTCCGGCATGGGTGCTCCCAGCGGCATATATGTCCTGTTCGATAATGGCACGGTGAAGAGGTATGACGACCGCCGCGACCCCACGGCACCGGAACCAACACCAGAGTCGTCGCCCAGATGCGCTGCGCCCGTGCTGGGCTTCGGTAAAGTATGGCGCGAAAATAGAGAGGCGCGCGACCGCCTGGGCTGTGCCAGTAGCTCGGAGTACTACATACGTGAGAGGCCTAGCTATCTACTGTTCCAACGGGGTCTGATTATTCCCTACCATTATGGTGGGCTTACCCTCTACAGCGGAGACAGTCTACGTTTTGATAACATCAACTCGTGGACCCTGCATACCGGCTACTATACGAACTACCCCACCGGAAACTGAGAACGTCTTTTCGAGTCGGCGGGCCAGCACCATGCCGCGCAACACTACAACTTAAAACCAAACACCCGCTGGGCAGAGCGGGTGTTGGCTGCAAGGAAGGAGCGAAGATCCATGTGGCGCAAATAACATGTTCCCTTCGTCTCACCTATTACAACGACCGAAGCCTGCATATTATTACAGGGATTTGGGAATTGGGATTTCGGATTGCGGATTTGAAAGAAGAGGAGGGACGACTCATTGGATCGAGTCACCCTCCTCCTCTAGCTTCAACAGAGAGATTTCGGACCACGAGCTAAAATCCGTAATCCGAAATCCCAATTCCCACATCCGATCTACGCTCTCTTCTCCACCACGATGGTGAGGTTCACCGCCAGGGCTACGGCTGCGCCGAGGGCCGCGTAGACCGGGAGGAGGGCGGCACCCACCAGGCCGACCGTCAGGGGGATCTCGATGAGGTTGTGGCCTTCCGCGTTGCGCAGGATGATGCGGCGGGCGTTGCCCTCTTCGATGATCTCGCGAATCTTACCGACTATGTCATCGCCGCTGAGCTTGAATTCCTCGGTGCGGGTGCCGCTGGCGGTGGCGGCACCACCTGGGCCACCCTGGTTGTAGGTCTCGTTCGACTGAGAGCCGTTGCCGTTCGTTTCGTTGCCGTTCATTTGTGTCTCCTTCCGAATTGTGTGTTATCCGATTGGTTATTATCGCCGGGTTACTCTCCATATTGCGCCCGGCGTCGTTACCCGCTCTGTTAGATCCTGGTGCCCGTTCCCAGCCTGGCACGCTCCATATCGAGGTCGCGCTTGATCCAGAAGCCGGAGAGGAGGGGTACTACGGGCCACAGGAGGAACATCAAGCAGGCTATGGGCGCGCCCGCTATGGTAATCAGCAAGAAGAGCGCTATACCCCAGTAGAACCACCAGCCCAGCATCAGGGCCACACCACGGCCGATGCGCCCGGCGTACATGTGGCCGATGCCGAGGGGCAGCGCGGGTATGTACCCCAGCAATTCCAGCAAGAACGCCACCAGAGGCTCGCGGCCCAGGCCGGCCGATATGTCCGCCAGGCTGAAACCCTGCCCAGGAGCCGAGTTGAGAGGGGCATTAGAGTAAGGTTGGGGTGTGTAAGCCTGGTCGGCGGGTTGCAGGGCCGTTTGCTGGTAGGTGGGCGGCTGCTGCCCGTACAGGTTCGGGGGCGGGGGCGCAAAAGGCTCCGTGGGGGGCGGGGCGTACTGCGGCTGCCTGGGCGCTTCCGCCTGCTGGCTGGGCTGCCACGACTGGGTGGGGGCCTGCGGTGGGTACTGTGTATTGCCGGGGGCGTACTGCTGGCCTACGTTCACCGTGGGCGAGCCTTGCGGTGGGGTTATGTTCTCCACGCGGGCTGTAGAGCTTTCCTGGGTCATAGCATGCCCGCAGTTCTGACAGAAGCGCGAGTCTACCGGCACCTGGCTCCCGCATAGCGAGCATGTTTGCATCTGTGTGCTCATAACTTATAAATCTCCCTCATTTTGGCTTTGCCGACTATAACTACGCGCAACAATTCAGCAAAGTTGCACATTTTACGGCTGAATTGCAAGCCAAAGTGGAAGCCTTCACCAGGTCACAGCATCGAACATCAGCACCAAAGCCCCCCTTTGTCATTCTGAGCGCAGCGAAGAATCAGGTGGCTAGTTAGGCCGTTGAATCTTGGTACCAGACCTCCCTCTGTCATTCTGAGCGCAGCGAAGAATCTCGTCCAACAGCACCCAAATACCACCTTTCCTTCAGCCACACTCCCTCACAAGAAAGGGGAAACATCCCGGCGAAGGACGAGATTCTTCGCTGCGCTCAGAATGACAGAGGGGGGAGTCGGTCCTGTAGTTCAGCAGCATCCCTACCCACCTGATTCTTCGCTGCGCTCAGAATGACAAAGCCGGGGCTTTGGTGCTGATATTCGAGGCTACTTTTTGTTATCGTTTCTGATGGTTTCTGCCCAGGGTAGAGCGTGTGGATTGCTTTGCCGAGGCCCCGCCGGGCATGATAGAATATATGTACTACCCCTCAGGATATTAGGCAGCATAGCCCGTGTCAAGCACTCAAGGTCGAGGTCACGGGCACCCACTGATTCCTAGACAGGAGCTTCCACGTTGGCAGACAGCAAGGCCACCCGAGCCTCTAATGGCAAGCGGGCACAGCATGGCACCCAGGCCACCTTCGATTTCACGACGTCCGATGCCGAAGACGAGCCGCAGCTACAGGTGCCGGACGACGCGCAAGAGGTGCCACAGGAACCGGCCTGGCTGTCGGAAGCCCCTACGCCTGAGCCGGACGCTGGCAGCGCCCCCGCCGCCGCTCCCCAGGAAGATTTCGCCGCCCCCAGGAGGTTCAACCACACGTCCGATCCCGCGCTGATGGAGCGTATCCTCACCGGGCTGAACAAGGAGCAGCGGGAGGCGGTCACCACCACGCAGGGGGCGTTGCTCATCATCGCGGGGCCGGGCAGCGGCAAGACGCGCGTGCTCACCCACCGCATCGCCTACCTCATCGAGGCCGAGGGCGTGTGGCCCCACCGCATCTGCGCCGTGACCTTCACCAACAAGGCCGCCTTCGAGATGAAAAGCCGCCTTGAGAAGCTGATCGGCCCACGCGTTAAAGACCTCACGGTGGGCACCTTCCACTCGCTGGGCGTGCGCATTTTGCGCCAGCACGCCGACCTGCTCGGCTACAGCCGCGACTTCGCCATCTACGACGACGAGGACCAGCTAAAGATCGTCAAAGAGGCGATGAGCTACGTCAACCTGGACGACAAGCAGTACTCGCCCCGCGCCATCCTGTCGCGCATCAGCTCGGCCAAGGCAGCTTTCGCCAGCCCAGAACAGGCCACCAAGCTGGCTGAAACGT
The DNA here is from genome assembly GCA_030913985.1 of Chloroflexota bacterium. Taxonomy (GTDB): domain Bacteria; phylum Chloroflexota; class Chloroflexia; order QHBQ01; family JADMIH01; genus JADMIH01. Next base: position 30,803 of record JALZHI010000016.1, on the reverse strand, counting down.
ACTTCGATGAGCTTGCCGCCCGTGTCTACCGCCGCTACCAGGAATTGCTCGTCAAGAACCAGGCGATGGACTTCGACGACCTGATTATGCTCACGATAGAGCTATTCACCACGCAGCCGGACGTGCTGCGCAAGTACCAGGAGCGATACCTGCACGTGCTGGTGGACGAGTACCAGGACACCAACCACTCGCAGTACATCATGGTCAAGATGCTGTCCGGCATACACGGCAACCTGTGCGTAGTAGGCGATGAAGACCAGAGCGTGTATAGCTTCCGCGCCGCCGACATCCGCAACATCCTGGAGTTCGAGCGCGACTTCCCCAACGCCCGCAGCATCATCCTGGGCCAGAACTACCGCTCCACGCAGACCATCCTCAAGGTGGCCGACAGCGTTATCAAGCAGAACACCCAGCGCAAGAGCGAGAAGGTGTTGTGGACCGAGAACGACACCGGCCTGCCCATCACCCTCTTCGAGGCGTACGACGAGTCGGAAGAAGCCAGCTACGTGGCGCGGGAGGTGCGCAGGCTGGTGGGTAGCGGCTACTCGTACAAGGACATGGCCGTCACCTACCGCACCAACGCGCAGTCGCGAGAAATCGAGCAGGCGTGCATGCTCTACCAGATACCCTACCAGTTGGTAGGTGGCGTGCGCTTCTACTCCCGCAAGGAAGTCAAGGACGTAATGTCGATCTTGCGCGTGGTGCACAACCCCCACAGCACGGTTGACTTCGCCCGCATGGTCCAGAACACCCCGCTTGGCAAGGGCATCGGCGCGAAGACCATGACCGACCTGGAGGCATACGCTGCCAAGCTGGGCATGTCGTACTACGAGGCGCTGCACACCGCCATCAAGCAGAGCAGGCGCGACAAGGCCGAGCAGTTCCAGGCGGGCACCCCCGTGCTCAACGTGCCCACCTCCAAGTTCGCCGTGATGCTCACCACATTGGAGGAGCTTATCGCCTCCCGCCCTGACCTGCCGGTGGTGGGGCTGTTGGACCTGGTGCTGGAGAAGACGCGCTACCAGGACTTCTTGAAGGATGGCGCGGGCGACGAGGGGCTGGAACGCTGGCAGAACGTGCTGGAACTACGCACGGTGGCCGAGAACTACGCCGACCTGCCCACAGCCGAGCAGCTAGGCCGCTTCCTGGAGGACGTGGCCCTCCTCTCCGACGTGGACTCGCTCAAGGAGGAGAAGGACGCGATTACCCTCATCACCCTGCACGCGGCCAAGGGGCTGGAGTTTCCCTGCGTGTTCATCATCGGCATGGACGAGGGGATACTGCCGCACAGCCGCTCGTTGGAGGACGAGAACCAGATGGAGGAGGAACGCCGCCTGGCCTACGTGGGCATCACCAGGGCGAAGGAGCGGCTGTACATGCTCTACGCCTTCCGTCGCACCCTCTACGGCATGACCCAGATGAACGGCCCCTCCCGCTTCATCGCTGACGTGCCCGCCGACCTGGTAACGGGCCGCGACCCCGGCACCGCCTTCAACCCCATCATCCAGGGTAACAAGCGCGCCACGGTGCCCACCGACGGCTTCAGCGCGGAGGACATACTCGGCGGCAAGACCAGCATCTACGGCAAGGGCAAGGACCGCGACAGGCCCACATACGGCTCAGGCGTACCCCGCTCGACCACAGGCTCCAGCTCCGGCAGCCGGGGCACCTACGGCCCAAGCGGTCGCCCCACCTCCCAACGCACCGAGAGCCGCCGCCAGGACAAGCGCCAGGAGCAAAACACCCGCCTCAATATCACCTCCGCCGCCGACCTGCGCGACCGCGCCCATAGCGGCCAACCCGCACTCCCACCCGGCGCGCGCGGCTTCAAGGTAGGCGAGCGGGTAACCCACCACACCTTCGGCGAGGGGCAGGTTCTTGCGGTCAAGCCGAGCGGCAACGACGAAGAGGTGACGGTGATGTTCAAGAAGGCAGGCACGAAGCGGTTGCTGGCGAGCGCGGCGCGGCTGGAGAAAATGTAGGCTATGTTACGTAGCAAGCGAAGCTAGACGTGCCTGTTCGATGGCGGCAGTCGCCAGGTTCGCGGGTAATCAAGAGAAGCACTCCCGGAGTTACAAGCAACGCGTTTTTGAACATGTTGCTTGTGGTTGTGGCCTACATTGCAATAGTCCCCTTCACACGGCATATACGCCAGTTCCTCGATAGATCAAGAAAGAGAACAATCTTGGCACCAGACATCAGCGCCCTACGCGAGCAGATAGGGGCAAGATTGCCCAGAGTTGCAACAGAGTTACAGGCGCTGGTCCGCAACTCTATTCGTATCAAGACGCTACCTCTCAAGAACGAAGCCCTGCTGCCGCCCGGCACCTCGAAGTTGGGAGGTCTGCCTGACCTGCCTGAAGACGTAGGGTGGCCGGAATGGAACGGCAAGGCTCTCGCGTTCATCGCGCAGTTCAATCTAGAGGAAGTTGCCCCCTTTGAGCTGGAGCGACTGCTGCCCGCAACTGGCATGCTCTACTTCTTCTACGATGCCCAGATGGAGACGTGGGGTGATACTCTAGAAGACAGAGGCGGCGCGCGGGTCCTGTACTATAGTGGCGACATGGCGCGCATCAGACGGACCCCTTTCCCCGAAACATTGCACGAATGGGGCAGAGATTACCCGGCATGCCGCCTGGAGCTGGCATCTGTGCTAAGCATGCCGTCCAGCGACTCCATGTACGTAGAATCATTGGACCTTACCGAAGAAGAAGTTGCCGCCTACAACCAGCTAGAAGAGTGGTTAGCAGGCTCGAACGAAGATTCGGCAGACCACCGGCTCCTGGGATATCCAAGTGCAATCCAGCAGGATGATATGGAAGAGCTATGCGCTTTGGTGACAGGCGGCATCTATGTAGGCAGCGCTGAGGGATATGAGAGCAAGAAGGCGGAAGAACTAAAGAAGACCGCAGCCGATTGGTTATTGCTCCTGCAAGTCGATAGCGATAATAATGCCATGATGATGTGGGGCGATGCTGGAATGATCTACTACTGGATCAAGAGTGGAGACCTGGCACAGCGCAACTTCGACGGTACCTGGCTCGTTCTGCAATGCTATTAGAAGCTACCTCTAAAGGGTAGCGCAGAGATAGCGCCTGGTGCACAGTAGCCATTGCCCCTGGCGGGATCGCGTACCTACAGGCGCAAAGTTGACCCTGATGCAGGCGTTTGGGGAGGCAGCTTGGACATCTTCCGCCAAATAGAGGATGCCTATATCTGGCCCTTCGTTCAAGGCATCTACGACAGCTTAGGCTGGCTCGGCGTAGTCTTCCTCATGGCTCTAGAGAGCGCCGCTATCCCCTTGCCCAGCGGGGTAATCATGCCCTTGGCCGGCCAACGGCTGGCTGGCACCGCCGGCAACTGGTGGGGCATTTTCCTGGCGGGCAATTGCGGGGCTATAGGCTCTACACTCGGCTCGCTCCTAGCCTACTGGGTGGGAGCCAGGCTCATCAGGCCCCTGCTAGAGAGGCAGGGTAGGGGGGCGTTGCCAACCCGCAGCCAACTGCGCATAATTGACAGTTGGTTCGCAAAGTTCGGTCCCGCGACCGTGTTCGTCGCCCGCCTGGTCCCCATAGTCCGCAGCTTCATATCGCTCCCCGCGGGCGTTTCGCGCATGGACCTGCGGAAGTTTGCCGTCTACACCTATTTGGGTTCGTTCCTCTGGTCGGCGGGGTTGGCCTGGGCCGGGACCATCTGGGAGCCTAGAGAAGTGCGTGAGACCATCCGCCCCTTCGACTTGCCCATCCTGCTCATCCTCCTGGCGCTGGTGGTCTGGCTCCTTATCCACAACCGTGGCAACCGCGACAAACGGTCTGCTACCACAGCGTGACCGCACTGGACGGGGAGTAGCGCGGGAAACAGGGTACGGGCATGCATAAGAGCGCGGGCAAGGTGTGCCTGCGCTCTCTCCGTTGTGCATATGAGAAGTAATGTTGGTAGATAAGGTCTCGCTGGTTCTGCGCGGGCTATACGCCGGAGGCGCGCCTTCGGTCCAGCAAGCGTTTTACAATGAAGCCCAGCACGGCCAGCACAATCAGGGCGTAGATAACCGGGCTAATCGGGTCGAGCCACACCTCAACCTGGCTCCAGTTGTCACCGAGCAGGTAGCCCGCCCCGATAAGGGCGAAGTTCCAGAAGGCGCTGCCCAGCACGGTAAGCAGTGCGAACTTGCCGTAGGGCATACCCGTCAGGCCCGCCGGGAGTGAGATGATCGAACGCATGCCGGGGATGACCCTGGCTATGATAACCGCCGGGGTGCCGTAACGCTCGAACCAGCGCCGGGACTTCGCCAGGTCCTCGCGCGTTATCACCATCCACTTGCCGTAGCGGTCGATCCACCCTTCGATACGCGTATCTCCGGCCCACCTGCCGATCCCGTAAATGATGCTAGAGCCGAGCAGCGAGCCGGCGGTAGCGGCGATAACCATCAAATAGAAGTTGAACTGGCCGGTGGCGCTGCGATAGCCTGCCAGTGGCAGTATCAGCTCAGAGGGTATGGGCGGTATGAGGGTTTCGAGGGCAATCAGAAAGACCAGGCCTATATAGCCCAGGGTGTCGATAAGGCCTGTTGCCCAGGCGATTATCTGCTCAGCTATGTTACTCATGGACGAACTATACCATAACTCGAATCTCAATATCAAAGAAGTCGCAGGGGCATAAGCTCAATTGTCCGGCCCCCTCGCGTGTGCTATAATCCCGGCGAAAGCGCATCCCCACGGTAACGAGGCTTCTCCATGTTAGATACTGTGCAGCAGCGGAATACGCACCTCACCGCTATTGAGAAGGCGCGTAACTCGGCTGTTATCGCGTACGTGCTCCACGACAACGCCATGGTGGCGGACGATGCACTCCCGCAGATATACGACAAGCTGCAAGCCCTGGGCAGGCGCGACCGTATAGACCTGCTGCTGCACGCTCGTGGGGGCATCGCTGAGGCGGCGTGGCGGTTGCTCAACCTGCTACGCGACTACTGCGACTTCCTGGGCGTGATCGTGGGCACGCAGGTGCACGGCCCCGCCTCGCTGCTGGCACTGGGTGCCGACGAGATCGTCATAGGCCCGCTGTCCGAGTTGGGCGGCGTGGAGCTACCCCGCAAGCACCCTCTCCTGCCGCGGGACGACCACGGCCAAATCGTTCCCGCCATGTGGAGCGAGATTGCCCGGCTGCTGGGCCTGCCAAACGCTGGACAGGGCACCGAAGAGACAGGCAGTAAGGTCCCCGACTCCATCTACAGCTATATCCATCCCCTGGCCCTCGGCAGCATACAACAGAGCGACCTGCTCAACCGCGACCTCACCCGCAAGGCGCTGGAAATGCACGCCTCGATTGACGACTCGCTACAAATCGACAAAATCGTGGACCTGTTCAACGGCGGCTTCCACTCGCCCCTGTACACGGCGAACCGGGACGAGTTGCGCGAGTTAGGCCTGAGCGTCACGCGGGCCGACGATACCCTCTGGAAGCACATCGCGGAGGTGGTGCAGCACTACCACGCCACCATCTACAGCGAACGCTCCGACCCGGTGTCGCCAGGCGCGCTCTACCGCTACGTCTGCATGATAGAGTCGGTGGGCCGCTGCTCCGGCCTGCACCAGACCTTCATGCAGACCGAAGCAGGCGAGCGAGTGGTACAAATCGGCTGGGAAACCGCCGTCAAAGGCCCCGGCCCAGGACCAAACATCGGGCCAGGGGGAATGTCGAACAATTGAATTCTTAATTTTTAATTTTTAATTCTTAATTAGGAACAAGACTATCAACTGCCTGATTGATGACTTAGATGCGGACGAATCCAATTAAGAATTAAAAATTAAAAATTAAGAATTCCCGAAGGGAAGGCTATGGACAATCGCATCCAGGCGGTGGGCGAGCAGGTTATCAGGGCGTTGGAGACGAAGTACCAGGCGCGGGAGCGGGCGCTCGCGGGCAGCAGGGCTACTATACGTAACTGCGCCCACTCGATCCGGGCTTCGCACAGGGGCGAGTTGGATAACGCGCGTAACCTCATGGGGGAGGCGGGCGGGTTGGTCACGAGCACGCGGGACGACCTGATGCGCGAGCACCCCGATATCTATTGGACCGGGTACGTGCAGGACGCGCAGAAGGAGTACGCGGAGGCGAATATCGTCTACGCGGTTATCGCGGGTGAGGACATCCCGACGCCCGAGCAGTTGGGCGTGGAACCCGCCGCTTACCTGAATGGGTTGGGCGAGGCGGCGGGCGAGATGCGCCGGTTCGTGCTCGACCGCATCAGGCACGGCGAGGCCGAGCGTTGCGAGCAAGTGCTCAACACGATGGAGGATATCTACTCGCTGCTCGTGACCGTGGACTTCCCCGACGCCATCACGAACGGCCTGCGCCGCACCACCGACATGGTTCGGGGCGTATTGGAGCGCACTCGCGGTGACGTTACCTTCGCCTTGCAGCAGCGCCAGCTAACCGAGGCCCTGGCCCGCGCGGGCGTGGAGAACGCCACTATGTCAATGCCCCTGGACGGCGGCGACTCCGAATCTGAGGAACGCCCAACCTCAGGCGACAGAGGCTAGCCCCATTGCCAAGAGCCTCAGCAAGCGACCCCCGACCCACGATACGCGCCAGCGAGCTAGGCGAGTACAGCTACTGCTCCCGCGCCTGGTGGTACCGGCACGTAATCAAAATCGCACCCCCGGCGGCAGACAGCAGCGAACGCCTTGCCAGGGGCGTACAAGCCCACAAGCAGCACGGCAGGCAGGTAGCGTGGGCCTCTAAGCTGAGCACCATCGGGATAGCCCTGGCCCTGCTCGGAGTGCTGGCGCTGGTCTTGGCGGTGGTGCTTCGATAGACGATAGGCAGCCACCCGGTTCCCAGTCTTGATTGCAGTGAGGTCATTCACGCCAAGAGACGCCCGTCGATTGAAATCGAGGGCTACACCTTGCGAAGTCCCCTCCGGGGACTGGCTGTGTGCGATAAAGTATCTATTAGAGTGAAGATGGTGCTGAAGTAGTCCGCCTATGCGGACTTTGCTTTGTGTAGCCCTCGATTTTAATCGACGGGCGTCGTCCTTCGCACCCTGTAGCGTTCCTATCCTTTCCGAGCCTATCATGCGCGAATGAGCACATCCTGCTCATCACTTCACATCCGCGCCCTCCACCCTCTTGCACAAGCGGGTATAATAATCACCAATCAGGCGTCCCTTTTCTAACTCAACACTCAACACTCATGACTCATAACTCTACAAGGGGGTAGTATGGGCAGGATAGCTTTTGTTACGGACAGCACGGCGGGCGTACCCCAGGACCAGGTAGCCAGGTACAACTTCAGCATCATCCCTCTACAGGTCGTCTTCGGCACCGAGTCATTCCGCGACGGCGTAGACCTGACGCAGGACCAGTTCTACGAGCGGCTCAAATCGGCCAAGAACCTACCCACCACGTCGCAGCCTTCAGTGGGCGATTTCGAGTCGGTCTATCAGAAGTTGCTCGATGACCCGGAGGTTGACAGCGTCATCTCGGTACACCTCTCCCCGCGGCTGCCCTCCGGCACCTATAGCAACGCCGTGCAGGCCGCCGACCGCCTATCAAAGGATAGTGGCAAAAAGATCACTGTCATAGACAGCAACACCGTCTGGATGGGCGAGGCGATGCTGTGCATCAACGCGGCACGCGCCGCTGAAGAGGGCAAGAACCACGAAGAGATCGTCAAGCTGATCGAGGACAGCAAGAGCAAGGTCAAAATCCTGTTTCTATTGGACACACTGGAGTACCTTGCCAAGGGCGGGCGCATCGGTGGTGCCCAGGCTTTACTCGGCGGCCTGCTGAACGTCAAGCCGATTCTGCACGTGGAGAACGGGCGGGTAGAACCGTTGGAGCGAGTGCGCACCCGCCGCAAGGCAATGGAGCGACTTGTCGAGCTTGGCGCTGAAGCCACCAAAGGCAAGACCTGCCAGGTCGCGGTGGGCCACTTCCAGGGGGAACAGGACGCGCGCGCCCTGGCGAGTATGGTGCGGGAGCGGCTGAACGTCAAAGAGGAGTTCTTCGGGGAGCTAGGCCCGGTGATCTCCACGCATACCGGGCCGGGCGTGCTGGGCTTCGTCTACAACATCCTGGACTGAGGCGTAATGATAAGTGGTAGCCCACAGAGCCTATATCTGTGGGCTACATAGCGTACCATCAGTCACAGCCAAACGAGTGACTCTTTCGCGCCTCTCCATGCAGACGATCCCACCTCCCCCACCTCCCTCGCCTCCCTCGCCACCTCCCTTACGATCAACGCGATCTGCGAGCGGCAGGCGATTGCCCCTACCTATTTACCTCACAATCGCCCTCATAGTTATCCTGGGAATAGGAGCGGTTGTATGCTTCGCAGTCTTAGTGCCCATGTCGCTGATGAGAGGCGGCCAGGCCAGGTGCCTCATCGTGAATTGCTACTCAAATCCTGTGGGGTCTGCTGTGCCCTGGGCTACCGTGGTCGCCACAGCGCAGGAAGCTATAGCGAAGCACGACAAAGAGGCTGTGCTCCAGGACGTGAGCGCCTCGACGGTAGCCTTCAGCCCGCCGAATTGGTCGTACGACAAGGCATTAGAGGTAGAGTTCCGCTACGTTAACCCGGAAGGCTACGACATCAGCATCACGATGCTGGACACCTCACCTACGTCCACTGTGAAGATCGAACAGAGAGACAGAGAGGAGTTCGGTAAGTCATTCTACGATAGGGCCGCGGCCAACAAGGACCAATACGCCCGTAAACTGGCAGGCGTAAAGTTAAGCCCACGCCAGGCAGGTGAGCTTACGTGGGAGAGACTGATGGAGCATGGAGACGAGACTAAGCGCTACCCTCGCATGGGCCTCTCCCTGGACGCGGATTCACCCTACTGGTACGTGTCCTACAGGAACGTAGACAAAGGTCTCTTCGAGTTCTGGGATATGTGGTTCGACGTTGACGCCCAGAGCGGAGAGATCATCGAGGTAAACTACGAACCATTCGCCACACAACATGAAGTCAACCAAACACCTGCGACTGAGCCGTGAACAACGTGACGTAGTACAAATCGAACGCATGCCGGAACAATTGTATGGACCAGGCTAAGCGTTCCGGCACAACTTCATAGCAACACTTAGGGGCGGCTCGCAACCGCCTTTTTTCACGCCCGGTGTGTTGGCACATATGGTGCTGTACCGGTAGGGGTACATTGGAAGATACGCAACCTTGGACCCAGGAGAATATAGCTGTGACGAACGTAGCTACTCAAGAGGGCAAGACCGAATTTTACGGTATGGATATAGACACCCTCTGCATCAACACGATCCGCACCCTGTCGATGGACGGCGTGCAGAAGGCCAACTCGGGCCACCCCGGCACGCCAATGGCCGACGCGCCGCTGGCATATTTGCTCTACAACGAGGTGATGCGGCACAACCCCCGCGACCCCCACTGGTTCAACCGCGACCGCTTCATCCTCTCGGCGGGGCACGCTTCGATGCTCCTCTACTCGGCCCTGTATCTCACAGGGTACGACCTGAGCCTGGAGGAGTTGCGGAACTTCCGCCAGTGGGGTTCGAAGACGGCGGGCCACCCGGAGTACAGCCACACCCCCGGCGTGGAGACGACCACCGGGCCCCTGGGCCAGGGCTTCGGCAACGGCGTGGGCATGGCACTGGCCGAAAGGTGGCTGGCCGAGCGCTTCAACAAGCCCGGCTTCGACATCGTGGACCACTACACCTACGCCCTCTGCTCCGACGGCGACCTGATGGAAGGCGTGGCCTCCGAAGCCGCCTCAATAGCGGGCTTCCTCAAATTGGGCAAGCTCATCTATTTCTACGACGACAACACGATTACCATCGACGGGCACACCGACCTGGCCTTCAACGAGGACGTGGGCAAGCGGTTCGAGTCGTACCAGTGGCACGTCCAGCGCGTGGACGACATCAACGACCTCGACAAGCTGCGCAACGCGATAGAGGCGGCCAAGGCTGAGACCGAACGGCCCTCCCTCATCGTCGTCAAGACGATCATCGGCTACGGCTCGCCCAATAAGGCGGATACCTCGGAGGCGCACGGCAGCCCTCTGGGCAAGGACGAGATAGCCCTCACCAAGAAGAACCTGGGCTGGCAGTGGGACGAGCCGTTTTACGTGCCCGACGAAGCGTTGCAGCACATGCGCATGGCCGGGCCGCGGGGCGAGCAGGCGCAGCAGGAGTGGGACGACCTGTTCTCCCGCTACGAGCAGGAGCACCCCGAAGCCGCCGCCGAGTTCAAGCTGTTCGTCTCAGGTGGCTTGCCGGACGGCTGGGAGGAGGCTATCCCCAGCTTCGCGCCGGAGAAAGGCCCGATGGCGACCCGCACGGCTTCGGGCGCGGTTATCAACGCCATCGCTCCCCGGATAGCCAATCTTGTGAGCGGGGCCGCCGACCTGTATCCCTCCACCGATGCCTACATCAAGGGCGGGGGCGACCTGAAGGGCGACAACTTCCAGGCCCGCAACGTCCACTACGGCATCCGCGAGCACGGCATGGGTTCGGTGCTCAACGGCATCACCCTGCACAAGGGCTTGATTGCCTTCGGTTCGACCTTCCTTATCTTCTACGATTACATGCGGCCCCCGTTGCGGCTCGCTGCGCTGATGAAGACGCCTACCCTGATGGTCTACACCCACGACAGCATCGGCCTGGGCGAGGACGGCCCCACCCACCAGCCGGTGGAGATGCTTTCGGGCATGCGCTCGGTGCCCAACCTGTGGGCGATACGGCCCGCCGACGCCAATGAGACCGCCTACGCCTGGCGCGCGGCCCTCACCCGCCGTGATGGCCCCAGTTGCATCATACTCAGCCGCCAGAAGCTGCCCATCTTCGACCGCAACGAAGTTGGCTCGGCGGAGGGAGTGTTGCGCGGCGCGTATATACTGGCAGACGCGGAGGGTGGCGAGCCTGACGTGATACTGATAGGCACGGGCGCGGAGGTGCAGTGGGCGCTCCAGGCTCGTACCGCGCTCCAGGAGCAGGGTATCAAGGCCCGCGTCGTGTCGATGCCGTGCTGGGAGCTTTTCGAGGAGCAGGACCAGTCCTACCGCGACCAGGTGCTGCCGCCGCATATCAAGAGGCGCGTTGCCATAGAGGCGGCCTCCCCGATGGGCTGGCAGAAGTGGGTTGGCGACGAGGGCAGCGTGATTGCGGTTGAGACGTTCGGTGCGTCGGCCCCGGCGGAGATAATCTTCGAGAAGTACGGCTTCAGCGCCGATAACGTGGTGCAGCACGCCCTCGCCCTCATGGGCCGCCGCGGCCCCGTCCCGCCCGCGCAGAGCGAGCACGAAGTCACGCCGGACCTGAACGAAGGCGGCACCACCCCGCACGAGCGCGACCTTGAGCGGCAAGGCCCCACCGAAACGTCACAAGAGACACCCGCCGAAAAGCAAACGTAAGTATAGAGTTATGAGTTTTGAGTTATGAGTTATGAGTTGTTTTTCTAACTCAAAACTCATAACTCCCGAAGGGAGAATCACATGGATAAGAACCCGATGCAACAACTGTTAGACGAAGGCCAGAGTCCGTGGCTGGACAACATACGCAGGGGGTTGCTTACCTCCGGTGAGTTGCGGCGCATGATCGATGAGGACGGCATTGTTGGCGTCACGGCCAACCCGACCATCTTCGAGAAGGCGATATCCGGCTCCACCGACTACGACACCGCCATAGACGACCTCGTCAGGCAGGGCAAGAGCGCCGCTGACATCTACAAGATCCTCATCATCGAGGACATCAGCAACGCAGCCGACATCCTGCGCCCCGTGTACGACCGGACCGACGCGCTCGACGGCTACATCTCCATCGAGGTAGCCCCCGGCCTCGCTCACGACACCCAGGGCACCATCAACGAGGCCCAGGAGTTCTGGGATGCCATCGAGAAGCCAAACATCTTCATCAAGATACCGGCTACCCCCGAAGGCATACCCGCCATCGAAGAGACCCTCTACCGGGGCATCAACGTCAACGTGACGCTCATTTTCTCGGTGGACGTGCACCGGCAGGTGATGGAAGCCTATCTCTCGGCGTTGGAGCGGCGCGTGGCGGAAGGCAAGCCGGTGGATAGAATCGCCTCGGTCGCCTCCTTCTTCGTGAGCCGCGTGGACACCAAGGCCGACAAGGCGCTGGAGGACCTGCTCAAGCAGACCACCGATGTGGACAAGCAAGAGCAAATCAGGGGCCTGCTGGGCACCACCGCCATCAACAACAGCAAGCTGGCCTACCAGGCCTTCCTTGAGGTGTTCAGCGGCGACCGCTGGGAGAACCTGAAGAAGAATGGCGCCCGCGTGCAGCGTCCCCTCTGGGCGTCTACTTCCACCAAGAACCCCAACTACCGCGACGTTATCTACGTGGAAGAGCTAATCGGCCCCGACACGGTAAACACCATGCCGGAAGCCACCGTGCGCGCCTTCAAGGACCACGGCATAGTAGCCCGCACCATCGACAGGGACCTGGACCTTGCCAACAGGCAGCTTGCGCAGTTGGAGGAGTTCGGCATCTCGCTCCAGAGGATAACGGAAGAACTGACCGTAGAGGGCGTTGATTCGTTCAGCAAGAGCTTCGTAAGCCTTGACGAGTGCATCAGCGCGAAGGTGGACTCGCTCCTATCGGGGCTTTCGGAAAGGTACGGTGCCAGCCTGGGGGGGCTACAGCCGCAGGTCGATGACGGCCTGCGGCGTGCCTCAACGAACCAGTACGTAAGCAAAATCTGGGAGAAAGACGCCAAGTTCTGGAAGAAGGACGACGCCGACGCCCAGAAGAAGATAAAGAACCGTCTCGGCTGGCTCGGCGTGGTGCACCTGATGCAGGACCGCGCCGCCGACATAAAGCAGTTCGCCCAGGAGATCAAAGACGCGGGCTACCAGAGCGTGGTGCTGCTCGGCATGGGCGGCTCATCGCTCGCGCCGGAAGTCATCAACCGCGTGTTCGAGCAGGCCGAGGGCTACCCGCGCTTCTTCATGCTCGACTCGACCGACCCCGGCACGATAGAGGCCATCGAGCGGCGCATAGACCCGGCGACGACCCTTTTCATCGTGGCTACCAAGTCGGGCGGCACCACCGAGACGATGAGCTTCTACCGCTACTTCCGCACCAGGGCCACGGCGGGCAAGCGGGACGCGGCGGGCGAGAACTTCGTCGCCATCACCGACCCCGGCTCGTCGCTGGAGACGCTGGCGCGGGAAGAGGGCTTCCGCCGTACCTTCCTCAACATGCCCGATATTGGCGGTCGCTACTCGGCCCTCTCCTACTTCGGCCTGGTGCCCGCCGCCCTCATGGGCCTCGACATTGACGGGCTCCTTAGCCGGGCCGAGACGATGGTGGAGGCGTGCGCGCCCTGCGTCAACGCGGAGGACAACCCCGGCCTGTGGCTCGGCACCGTCTGGGGCACCGCCTGGCAGAATGGCCGCGACAAGCTCACCATAGTGACCTCGCCCGACCTCGACAGCTTTGGCCTGTGGGCCGAGCAGTTGATAGCCGAGAGCACGGGCAAGGAAGGCAAGGGCATCGTGCCCATCGCGGGTGAGCCGGTGGGCCGCCCGTCGGCTTACGGCAACGACAGGCTGTTCGTCTACCTGAAGATAGACGGCGCGACCGACGCTCGCCAGGACCACGACGTGCAGAAGCTGGAGGACGCCGGGCAGCCCGTCGTGCGCCTCAACCTCAAGAGCAAGCTGGACCTGGGGGCCGAGTTCTTCCGCTGGGAGTTCGCTACAGCGGTCGCGGGGCAGATGCTTGGCATAGACCCGTTCGATGAGCCTAACGTGCAGGAGAGCAAGGACAACACCCAGCGCCTGCTCGACCACCACCAGCAGCACGGCAAGCTACCCGAGGTAGACGCCCTTGTCGCGGGAGATGCGTTCGACCTGTACGCCAACCAGGAGGCGCTCGCCCGTGTCGGCTTCGAGGGCACGATAGAGACAGGTATACGCGCCCTGCTGAGCACCGCACAGGAAGGCGTCGATTACGTGGCGATACTTGCCTACATGCCGACCACCGGCGAGCACGAAGAGTTGTTCCAGGACGCCCGCACGGCGATACGCGACACGTTGCGGGTGGCTACCACCTTCGGCTACGGCCCTCGCTTCCTGCACTCGACAGGTCAGTTGCACAAGGGCGGCCCGAACCGGGGCATCTACATCCAGATAACCGCCGAGCCGCAACGCGACTTGAACATACCCGGACAGCAGTACAGTTTCGGCATTCTCATCCGGGCGCAGGCGATGGGTGATATGCAGTCGCTGGAGAAGCACGGCCGCCGCGTCCTTCGCCTGCACATCAAGGGCGACCACGCGGCGGGAGTCGAGGCGATCAGAGAGGTATTAAGGGAGGCCATCGCGCCGCTGGGGATATAGTTCTCGCAGCAGAACGCGTAACAGGGGCATCGCGTATGGCAGCGCAAGGTACTCTACGTCGCTTCAGCGTTGATGAGTACAACAAGATGGGAGAAGTAGGTATCTTCTCGGAGGATGATCGGGTTGAACTAATCCGTGGCGAAATTGTAGAGATGGCACCCATCAGCGTTCTCCATGCCTGGTGTGTAACCAATCTTACCTCGGTTATCTTCCGGCTGGCACTGGACACAGTACGGTTGAGTGTACAAAACCCTATCTATTTGGATCAATATTCGGAGGCGCTACCGGACATTACTTTGCTAAGACAGCGTGACTACTCAAGAGATACGTGGCACCCAGGGCCAGATGACGTGCTTCTCATTGTCGAAGTTGCCGACACCACAGTCACATGGGACCGCAAGGTAAAGGTGCCGCTTTACGCCCAAACTGCTATCCCGGAGGTTTGGACCGTCAACTTACAACAAGGGAGTATAGAAGTACATTCTCGGCCTGAAGGTGGCGCTTACCAGACATCGCGCCGTCTGAGGCGAGGGCAATCTCTAGCGGTGCCGGGCTTCGCGGAAGCCAGGGTGAAAGTTGATGACGTGCTTGGGTAACGGAACACCAACTAAAAGGTTATAGGTTAAGCACCGGCGCAAAGATATTCCATGCTCAACTTGAGGAGGCGATATGGAAATTGGCTTCATTGGACTGGGGCGCATGGGCGCGAACATGGTGGAGAGGCTGTTGCGGGGGGGACACCGCGTCGTGGCTTACAACCGCTCGCCCGACAAGACGCGTGAGGTGGCCGAGCACGGCGCTGTGGCTACTTTCTCACTACAGGAGCTGGTAGATGCCTTACAGGACAAGCCGAAGGCGGTCTGGATCATGGTTCCGGCGGGCGACCCCACCATGCAGCAGATCATGCAGCTTATTCCGCTGCTTGAGCCGGGCGACATCATCATCGACGGCGGCAACTCCAACTTCCGCGACACGATTGCCCGCTCCAAGATACTGGCCGAGCACGACCTCAACTTCTTCGACGTGGGCACCTCCGGCGGCATCTGGGGCCTGGAGAACGGCTACTGCATGATGATGGGCGGCAAGCGCGAAATATTCGAGCACCTGCGCCCCCTCTTCAGCACGCTGGCCCCCAATGAGGACGGCTACGACTACTTCGGCAGCCACGGCGCGGGCCACTTCACCAAGATGGTGCACAACGGCATCGAGTATGGCATGATGCAGGCCTATGCCGAGGGCTTCGAGATCATCAAGAACAGCGACTTCACGGTCGATAACTCGCGCCTGGCCCAGGTATGGAACAACGGCAGCGTGGTGCGCTCGTGGCTGTTGGAGCTTGCACAGAAAGCTTTTGAAGAAGAAGGCGACAACCTGGAGCGCATCAGGGGCTACGTGGAAGACTCCGGCGAGGGCCGCTGGACGGTGCTGGAGGCGATTGCCTCGTCCACACCCGCACCCATCATCACCCTGTCGCTGATGGCCCGCTTCTCCTCGCGCCAGGAGGAGTCGTTCGCCTCCCAGGTGACAGCCGCCCTGCGCAACCAGTTCGGCGGGCACGCCGTCCGCGTGGCAGAGGCTATCGAATCGCAGATAGCCGCCGAAACGATGAAGTCTGTAGCGCCTTCGACGCCCGCTACGCCCGCCACCACAGTAACCATAAGCAGCGAAGATGCCGCCAATCAGGTGATGGACCGGACGCACGAGGCCGAAGCGGCAGCCGAGAAGAAGTCGCATGACGTCGGCTCAGTGGTGAAGGATATCCAGGGCACCGCCCAGGACATCTACCAATCACGAATCGCCGAGCCGGAGAAGTAAAAGGCCGAAAGCCAAACGGATGGCACGCATCGTGTTAGGATTGCAGGGAGAGTGCGTCACACGTACATGCCTCCTCCGACAGGTGCCGGTACGTTGACGCACCTCTGCGTTTCTGAAACAGAAAGCGAAGCGACTATGGTAACACTGCTCAACACGAACATTATTGACAACCCGTTGCGCGAGGGGCTGCGGTTCCAGCGTTCGGCGGACCCCTGCGTGATCGTCATCTTCGGGGTGACGGGCGACCTGGCCCACCGCAAGCTGCTGCCCGCCCTCTACAACTTGGCGGTGGAGCGCAGGCTGCCCGCGAACTCGGCTATCGTTGGCTTCGCCAGGCGCGAGCTCAGCGATGACGTGTTCCGCGAGCAGGCCAGGGAGTCGATAGAGAAATATTCGCGCAACAAGCCGTCGCAGCGGCCCGCCCTCTGGGACACGTTCGTCAAGGGCCTGTACTACGTGCAGTCCAACTTCGATGACCCCGAAGGCTTCAGGACGCTGGCATCCCGGCTCTCGGAGGTGGACGCGGAGCGGGGCACGCTGGGCAACCGCATCTATTACCTGTCCACGCCGCCGGAGTACTACACACCCATCGTGAACAACCTGGGGGCGGCCGGACTGGCGAACACGATGCCCGCCGTCGTGGCGGCTGCCCCACCGGACGGCGCGGGCAACGGCAGCAGTGGAAATGGCGGGAACAGCGGGAACGGTGGGAACGGAGCAGCCAGCAACACGGTACAACTCAACACCGGCTACCTAAACACGGGGCAGCTAGCCCCACTCCCCGGCACCGACACCTCCTGGAAGCGCATCATCGTTGAGAAGCCGTTCGGGCGCGACCTGGCGAGCGCACAGCAGCTAAACCGCGACATCGGTGAGATATTCACCGAAGAGCAGATTTACCGCATCGACCACTACCTTGGCAAGGAGACGGTGCAGAACATCCTCGTCTTCCGCTTCGCGAACGGCATCTGGGAGCCTATCTGGAGCCGCCGCTACATCGACAACGTGCAAATCACGGTGGCCGAGAGCCTGGGCGTCGAGGACCGCGCTTCGTATTACGACACTTCCGGCGCTCTGCGCGACATGCTCCAGAACCACATGATGCAATTGCTCACGTTGGTGGCTATGGAACCCCCGGCAGCCTTCGAGACGCAGTCGGTGCGCGACGAAAAGGCCAAGGTGCTGCGCGCCATCAAGCCGTTCACGATACAGGAAGTGGCGCACAACACGGTGCGAGGCCAGTACGGGCCGGGCGCTATCTACGGCAAGCCGGTGCCGGGCTACAGGCACGAACATGGCGTGCCGCCCACCTCCGAGACCGAGACTTACGTGGCCGCCCGCTTCTTCGTGGACAACTGGCGCTGGTCGGGCGTGCCCTTCTACCTGCGGCACGGCAAGCGCCTGCCCAAGCGCGACACCGAGATAGCGATACAGTTCAAACCCGCGCCCCTCTCGCTGTTCCAGCACACGGCGGCGGACGAGATGCAGCCCAACGCCCTGGTGCTGCACATCCAGCCGGACGAAGGTATATCCATCACGTTCGAGTCGAAGGTGCCAGGCCCCAATATCCGGTTGCGCTCGGTGGATATGACCTTCCGGTACGGCGCGTCGTTTGGGGTAGAGGTGACGGATGCCTACGAGCGCCTCATCATGGACTGCATGATGGGCGACTCGACGCTGTTCACGCGCCGCGACGAGGTGGAGCTAATGTGGCAGATAGCCACCTCGATACTCGACGGCTGGTCGCACATACCCGCGCCGACCTTCCCCAACTACCGAGCCGGTAGCTGGGGTCCCGCCAGCGCCGACATGCTGGTGGAGCGCGACGGCAGGACATGGCGCAGGCTGTTATAAGTGCCGAGTTGTGAGTTCCGAGTTCCGAGTATTTCTGAGCGTACTCGTAACTCGTAACTCGTAACTCGTAACTCGGCACTCGTAACTCGGCACTCGTAACTCGGCACTCGGCACTCGGCACTCGGCACTCGCTAGAACGGAGATACGCTATGGCGGACACACATGCACCGGCGCAAAGTGATGGCCTGGAGAGCATAAATACGGGGCCTGCGCGGCCTGTTGCGCTGGAGAAGGTCGAAACGCGGCTCAACGAGTTGTGGCGCGAGGTGGCTTCTACCGCTCAGAACAGGGGCGGGTCGGGCGCGGTCACGATGGCCCAGGTGTTGAACTTGATCGTGCACGCCCAGTCGTATGATGCCGGCAGCGAGTACATGCGGGAGACCGAGCTAATCACCGGGCGGCACCCCTGCCGCGTCATCAGCATGGTGCAGGACCACGACGACCCCGACATGCCGGTGCAGGCCCAAGTCTCGATGTTCTGCCAGATACCCCCGGCGGGCGGGCGGCAGGTGTGTTGCGAGCAAGTGACGGTGGCCTCGGGCAGCAACTCGCTGCGCCAGCTACCCGCTGCGGTGCTCCCGCTGCTCCTCTCCGACCTGCCTGTGTTCCTCTGGTGGCCGAACGGCGCGCCTTTCGACGATTACATCTTCCGCCAGCTTGCCGACTCGCTGAACCGCCTCATTGTCGACTCGGCCACCTTCGAGAACCCCGAAGGCACGTTGAGCCGCATCAGCTCGGTGCTGAAGGGCAACTGGCCCCGCCTGGCGAGCACCGATATGAACTGGGGCCGCCTCACCACGTGGCGGGAGATTATAGCCAGCTTCTTCGACGGGGCGGCCCTGCGGCCCTACCTGGAGCGCATAGGCAGGGTGACTATCGAATACTCCATGTCGGGCAAGGGGCGGACGGTCAACCGGGGGCAGGCGCTCATGATGGCGGGGTGGCTGGCGAGTCGCCTCGGCTGGCAGCCCACCGACAATGCCTACCGCCTGGTGCACGCCGACGACCAGCTACCGCCCATTGTGCACCTTTCGCTCAGGTCGGGCAAGCGGCCAGTAGAGATATATCTGAGACCGACCATGCGCCAGGCGGATGTTCCCGGCAGCCTGTGCAGGGTCAGGTTGTTGGTACCCGCGCACGGAGCCGCCGGGCAGCAGGGTGAGGTAGAGGCTTCCTTTGAAGTGGCCCTATGCGACGAGCCGGGCGACCCCGGAGACGCCTGGAGCGAGGTGAAGGTAGAGGGTATGGCCCCCACGCACCGCAACATCCACCTGGACGTTCTCAACCGAGCCGACCTGCTCGATATAGAGCTAGAGGTCTACAGCCGCGACAAGGTATACGAGGAGACCATGAACATGGTCGCGGCGTTCATCAAGGGGATGTCCTCAGGGCGCGACACGGAAGGTCCCCGCAGGCTCATCAGCGGCGAAGCTATCAGCACGGCGCAGACCCAACCCCCGCGCAATCGCCCGCCCGGCACTCCCGGTACGTCCGGTAACACATCAAGAGGGAACATGCCGTGAGCCGTCCGCACGTCACGGTGAGGATAGAGGACGATGCGAATGGTGTAGCGGCGCATGCGGCCAATATCTTCACGCAACTGGCTGAGGAGGCAGCGGCACAGGGTCGCACGTTCCGAGTGGCCTTGTCCGGTGGCTCCACGCCCAGGCTGTTGTACCAGCTACTCACCTCGGAAGAGTACCGGGAGCGTGTAGCGTGGGAGGGGATGGAGTTCTTCTTCGGCGACGAGCGTTGGGTGCCCCGCACGGACAAGGACAGCAACTACAAGCTTGCAAACGACTACCTGTTCGAGCCGTTGGGCATAGACGAGGGCAGAGTCTTTCCCATGCCCACCGAGGGCGTCGAGCCACAGGAAGCCGCCGAGCGGTACGAGGCTGACATACGGCGCGCTTTCTCCCTGGCAAGCCGCGAGATGCCCCGGTTCGACCTGATATTCCTCGGCATGGGCGACGACGGGCACACCGCCTCACTCTTCCCTCATAGCCCCGCGCTGCACGAGTACGGCAAGTTGGTCGCCGCTAATTACGTCGAGAAGCTGGACACCTGGCGCACCACGCTCACGTACCCCGTGCTGAACGCCGCCGAGAACGTGTTGTTCATGGTGGCCGGTGAAAGCAAGGCCCCGGCGCTGAAGCAGGTGTTGGAGGGCGAATACGACCCTAAAGAGTACCCAAGCCAGTTGTTGCGCGAGGCTAGCGGCCACGTCACCTGGCTGGTGGATAGAGCGGCGGCAGCCCAGCTTGAGAGTGGGGCGGACTGAGGATGGTGAGGCTCCCGGGGGATTGCCAGGAGGGTATACGGGTAGGAAAGGTATAGGGTGCATGGGCGATACCCGACGGGTGAATTTTCAGCAAACGCAAAGGACGGCGCCCGGCGAATGAATTCGCGGGCTACGGCTTGCAAAGTCCCTACGGGACTGATACACCTAATCAGTTCTTTTCAAGTTTTTGAGATGTACCAGTCTGCCCTGGGGCAGACTGTGTAGAATGTAGCCCGCGAATTCATTCGCCGGGCGTCGTCCTTGCACCACCCATCGATGAGCAGGACCACGACTTGCCGGGTTTGCTATGCATGATGGTGGCGATGGTGGGCGATTCATAACGTGTCTCCCAGATAATGTTATCAATGTCACACAAAACCACGTGCCACCTTGCTACATTTGCCCTATAATGCACTAACTTAGATATATGTTGAACCTCCTCTTCCCCAAAGCCATGCGACAAGCAACAGGTACCACATTTACGAGCAGAGCAACACACCCCAAATGACTACACTCCGGCCACGAATAGGCATAGTGCCGTCCATCCTGTCCGCCGACTTCTCTCGCCTTGGCGAGCAGGTGCGTGACGCGGAGGCAGCGGGCGCGGCTCGCATCCAGGTGGACGTGATGGACGGCCATTTCGTGCCCAATATCTCGGTGGGCCCGTTGGTGATAAAGAGCATCAGGCCGCACACCACGCTGCCTATCGAGGCGCACCTGATGATAGAGCGCGCCGAACTGTACATCCCGCAGTTCGCAGAGGCGGGGGCCGACTACATCATCGTGCATGTAGAGGCGGTGACCCACCTCCACCGGGCGATACAGCAGATACGCTCGGTGGGGGCCAGGCCCGGCGTAGCTCTCAACCCCGCCACGCCAATCGCCAGCCTGGAAGAGATACTGGAATACATAGACATGGTGATCGTCATGACGGTGAACCCCGGCTTTGGTGGGCAGGAGTTCATCGAATCGATGTTGCCGAAGATCGAGCGGCTTCGGAAGATGCTCGACGAGCGGGGCCTGGCCTCCTTCGACGTTGAGGTGGACGGCGGCATACACGAGGGCACCATCTCCCGTGCCGTAAGTGCCGGGGCC
Organism: Chloroflexota bacterium; assembly: GCA_030913985.1. GTDB lineage: Bacteria > Chloroflexota > Chloroflexia > QHBQ01 > JADMIH01 > JADMIH01. The sequence goes on along the minus strand of JALZHI010000016.1, from coordinate 9,414 downwards.
AACCTGCTGGTGGCAGGCTCGGCGGTCTACGGCGACAAAGAGGGCGTTGCACGAGCGATGGAGAAGCTGAAGAGGACGATGGACGATGGACGATGGACGATGGACGATAGTAGAGACGAAAACGCAAAGACGCAAAGGACGCTAAGGACGCGCAGAGATTAGGATTGTTTGAATCGGTGCTGATTGATGCTCAGTCCTCAGTCCTCAGTCCTCATCACTCCTATCGTCCATCGTCCATCGTCTATCGTCCAATAACCATAGAGAGGACACATTATGGTCGCAACCGCAGAGACTAAGTTACCGCATTGGGACATGACGGTCGTATATCCCAGCCTCGACTCGCCGGAGTTCGAGCAGGGGTTCAGCGTGCTTACGGGCAGCATCGAGGAGTTGGCTCGGCTGTTTGACGAGCGCAAGATTGAGAAGTCCGAACCCGCGCCGCTGGACAACGAGACCGTGAGCGCGTTCGAGGCGGTGGTCAACCGGCTGAACGAGGTGTACAAGGACACGATGACGCTCGGTGCGTACATACGCGGCTTTACCACCACCAACTCCCGCGACAACCTGGCGCAGGCCAAGCTGAGCGAGTTGCAGAACGCCACCGTCGTTCTGAGCAAGCTGAGCACCCGCCTGACCGCCTGGATCGGCTCGCTGGACGTGGAGGAGTTGATTTCCCGCTCGCAAGTGGCCGCCGATCACACCTACATGCTACGCAAGGCCAAAGAGCAGTCGCGGCACCTGATGTCGCCAGCCGAGGAAGAGTTGGCAGCCGAGCTAAACCCAAGCGCGGGTACCGCCTGGAGCAAGCTGCACGGCAACGTGACCTCGCAGTTGGCCGTGCAGGTGGAGCTTAACGGCGAGCGGCAGACGCTGCCGATGCCCTCCGTGCGCAACCTGGCCTTCGCGGAGGACCGCGAAGCCCGACGCCAGGGCTACGAGGCCGAGGTAGAGGCCTGGAAGACGGTGCAGGTGCCACTGGCCCAGGCCCTCAACAGCATCAAGGGCGAGGTGAACACGCTTACGAAGCGGCGCGGCTGGGGGTCGGCCCTGGACGAGGCCATCTTCAACGCCAATATCGACCGGCAGACGCTCGACGCGATGATGCAGGCCGCCCACGAGTCGTTCCCGGAGTTCCGCCGCTACTTGAAGGCCAAGGCGCGGGCGCTGGGGCTGGAGAAGCTGACCTGGTACGATATGTTCGCGCCGCTGGGCAAGGGCAATCGCGTGTGGGAGTACCAGGACGCGGCTGATTTCATAGTGGAGCAGTTCGGCACTTACTCCGAGAAGATGAGCAAGTTCGCCCGCCGCGCCTTCGATGAGAACTGGATCGACGCCGAGCCGAGGTCGGGCAAGCGCGACGGGGCCTTCTGTATGTGGCTGCGGGGCGAGGAGTCGCGTATCCTGTCCAACTACAAGCCCGCTTATGGGGGCATGAGCACGCTGGCTCACGAGCTTGGGCACGGCTACCACAACCTCGTGAAAGCCCACCGCACCATGTTGCAGAAGACCACGCCTATGACGTTGGCCGAGACCGCCAGCATCTTCTGCGAGACGATAGTGCGCAACGCCGCCCTCAAGCACGCCGACGCCGACGAGCAGTTGTCGATATTGGAGGCGTCGTTGCAGGACAGCACGCAGGTGGTGGTGGACATCACCAGCCGCTTCCTGTTCGAGAGCCGCGTGTTCGAGATGCGCAAGCAGCGGGAGCTTTCGGTGGACGAGTTCTGCGACCTGATGTTGCAGGCTCAGCGCGAGACGTACGGCGACGGCCTGGACGAGAACACCCTGCACCCCTACATGTGGGCGGTGAAGGGGCACTACTACAGCACCGGCCTGTCGTTCTACAACTTCCCCTACATGTTCGGTCTGCTGTTCGGCCTGGGCCTCTACGCTCAGTTCCAGCAGGACGCCGACACCTTCCGCACCGGCTACGACGACCTGCTCTCCTCCACCGGCATGGACGACGCCGCCACCCTGGCCGCCCGCTTCGGCATCGACATCCGCACCCCCGACTTCTGGCGCTCCAGCCTCGCCATCATCCGCGAAGACATCGACCGCTTCGAGTCGCTGGTGTAAATTTGAAACGCCAAGACGCCAAGACGCAGAGGACGCGCTAAGGTTAAGGACTGTTGGTTATATGCAAAAAGGAGCAGGGTACGACATCATGTACCCTGCTCCTTTTACTACTCTCCAAACCTTAATCTACTTGGCGTAGTCCTTGGCGTCTTGGCGTCTTGGCGTTTCAAAACAAGTGCTAGCTTCGCTGTTTGCCGGGGCCTTCGCGGCGCTTGCGGCGGGAGGTGTTGCGCTCGAAGTTGACCCACGGCTCGTCGCTCCACTCTAGCTCCATGCGGCCTATGGTGACGGTGTCGCCCGCTTGGACGCCTGCCGCGCTCAACGCCTCGCTCACGCCCATCTTGCTTAGCTCGCGTTGCAGACGCTCCAGGGAGAAGGGGTTGCTCATGTCGGTGGAGGTGATGAGCCGTTCGATACGCTGTCCGGCGACCCTGTAGCGGCCCTTGCCGTCTGGCATCACCTCGAACTGCCGCGACTCGGAAGCCCTGTACTGCGGGCGGACCACCTTCTCCGCCTCCTCACCTTCCTCGCCTTCCGCGGCTTCTTCCACGGCCCAATCAGGCACGGGCAACTCTTTCAGCTTGGCCGCGACCGCTCGCAAAAGCTCCTGCACGCCCTGGCCCGTGGCCGCCGAGATAGGATAGGCTTCGTAGCCCATCTCGTTAAACTGGGACATCAGTTGCGGAAGGCGCTCTTGCACCTCCGGGATGTCGGTCTTATTGATAGCCACGATTTGAGGCCTTTGGGCAAGGTCGGGGTCGTACTGCTCAAGCTCGGTATTGATGCGCTTGAAGTCGGCTATGGGGTCGGTGGTCTGGGAGGGGTGCACATCCGCACGGTCCCCGCTTTCGGCACCGTCCTGCGCAGGGGCCATGTAGGCGTCCCACAGCCCCGCCGAGCCGTCCACCACGTGCAGGAGCAGGCGAGTGCGCTGGATGTGCCGCAGGAACTCAAGGCCCAGCCCCGTGCCCTGGCTCGCGCCTTCTATCAGTCCGGGTATGTCGGCTAGCACAAACGTATCGCCGTCCACCTCCACCACGCCGAGCATGGGGGCCAGCGTGGTGAACGGGTAGTCGCCTATCTTGGGTTGGGCGGCGCTTACCACCGAAAGCAAGGTGGACTTGCCGACGTTAGGGTAGCCGAGCAGCCCCACGTCCGAGATGAGCCGCAGTTCGAGCACGATGGTGCGCTCTTCGCCCGGCTCGCCCTTCTCGGCGTAGCGCGGGGCCTGGTGAGTGGAGGTGGCGAAGTGTACGTTGCCCAACCCGCCACGGCCTCCACGGGCCACCAGCATCGTCTGCCCCGGCTTGAGCAGGTCTTCCTCCAGCACTTCGGCGGCCGCCCCCGAAATGGGGTTCTGGTCAATCACCTCCACCGTGGTACCGGGCGGCACGTCGATATAGAGGTCCTGCGCCGCTTTGCCGTGCTTCTGGTTGCCGCTGCCCGCCCCGCCGTGCTGCGCCTTGAAATGCTGCTTGTAGTGGAAAGGCAGCAAGCTGTTGAGGTCGGGGCTTACGCGCAGGTAAACGCTACCGCCGCGCCCGCCGTCGCCACCGTCCGGCCCGCCCTTCGGTATGAACTTCTCACGCCGGAACGATGCGCTACCGTCGCCACCGTTACCGGCCTTTATGTAGATTTTCGCCTGGTCGTAAAACATGGTATCTGAAACGTGAAACATGAAACGTGATGCGGTTTGCTATTCCTGGTTCGTGGATGCCGGCCTGTTGAACTTGCGGGACCAAAGCCCCACCCTGTCATCCTGAGCGTAGCGAAGGATCTCAAATGCTCCTTTTGCTTTTATGCTGAACCACCGAGACTTTGGCTCGTAACGTTCAACAGCCTCCCTCCCCACCTTCTTGAGATTCTTCACTGCGTTCAGAATGACAAAGGAGGGAGATGGTCCTGCAATAGAAGCAATTTGGCCTTCACGAACCAGATACCACCAGCCGCAGCACGTTTCACGTTTCAGTCAACTTCTCCTTTGCCTTTTGTACTATGCCCAGGTCGTTCTTGTAGGTGAACAGCGTGTGGGCCTGGTCTATGTCTATCCATTGAGCCTGGTCTACCTCCCAGTTGGGTGGGCCGAACTCGCCGCCGGTGTGCTCCATCAGGAAGTGGTAGACCACCTTGCGGGTGAGGCCTTTGGGTCGCCTGTAGAAGTAAACGACCTCCCCCAACGCATCCACTATGCGGGCGTCGAGGCCGGTCTCCTCCTTCACCTCTCGCAGGGCCGCTTGCTCCTGGGTCTCGCCCTTCTCGATGTGGCCCTTTGGCAGCGACCAATCGGTGTGCCGGTTGCGGTGCACGGCCACGACCTCGTAGGTGTCGCCCACGCGCCGGTAGACGACCCCGCCCGCCGAAAACTCCGAGAATGCTACCGTATTGGGTTTGGAATCAGGGGTGCTGCTCATGCCTGTGTGCACTACACTTGAGCATGTTTTATGCCGGGGCCTCGCTGGTGGTTAACGGGCCTATGCCGACCCAGCACTGGATATCAGAACCATCCTTCCCCTGTCATCCTGAACGTAGTGAAGGATCAGGTGGGTAAGCGATAGTCCTCAACATTGGGGAAGATGTGGGCATTAGGAACATTGGTACTGCAACAGGGAGAGTCAAACAGGGGCTGCTGATCCTTCGCTACGCTCAGGATGACAGGGGGAGCTTTGGTAGGAATGTTCGAAAGTGTTGTAATTTAGAAGCTTCTGGTAACGATATAGTAGAGGACGACGTGGGGACCACAGACGCGAGCAGCACGAGGGCCACATGCGACACCATAGCTTGATCTACCCACCACTGACACGCTTCCAGGCCCGCGAACCGCCTGGTATCCTGAACAGTCTGTTAGCATGTAGTGGCAAGTTGTTTATTGATGATTTGGTTCTCTGGAACAGGGGGATGCACATGCAGACGAAGTTGGTCCTGGTCGAAGGTGTCTCATTTACCGGTAAGTCGACGCTCTCGGAGTATGTAGCGTCACAGCTCCGTTTGAACGGCCATGCAGCGGAATGGGTCTCCGAAGGGACGATGTGGAAACTATACTTCCCGCGCGTAATTGCGGCTCTGGACCAAACGCAGTCCGTCTCAGACGAGTTGCTGTGGGAAGAATGGACCGCCTTTGTGCAGACGGTTGAGAGCGCGCCCGCGATCTTTGTCGTCGATGCCGCGCTATCGTTTGCGGCGGTGTATCCGCTCCTGGGGGAGGACCGGCCACACGCCGCAATCCTTGATATGGCCGCACGTATCGCGGATCTGTGCGCCCCGCTGCACCCGCGCGCGATCCACCTGATGGGAGACCAGGAGCGACTGACGCGTGCGAGCATCGTGGAACGTGGTGAAAGGTGGGAGAAGCAACTCATAGAGCAGTCCGAGGCCGCGCCATACCAGAAGGCGCGCGGCCGCTCCGGTATCGAAGGTGCAATCGCCTTTCACCAGGAAGAGCAAGAGCTGATGCATGTGGTGCTCGAGGCGGGTGGGTGGCAGACCCTGACCCTGGATGTTACGTCCGGGGACCGGGAGGCGAACCGGCTGGCGGTGTTGAGCTTCCTGGGGATCGACGAAGTACAGGTTGAGCCTCCGGCGCTGGCCGCTCCACTGCAAGCCCACACGGGCGCTTATACAGCGGAGGGCCCGCCAGGCAATATTGGAACAGGGACTCTCGAAACACTCGAAGTGCGGCTGGAGCAGGACCGCCTCGTTCTCCACCAACCCGATATGCGGCTCGGCCCGCTCATTCCCGTGTCTTCGACACGCTTTCATCTCAAGGCGTCGCCGTTGGACGTGGAGTTCGAGGTGGAGGAGGGTCTGGTGCGGCGTCTCGTGATCCTCAGGCCGAGCGGCCAGACACTTGCTTTTCGCCGGGCTTGACCTCGATGGTCCGCGTCCTTGGCGTCTCTACGTCTTGGCGTTTCCGTCCTTAAATAACAAAAGAGCCACGAATCAGGTGGCTCTTTTGCGGCCCATACGGGCTAGTATTGCGTCGTGCACCCTTTGTCGATACGACACTACGGCTTAGACCAGCCAGCCGGCTCCGACCAGGCACCCCTACGGCACCCAAGAGTGACTATTTACCGCTGCTACCTTCCGGTCCTGACGGGGTTCATAGGCTCCTGCCGCGTAGGACCCGGCCCTCAACGCCACTTAGCAGGTGCAGTCCCACAATGCCGTACCTCGATCGGGAATTAAACCCCCCTGTAGCGGGTATGAGGGTACAGGGCACCGCTAGTTCCCCGTCTAGCACGACACTTAATGTTACCGGATGGGCGGGGCAATGTCAAGGAAAGGACGATGGACGATGGACGATGGACGATAGGAGACGAAAACGCAAAGACGCAAAGAACGCTAAGAACGCGCAGAGTAGATTATTGTTCGTTACCGCCCAGCCACTCACAACTCATAACTCATAACTCATAACTCATAACTCACCTATCGTCCATCGTCCATCGTCCGCCTACGGCACGAAGGCCTCGTGCACCTCAATCTGGCTGCCGCCGGGGGTGGGGCCTCCGGTGGGGATGTAGACGGTGTTGTTCACGACCGCCGCGCCGATACCGTGTCGCGGGGTGGGCATGGGTGCGAGGGTTATCCAGCTATCGGTGGCGGGGTTGTAGGCTTCGTTCTCCTCGAAGGTGCCTTCCGTGGCTTCGCCGCCGAAGACGAGCATGTGGCCGTGCAAGGCTACCGCCGCGATGCCGCTACGGGTTGTGGGCAGGGGCGCTTTGGTCTGCCACCTGTTTGTCGCCGGGTCGTACATCTCGTTGACGTTGGTGTTGCGGGCAAAAGTGGCGAAGCGGCCCGCGATAGCGTAAATCTTGCCTTCCAAGGCCACCACACCCAGGTGGTCGCGGGCCGTGGGCATGGGTGCGAGCCGGGTCCAGCTATCGGTGGCGGGATCGTACACCTCGTTGGCGGGCACGTCTTCCTGGTCGCGGCCGCCCGCCGCGTAAATCTTGCCGTCCAGCACCGCCACGCCGAGCGCGCCACGAGCGGTGGGCATCGAAGCCAGCTTTCGCCACCTGTCGGTCGCGGGGTCGTACTCATAGGTGTCCGCGAGGCCCCGGCCGCTCAACCCGTAGCCTCCTATCATGTAGACCTTGCCGTTCAGCCCCACAGCGCCTGCGTGGTTGACCGGTATGGGCAGTGTCGCCCGGCTGCGCCAGGTGTCGGTGGCCGGGTCGTACTCTTCATTGACGGCCTGCCCTCTCCCGCTGAAGCCGCCCAGGACGTAAATCTTGCCGTTGGCCTCGGCCACCCCTACCTCACTGCGGGGTGTGGGTATGGGCGCTTTGGTGAGCCAGCGGCCCTGCCCCTGTAGGAACTGTCCCGCCTGCCCCGTTGGTGAGGCCGCGGCTGTAGGGCTTGACCCGGGGCGGGGCGTGCCGGGCGCGACGTATTTCTGGTCGTAGCGGAACCGGCCCAGCAGGCTCAACAGCACGTCGTTCGGTGGCTGGTTTTCGGTGTGCATCTCAAACACCGCGCGCTCGAAGTATTGCACGGTGTATGTCTTGCCGTCGGTGTCGCTCTTCTCCTGGAACTCGTCGGAGATGGGAAGACCCTGCTGCGCCAGGCCGCCATTCTGCCGCCAGTATTCAAGGAACCTGCCTCCCACTCGCTTGCCGGTCTGCTCGAAGAGTTGCGAGCCGGGGGTTGTGTTGGGGCGCTGGCCGGGCGCGCCGTTGGGGTACTTACGGCCGTACTCGAACACGCCCAGCAGGGTCAGCAGCACGTCATAGGGAGGTTGGTTGCCAGTGTGTAGCTCGAACACGGCACGCTCGAAGTACTGCACCGTGTAAGTCTTGCCGTCGGTGTCGCTCCTCTCCTGCATGGCTGCGGAAATAGGATAGCCCTGCTGGCGAAGGCCCCCGTTTTGCTGCCAGTACTGGAGGAACCTGCCGCAGACCTGCTGTCCCGTCTGCTCGAACCGCTGGCAGTTACCTGGCGTGGGTTGCGGGGTCTGCGTTAGGGGTGCCGCCAGGCCGCTGCTTGCCAGGCTCAACACGAGCCACATGCAAACGACCCCTGACATGGCCCGGCTGGTGCGATATCTGTGTCTCATAGCCACCTCCGTTGCGGGTTGTGGGACCTGTGCATTACACATACACTAATATGCCGCTGCGTTACAACTTCGTTCCTGAAGCCCAAGCGTCAAAGACCGCTTGCCCGGTTATAATACGCCGAAAGGAACCGCTCGCCGTGCCCGCACTCCTACCGCCTGACCCACCCATAAGCCCTACCAACCGGGTAATGGCCGATGCTCCCAATGCCTCCTGGGGTGCGGCGCTTTCTGCCTTGCGCGCCCGCATGGACCTGCCCACCGGCCCCTGGCGACGCCTCCCGACGGGCAAGAACGTGGTTATTGAGCTGGGTGAGGAAGCCATCCTCAAGCTAATCCCGCCCTACTGGTCCGAGGACGCCCAACGCGAAGCGGAGGCTCTACGGCTTGTGCCACTTGACGGCCCTGTGGCGATCCCCACCCTGCTGGCGTTAGATATGCTGGACGGCTGGACGGTGCTCCTGTTGCGCAGGCTGCCGGGCACTATCCTGTCGGAGCAGTGGCCTTCGCTCTCCGGTTCGCAACGCGCGGAGCTTGCCGCCCAACTAGGTGCCGTGGCCGCCTGGTTGCATCGTGTAGAGGTGCCACCGGGGTCGCCTCTCGCGTACGATTGGGCGGCGCACATCGAGTCCGAAGCAGAGGCGGCACCCCAGCAGTTGGCGCAGGACGGCGCGCCCGCCGAGTTACAGGATAGTTGGCCTACGTTCCTGCGCTCGGTGGGGCCGCTACCCTCGCCCGGCAGCGCGCCTGTGCTGCTCCACGGCGACCTGAGCGTGGCTAATGTCCTGGTGCGTGAGGATACCGCCGGACGCTGGCGAGTTACCGGCCTGCTCGACTTTGGTGATGCCTCGCTGGGGGAGTTCACCCACGACTGGCTCTCGCCCGGCGTCCACAACTTCGGAGGCGACCCAGCCGTGGTAGGCGCATTCTGCGACGGCTACGGCCTGCCCACCTCACAGCGTACCTCCGCGTTGCAGGCGCACCTGCTGGCCCGGAGCCTCCTCTATTACGGTTGGCGTTACCTGCGACACAAGTCCCCGTTGCAGGGTGCGACCACCTGGCAGGAAGTGGCCTCTATCGTGTGGCCTATCATGGTCGGTGCGTGACGCGATATGGGCGGGGCGCGCTCAGTCTCGACAGGAGAGATGCAGGAAGGGTAAATATGTTAGAGGTCGCACGGGAGACGCCCGTCAAATGATGCTACAGATTGCAAAGTATGACGCCCGTCGATTGAAATCGAGGGCTACACAAGGCAAAGTCCCTGCGGGACTGATACATCTAATTAGGTC
>JALZHI010000162.1 GCA_030913985.1 Chloroflexota bacterium | reverse complement strand
CGCCCTCTGCGTCTCTGCGGTGAATAGTCTCTTCGTGCCTGTGTCCATGCCAGCCTACTGGAGTTGCTGACACGCTTCTGCTCAGCATGTATAATGGGGCGGCATGCAGGGTACGTACTTTTGGAGGCTCGAACTCTTGGACGCCGCTTCAGTTGTGATACGTGAAGCCCGCATCTCAGACGCTGCTGGGTGCTTCGCCTTCCTGCGCGAGATTACCTCCGAACCAGACATCATGATCCCTGGCTACCCGGACGAGTGGGACTTCCCCGTGCAGGATGAAGAGGCTTTCATCCAGGACATGGTGGCTACGCCCAATTGCCTGATGCTCGTCGTGGAAGCCGAGGGGAGGATAGTGGGCATCCTGACGTGTCACGGCGGCAAGCGGCGCGCCGTGCAACATGCCATGCTGCTAGGTATCTCGCTGCACAAAGACTACCGCGACCGAGGGCTAGGGCATCAGTTGATGCAGCACGCCATAGACTGGGCGAGGGCCAGTGGCATCACCCGCATAGAGCTATTTGTCTATGTCGAGAACACAAAGGGAATCCACCTGTACGAGAAGTTCGGTTTCAAGGTCGAAGGCCGCCGCACCCGCGCCTACTACCATCATGGCAGGTACATAGACGACTTGGTAATGGCGCTATTGCTATAGAGAATGGAGTAACGCGTAACACGTAACACGTAAATAGCACCCTCTGCTGTTACGCGTAACGCGTAACGCGTTACGTGTTACTCCGCTGCATAGAGGGAGGAATGCAACAAATGAGAATTGCCCTGGACGCAATGGGTGGCGACCACGCTCCGCTGGAGACGGTGAAGGGAGCCATCGAGGCCGCGCGCGAGTACGGCATCGAGGTGGTGCTGGTGGGGCAGGAGGCCGCTATCCAGGCTGAGCTTGCTAAGGGGGACACGTCGGGCCTCAAGCTCACTATTGAGCCTGCCGCCTCCGTCATCCCGATGGACGAGCACCAGCCCTCGACGGCGTGGCGGCGGCAGCGGGATTCGTCCCTCACGGTCGGCTTGCAGTTGCTGGCCGACGGCAAGGTGGACGCGCTCGTGTCGGCGGGCAACACCGGGGCGGTGGTGTCGGGGGGCACGTTCGTGTTGCGGCGCATCGAGGGCATAGACCGGCCGGCGCTGGGGGTGCCGTTCCCCGCGATGGGCGATATAGGCAAGATATTCCTGGTGGACGTGGGGGCCACCCCCGACGCCAAGCCCCGTTACCTGCTACAGTGGGCGCGTCTCGCCTCCATCTACATGGAGCGCGTGTACGACGTGAAGAACCCCCGCGTGGGCCTGGTGTCCAACGGTGAGGAGGAGATCAAAGGCTCGGAGTTGGTGCGCGAGACGTTCCCGCTGCTGCAAACCAGCGGCCTCAACTTCGTGGGTAACGTGGAGGGTAAGGACGTGCCAAATGGAGTGGCCGACGTAGTGGTGACCGACGGCTTCACCGGCAACGTGCTCCTCAAGACCACCGAGGGTGTCGCCAAGATGATTTTCGACCTGCTCCGCGCCGAACTGACTTCCAGCATGGTGAGCAAGCTGTTCGCCGCCGCCCTGCGCCCCAACTTCCGCCGCATAGCCACCCGCCTCGACTACGCCGAGTATGGTGGCTCAATAGTCATGGGCGTGGACGGCCTGCTCATCAAGCCGCACGGCCGCTCCAACGCCAAGGCGATCAAGAACGCCATCCGCGTAGCCAAGAGCGGAGTCGAGCAGGACGTGATGAGCATCTTCCGCCAGGTCGGCGCGGCGGAAGGGTAGACGATGGACGATGGACGATGGACGATGGGAGACGGAAACGCAAAGACGCCAAGGGCGCAAAGGACGCGCAAAGAGGATGATGGTTGGCTACCGTTCGTCAACTCAAAACTCAAGATTCATAACTCACAACTTGTTCATCGTCCATCGTCCATCGTCTATCGTCATCGCCGCACCACGGCGATGATGTGCGTGCCCCCATCTAACGCTCCCGGTTCCTTGCAGTAGTCTAGCTCCCATGCGAGGAGAGTCTGCCATAGTTGGGGATCGGCCATGGCCTGCTGCGCGGTCTCTTTGTTGTGGAGTGATAGGAAGTTGGAGGCGGAGGCGGCTACTATCTCACAGTGGTGCGCCTTCAGCAGGGCCTCAAGTTCGGACCACCTGAACATGTGGCATTGGTGCCCGCCCGAGATCTCGCCGTAAAGGTCCCCGGTGCTATTTACGCGGTTCGTGGCCTCCAGGCCGAACTCCTCGGCTACCTTTAACACGCCTGTTAAGAAAGCGTTTGTAGAGCCTAGCAGCGACATCACGCTGAGGAGCACGTAACCTCCTGGCTTGGTCACCCGTAGCAGCTCCTCCAACGCCTGCCCGGCCCTGTCGAACACGTAGCTGAGAGCACCTCCGTAACAGACCGCCGCATCGTAGGTGCCGTCGGGTATGGCCGACAGGTCCGTGACGTCCATCACCTGCCGGGCCACCACCGAGCCTTCAAGACCTGCCTCCTCCAGCCGCCTGCGATTCATCTCAAGCTGCACGGAGGATATATCCCCGACCGTTACGCTAGCGCCTATCCTCGCCATCTCGATTGTGAAACGACCGGGACCTGCTCCAACGTCGAGTACGTGACTGTCGGGCTGTATGAAGCGGCGCAGGTAGTGGGTGTGCAGGTGCAGGTTGACCAGGTTGGCAGCGCCCGCCTCCTGCTCGAACCGCTGCCACTCACGCTCGCCGTAGTTGTCGTAGAAGCGGCTGATGTAGTTGGGGTCGTACTTGTCGGTCATGTGGGTTGAGTTATTGTGCTTGCGCCCTGGAGGGCATACGGTGGGTGGACGCGGCTTCCAGCAGGTGGCGCACGGCTGGGCGGGCTAGGTCTTCCGGCGTCGTGATCTTCAGGTGCCGAAAGAGCTTGCCTGTGCCTTGCAAAAGTCCCTCCGGGTCGGGTAGCTCGCTCCCGTAGTTGAAGCCGAGGTCTATGTGGCTCTTGTGCACGCTGATGTAGCAGAAGTGCTCGGTCATCTTCTTCGGCCCCACGCCATAGCCTGCGATCCGCTGGCGGGGCCACGGCACCTCAACAACATCCGGCATTACAGCCCTGATCAACTCCCGCGCTTGCAACGCCAGGTCTCGTACCTTAGGAGTGGAATCCGCCAGGATTTCGTTGAAACCTTCATCGGGTGATGGATAGCTCATGTGTGTTCCCTCCATGACCTCCGTCCGTATGAACTTATATCCCATTATAGAGGTTGCTCACCGCCAACGCCTACTAAGTACTACTTGCAACCAGCAAAGTAGAGTGCCTCAACTATGCGTATCATGTTCCCCTTGTCATCCTGAACGCAGTGAAGGATCTCAGATGCCCCTCTTGCCGTTGCGGTGAACCTTCAGCACCCTGCCTTTGTTGCTCATTCTTCAACGCGATGCGTGTGCCACTTTCTTGAGATCCTTCGCTACGCTCAGGATGACAGGGGGAGTATGGGTGCTGCTATCCGATGTTGGCGCAGCCGTGTCTGCCTTCCGTGGTGCTTTGCCTCCACCGCTTCCGGGGTGTTATAATACCCGTTGGCTCGCCAGGAGCCTGCTCAACCATGAAGATACTCTCCGTTGTAGGCGCACGGCCCCAATTTATCAAGGCTGCTCCCGTGAGCCGGGCCATGTCGAGGGCAGGAGTCGAAGAAGTGCTGTTGCATACGGGCCAGCACTACGACCCTGCGATGTCCGAGGTATTTTTCGCCGAGCTGGACATCCCCGCCCCGCGCCACAACCTGGGAGTAGGTTCCGGCTCGCACGCGGGGCAGACCGCCGCTATGCTGGTGGGCATCGAGCAGGTGCTGTTGGACGAACGGCCCGACTACCTGCTGATATACGGCGACACCAACTCCACGCTCGCCGGGGCGCTGTCGGCGGCGAAGCTGGGCGTACCGGTGGCCCACGTTGAGGCGGGGCTGCGCTCCTACAACCGCGCCATGCCGGAGGAGATCAACCGCGTGGTGGCCGACAGCCTCTCGGACCTGCTCTTCTGCCCCACAGGCGTGGCCTCGGCCAATCTGCAGCGCGAAGGCATCACGAGCGGGGTGTTCGTGGTCGGTGACGTGATGTACGACGCGATACTTGACTCTCTGCCACGCGCCGAGGATAGAGCACCTTCGCTCCTGTCGCACATAGGGGTGGAGAGTGGCGGGTACTTGCTGGCGACTGTGCACCGGGCCTCCAACACCAATGACCCTCGCAACCTGGCGAACATAGTAGGGGCGCTGAGCGACTCAGGCGAGCCTGTGGTCTTTCCGGTGCACCCACGCACAAGGCGGGCGCTGGAACAGTCCGGGGTGGTCCCCGGCGACAACATACGGCAGGTCGAGCCTGTGTCGTACCTGGAGATGGTAGCCCTGGAGAAGCACGCCCGCAAGATACTCACCGACTCGGGAGGCGTGCAAAAAGAGGCGATGTGGCTGGCGGTGCCCTGCATCACCATGCGGGACGAGACCGAATGGGTGGAAACGGTGGAACTGGGTTGGAACACCCTCACCGGCACCGACCCTGCCCGCATACTGGCAGCTATACAAGCCCCGCGCCTCCACTCCACCCCGCCCGACGTGTACGGCGATGGACACGCGGCGGAGAACATTGTGAATGTGATACGTAACCAGTGACGAGTGATGAGTGATGAGTGATGAGTGATGCATAGGAGACGAAACCGCCAAGACACCAAGCACGCCAAGGACGCGCCAGGAGGATGATTGTTAGGTATCATCCACCAACTCACAACTCACAACTCACAACTCGTCATTCGTCACTCGTCAGATCGAAAGGAAGTATTGATGATTAACATAGCCCGGCCTATGATAGGGGAGGAGGAGAAGGAGGCGGTTATGGCCGTGCTCGAGTCGGGGCAACTCGCCCAGGGGGGCGTGGTGGCCGAGTTCGAGCGGGCTTTTGCCGACTACTGCGGTGTCAAGCACGCGATTGCCACGAGCAACGGCACTACGGCCCTGCACGTGGCCCTTCTCGCTCATAACATAGGGCCGGGTGACGAAGTGATCACGGTCCCCTTCACGTTCATCGCCTCGGCCAACTCCGTCCTCTACACCGGCGCGAAGCCCGTATTTGTCGATATTGAGCCGGACAGCTTCAACATAGACGTGGACCAGGTTGAGGCGGCGATTACTCCGCGCACGAAGGCGATCATGCCGGTGCACCTGTACGGTAACATGGCCGAGATGTCGCGGCTTATGGAGATAGCCGAGCGGCACGGCCTTGTCGTGATTGAGGACGCCGCCCAGGCGCACGGTGCCGAAGATGGCGGGAAGCGGGCGGGTAGCTGGGGCACGGGCTGCTTCTCCTTCTACCCGACCAAGAACATCACCACCGGCGAGGGCGGCATGATTACCACCAACGACGATTGCGTAGCCGACAAGGCCCGGCTGGTGCGCGGACACGGTATGCGGGTGCGCTATTACCACGAGATGCTTGGCTTCAACTTCCGCATGACCAACATCCACGCGGCGATAGGCATGGCTCAACTCCCCAAGCTGGAAGGCTTCAACGCTCGCCGCATCGAAAACGCCGCTTATTTGAGCGAGCACCTGCCGTCCGATAAGGTACGCGTGCCCACGGTCCGGCCCGGCACCCGCCACGTCTTCCACCAGTACACCGTGCGCGTGCTACCCCCGCTCGACCGGGACGACGCCCGCAAGCAGCTTGCCGAGGCGGGAGTGGGCAGCGAAATCTACTATCCCGTACCCGTCCACCGGCAGCAGTTCTACACGGAACAAGGCGACTGGGGCACCTTCCCTGTGTCGGAACAGGCTTCTCGGGAAGTGCTGTCGCTACCAATCCACCCCAGTCTCAGCCAACAGGACCTTGAGACAATAGTTGACGCAGTGCGGAACCTGGGTTAACGATGAGCAACCTATCAGGCATGGACTCCCGCTCCCCGAAGCTGGCCGTTATCGGCGCAGGCTCGATGGGCCGCAACCACCTGCGCGTGCTGAACGACCTGGAGTCGGTGGACTTGGTGGGCGTGGCCGATGCAGACGTTGCCACCGCCGAACGTGTCGCGCGCCGCTTTCACATCGCGGCTTATGGTAGCTACGCCGATCTTCTGGACAAGGAGCGCCCTGACGGCGTTGTGGTGGCCGTGCCCACGGTGCTGCACCGGGAGGTGACGCTGGCGGCTATTGCCCGCGGGGTGCACGTGTTGGTGGAGAAGCCGATAGCATTCACGGTAGCCGAGGGCCAGGAGATGATCGAGGCGGCCCGGCAGGCGGGGGTGATCCTTACCGTGGGGCACATCGAGCGTTACAACCCGGCGATACTGGAGTTGCACAAGCGACTACGGGAGCAGCAGCTTGGCCGGGTGTTCCAGATGAACGCCCGCAGGCTCGGCCCGTTCCCGCCCCGCGTGCGCGACGTGGGGGTAGTAATCGACCTGGCAACCCACGATGTTGACATAATGCGGTTCTTGAGCGGCTCGGAGGTGGTGCGCGTGCAGGCCGAAACCGCCCGCCGCATACACACCGAGCACGAGGACCTGCTGTCTGGCCTGCTCCGCTTCGGGAACGACTCGATAGGCGTGCTCGACATCAACTGGCTGACACCCACCAAGATACGCGAGCTGATGATTACCGGGGAGCGGGGCGCGTTCCAGGTGAATTACCTGACCCAGGACCTCTACTTCTACGAGAACAATTACGCCAAGACCGACTGGGACACCATCTCCAACATCGAGGGGGTGAGCGAGGGCGACATGGTGCGCCTGCGCATCGAGAAGACAGAGCCGCTACGCGTGGAGCTTGACCGCTTCGCCCGCGCAATCAGGGGCGAAGAAGTGTCCATCGTGTCGGGCGAGGACGGTCTGCACGCGCTGCACGTCGCCACGAAGATCGTACAGTCGGGCTTGGAGGGTAGGGCCATATATTTGAGCGAGGAAGGTTAGGTCTTGGAGAGCGTAGAGCAGGGTAGGTACAGGGTAGCGGTCGTAGGGCTGGGCAAGATCGGGCTGCCCCTGGCGGCGCAGTTCGCGCACAGCGGCCTGGAAGTTATAGGCTGCGACATATCCCAAGAAGTAGTAGCTATCGTCAACTCCGGGCATTCCCACGTCAAGGAGGAGCCTGGGCTTGAAGAGATGGTAGCCGAGGCCGTGAGAGCGGGTCGCCTCTCCGCCACCACCGACACGTCCGACGCCGTCCGCCGCTGTAACGTGGTCGTAATCATCGTGCCCCTCATGGTGGACGAGGAGCGCAACATCGACTACCGCGCCATAGATTCCGCTACCCGCTCCGTCGCTGACGGGTTGCAGCGCGACACTTTGGTGATATACGAGACGACGCTGCCGGTGGGCACCACGCGCACCCGGCTGGGTTCCATGTTGGAGCAGGGTTCGAGCCTGGTTGCGGGCCGGGACTTCTGCCTGGCGTTCAGCCCTGAGCGCGTATACAGCGGGCGCATATTCAGCGACTTGCACAAGTATCCGAAGGTGGTTGGCGGGGTCACGCCGGAGTGCACAGCCGCTGCCGAGCGTTTCTATGCCGTGGCCCTGGAAGGCGCGCCCGTGCTACCAATGCGGGACGCTGACACCGCCGAGTTCGTCAAACTGATCGAGACCACCTACCGCGATGTGAACATCGCCCTCGCCAACGCGTTCGCCCGCTTCGCCGCCGAGCGCGACATACCCGTGTTGGAGGCCATTTCGGCGGCCAACACGCAGCCCTTCTCCCACGTCCACAGGCCCGGTATAGCGGTGGGCGGGCATTGTATCCCGGTGTACCCCTATTTCCTGACGAATAGTACCGCTGACGACGGGATGTCGCTGGTGCGGCGCGCCCGCGAGCTAAACGACAGCATGGTAACCTGGGCGCTTGACCGCCTGGATGAGTCGTTGGGCGGGTTGAGCGACAAACGGGTCCTGGTGCTGGGGCTTGCGTACAGGGAGAACGTCAAGGAAACGGCCTTTTCCGGGGCCGTCCGGCTGCTGAGTGAGTTAAAGGCCCGGGGCGCGGTGCCTCTCATCAACGACCCGCTCTACAGCACGGAGGAACTCGCTCGTTACGCCGAGCCTGCCCAACTAGACGACCTGCCTGCCTTCGATGCGCTGGTGCTCCAGGCCTACCACGAGGAATACCGCGATCTCGATTGGGGCCGCATGTCCGAGCATGGTTGCAAGGTGGTGCTCGACGGCCGCAACGCGCTGGACGGCCGAGTCATAACCGTTGCCGGTATGGCTTACCTGGGCATAGGTTGAGGACCAGGAATTATCATGTCTGAAAACTCTTCGCTGCCGCTACTCAAGGTGCTCAAGGTGCTCATGCTGCTGCCCTATGGGCCTGCGGCATTCATGCAGTCGGACATAGATGCGCTGGGCCGCCACTTCGATGTCGACGTGGTGGTGCACAACAGGGGCAAGCGTCGGCTCTTCCTTGTCATGCTCCGCAGGTTGCTCCTCGACCGTCCCGACGTCTTGCTGATGTGGTTTGTCGTGCCAAGCTACGCACTACTAATTACTATTCTAGCGCGCATATGTGGTGTGAAAGTGGGCTTTTTCAGTGGTGGCTACGATGTAGTTAGCATGCCCGGCCTCGGTTTTGGGGCTATGCGCTTTCCATTATTTCGGCTTCTTCTCAAACCCACTCTGGTGCTTGCGGATGTCACTATAGCCCAGTCAACGAGTGCCGTGGCTCAAATCGGCAAGTATGCCCGTCCCAGGCGTACAGCTTTGCTGTATCACAGCATAGACACTTCTTTCTTCTCCCCCCAACCGCATATTGTTAGGGAAGCACTCGCGGTTACGGTGTCGCCCATCATTGAAAGCTCCATTCCACAGAAAGGCCTTGACAGCTTCGTGGAAGCTGCACGGTATGCCCCTAACGTCAAGTTCGTGCTGGTAGGCCGCTCGCCCGATGGCTCAATCGAGAAGCTGAGGGCCGCAGCCACCCCCAACGTCGAGTTCGTAGACCGCTTTCTCCCAGCCGAGGAATTACGCGACCTGTACGCCCGCGCCTCGTGCTACGTGCAGGCCTCGGCCCACGAGGGGTTCGGAATCGCCGTGGCTGAGGCGATGTCGTGTGGTGCGATACCCGTGGTGACTCGGGTCTTCTCGCTGCCGGAGGTAACCGGCGATCTTGGAGAGTACGTGCCTTTCGGGAACGCACGCGCCGTAGCGAACGCGGTCCGGGCCACTTTGGGTGCGTCACAGGAGCGGCGGGACCAGGTCCGTAATCATGTGGCCGCCAACTTCCCTTTCGAGCGACGAGAGCGCGAGTTGGTCCATTTGCTGCTAGAGTTAGTGCCTGGCAGACGACAACTCCAGGGGTACGGCGTTGGGAACAACAAGCCGATTAAGCTCGACCTGGGTTGTGGCAGCTTGCAGCGTCCTGGCTTCTTTGGGATTGATGCGAGGCCCACGATTGCAACTGCCATTGTAGCCGATGCTATGTCTCTGCCTATCGCGGAACACGTGGCAGACGAGGTCTACGCCACCTGCTTATTGGAGCATTTCGACTCGCCCGCACGCGTGCTGGATGAGGTACACCGAGTGCTGAAGCCGAGTGGACGCGCCGTCTTTCGCATCCCGAACCTGGGTACTTACTCGGCACATCTTGACACGACACACCGCTTCCTGGCCGACTTATCTCTCTGGCGCTCCCTCTACAGTGGCTACTTTGCGTCGGTCGAGGTAAAGCCCGTGGGCACCAAATACCGTGATAGTCGCTCCCTGGTGGTGGTGAACTGGCTGTTGGTGAACCTGCTGAAGTGGCACGAACTGGCTCAGGGCTGGGACTTCATCTGCACCGAGCCACGTTCCGAACCGGTACTATCCTTCATTGGCTGGTGGGAAGAGGGCGAGCACGAAGGACGGATCGGCGGGCAGTTTATACAGCCGCAATAGTACCGCTGGAACTCGCTTGTCGGGCGGGTGCTATCGGGACCCGTAACTGCCCCCTGTGCTATACTTTCCTTAATGCGACTTACACCTGAACCAGGCATGCTCCAGCGGAAGCTGCGGATTCTCCACGCTCCCGCGAACGTAGCAGGCATAGCGGGACTTCTTGCACGCGCGCAACGCGACCTGGGGCATGACGCCACGTCCGTCGAATACTTCAAACGCCCGTTCCAGTTTGGTGTCGACTTGACGTTGGGCCTGCAAGCAGGGGACGGGCGTTTGAAGAAAGCTGCCAGGATGGGGTTGTTTGCCCTGGGCGCGCTTAGACGCTACGATGTGTTCCACTTGTACTTCGGCAACACTTTGCTGCCGAGTCCCTACCCCGATCTGCCGCTTCTCCGCTCTCTTGGCAAGCGCATTGTCTTTCACTTTTGCGGCTGCGACCTACGCCGCAGGAGACCTACGCTCAATAGGCATTCGCTTAGCGCCTGCACCGACTGTGTATCACAGATGTGCTTGCATCTGAAACACCCCGCCCTATCCTCGGCTGACGTGCTGATAGTATCCACACCGGACCTGCTCGAATTCGCTCCTGGGGCGCACCTTCTGCCGGGGCCGGTGGACCTCGCCCGGTGGATGCCAAAGGTCTCGCGTGGGATACCTGTGTCTGCGTCCGAGCCGATACGCATCGTTCACGCCCCCACGGACCGGGAAATAAAGGGTACCAGGTATCTGCTTGCTGCGGTTGAGCGCCTCAAGAGTGCCGGTCACGCGGTGGAACTCGATCTGCTCGAGGGCCTGCCGCACGAGCAGGTGCAGGCGCTCTCCGAGCGGGCGGATATAGCGGTGGACCAACTGATGCTTGGGTCTTATGGCACCTTTTCGATTGAGATGATGGCGAAGGGGCTTCCGGTAGTCTGCCGCATACGTGAGGACTTGCGGCAATTCTACCCACCCGACCTGCCTGTCATCACCGCGGAACCAGGCAGCATTTACGAGGTGCTGGAGTCGCTAATAACGCGCCCCGACGATTGGGCGGAATTCGGCAGGCGTGGTATCCAGTACGTGCAACGCGAGCACGAGATGCACCGTGTGGCCGCGCGCGCCCTGGCGCTCTACAACGTGGGCCTCAGTAAAGCTACCGGCATTGCACCC
>JALZHI010000161.1 GCA_030913985.1 Chloroflexota bacterium | reverse complement strand
ACGATGGACGGCTGAGCACCCAACCCTCATCCTCTTGGCGCGCTCTTGGCGTCCTTGGCGTCTTGGCGGTTCCATCTCGTATCCGTCAACTCAAAACTCAAAACTCAAACTCTCCCATCGTCCATCGTCCATCGTCCATCGTCCATCGTCCAACTACCCCCACCGCGTCAGAATAGCCTCCCTCTCGAAGAACCCCACCGCCAGGTTCATCACAATCGCCGCCACCAGTATCAGCGCCGCCGCTCCCACGAGCACCACCAGCGGCCCCAGCACCAGCACCCCGCTCATCTGCGCCACTATCAACCCCATCATCGGCAGTATCAACACCACCGACACCTGCTGCGCGCTCCGGGGGTCGTTGGCCTTGGACGATATCAGCACCGTCAGCCCCACCGTAATCAGCGACAGCAACGGCGCCCACAACAGCAGCATCAGCAACCAAGCAGGCGACACCACCGCCCCATATACCCGCGCCGACACCGCCGCCGGCAGCATGCCCAGCGCGAACAGCCCCGCCGCGCCCCACGTCATCACCATGCCGGGCAGCACCGCCGTGATACTCTTCGCCAGCAAAAACTCCAGCGTAGTCACCGGCGTAGCAAGCACCGGCTCCAGCGTCCTGCTATTCTTCTCCCCCACGATGCTATACGACGCGATCACGCTCGGCAAAATCATCGGCAGCAGCAGAAACATCAAGCTTATCTGCTGCCCCACCACCGCCTGCCCGAACTCCAACATATTCATCCCCGCGAACGCCGGGTTGATCTCCAGCAGTTGCTCGAACTCCTGCATCTCCCCCGCAATATCGCCCAGGTCCGCCCCCCTGATTAGAAACGCGAACACCAACGGCCCCACCGCGAACAACAACGGCAGCAGCCCCGTAGTAAGCAGCAACATCTTCTCCTGCCGCAACTCCAACCATTCCTTCCGCAAAATAACCTTGATCTTCTTCACAATCTCATCTCCCTAACACGTAACGCGTAACACGTAACGCGTAACATGCCTCACACCCTCTAATTACGTGTTACGCGTTACGTGTTACGCGTTACGTGTTACGTCTCACTAGTCACAAGCTGCAAATACACATCCTCCAACGAATGCGCCGAAGGCTGCACGTACCTCACCCGCGCCCCCGCACCCACCAGTGCCTGCACCAGCAGGGGGTTCATACTCTCCGGGTCGTCCAGCGCCACCGACAGCGTGCCGTCATGCGCCGTCACCTGCTTCACGAACGGCAACCCGCGCACCACCGCCGCCCATCTATCCGCCTCCTCCGCCACCGTCACCAGCGTGCCCGTGCCAAACAACCTGCTCCGAAGCTCTCGCGGCGACCCCAGCGTCAGCAGCCGCGTCCGAAACACCCCTATCAGATCGCACAACGCGTCGGCCTCCGACAAATTATGCGTCGTCAGGAAAATAGTCCGCCCCTCCGAGCGCAAGTTCCGTATGAAATCGTGCACCGTCCGCGCCGCCTCCGGGTCCAGCCCCGCCGTAGGCTCATCAAAAAACACCACAGCCGGGTCGTGCAGCAACGCACGCGCGATAGCCAGCTTCTGCCGCATGCCCTTCGAGAACCCACCTACCTTATCGTCCCGCCGCTCCCACAGGTCCATCAACTTCAAGTACCGCTCCGCCGCCAGCCTCGCCGCCTGCTCCTCCACCTCGTACAGCCCCGCGAAGAACACCAGGTTCTGCATCGCCGTCAGCTTGTCGTACAGCCCCGGCGTCTCCGTCAAAATCCCCACCGACCGCCTTATCTCCCCGTTCCCCACCCCCAACGCGTGCCCGTTAACCCTCGCGCTACCCTCCGTAGGCGCGATAATAGCCGACAGCATCCGCACCGTCGTAGTCTTCCCCGCCCCGTTCGGCCCCAAAAACCCGAATACCTGCCCGCGTGGAATCGACAGGTCCAGCCCGGCCACCGCCACGCGCTCCCCAAACCTGCGCGTCAACCCCTGCGTCTCAATAGCATTCATCTACTCTCTCCACGCTCCCCACTAATACTTCCACCCACTACATAGTACCCCACTCCCCACCAACCATCCACACTGCACCTCCGCACCCCATAGCCCTTTTCCCAGCACCCTTACTCCCCCTTTGTCATTCTGAACGCAGTGAAGAATCAGGTGGGCAGGGATACTGTTGAACTGCTGTGACCAAGCTCCTTCTTTGTCATTCTGAACGCAGTGAAGAATCTCGTCCTACGGCACCCACGTAGCCCTTTTCCTTCAGCCACACCTAATAACCCGTAATTCGTAATTCGTAATTACCCCAACATTGACTCTCCACCCCGCACCCTTTACCATACACATAGCGGCCTGAAACATGCTAAACAACACCTGAAACCCAATACCAGCCGCCCGGACCCAAACCACAAACCACCCCAGGACAAAAAGCCCACTATGGCATTCGGTCTTATTCTAACGGTAGTACTCGTACTCGTCACCGCTTTCTTCGTAGCGGCTGAGTTCGCCTTCGTCAGCATCCGCCGCACCCGCGTGGACCAGCTAGCCTCCGAGGGCAGCGGCCCCGCCAAAGACCTCCAGCGCGCCCTTCACAACCTCAACACCTACCTCGCCGCCGCCCAGATAGGCATCACCATGGCGACATTGGGCCTCGGTGCCTTGGGCGAACCTGTTGTTGCCGCCGTTATCGTCCCGCCCCTCGAAGCCATCCTGCCCCACGAGTGGGTCGAGCAGTTCGTCTCCATCCACGGTATCGCCTTCGTAATCGCCTTACTGCTCGTCACCATAGTCGAGCTTATCTACGGCGAGACCGTGCCCAAGATCTTTGGCATCCAGCGCGCGGAAGCGGTCGCCATGGCCGTCATCAGGCCCATGAACCTGATGCTCCTCGTCTTCAAGCCCCTCATTTGGATCATCAACACGTTCAGCAACGCCACCCTGCGCCTACTCGGCCTCCCGCAGGACCAGGGTCATGAGACCGCCTACAGCGTCGAAGAACTGGAGATGCTGGTCGTATCCAGCCGCAAGGCGGGCGTGCTCGACCGCGAGGAAGAGGCCATCCTGCGTAACGTGTTCGACTTTGGCGACCTCACCGCCCGCCAGGTCATGCTGCCACGCACCGAGCTAATCGGCCTCCCGGTTGATGCCACCCTCCAGGAAGTGCTGCAAACGATGGTGGAGCACCGCTACAGCCGCTTCCCCGTTTACGAGCACGACCTCGACAGCATCGTCGGCGTGGTTCACGTCCGCGACATGTTCATCCAGCTAGCCGAGGCCACCGGCATCTCTCATTCCCCCTCTAATGGCGACGGAGGCGGTCAGTCCTGGCCTACTACTCCCGCACCTGATACTCTAGTTCCCGCCCTCCCCGCCAACGGTCACTTCAGCGTGCGCGACCTCATGCGTCCCATAAACGCCGTGCCTGAGACCATCGACGTTGACGAACTGCTCACCTTCATGCAAAAACAGGGCGTGCAGATAGTCCTGGTCGTTGACGAGTACGGCGGCACCGCGGGCATCGTGACGATGGAGGACATCGTGGAGGAAATCGTGGGCGAGGTGCGCGGCGAGTTCGATACGGAGGACCAGCGCTCCGACTTCACGGTCACCCCCGAAGGCATGCTCATTGACGGCCTCGTTCCCATTGACGACGTGAACGAAACGCTCGGCCTCCACATAGAGACCGAGGCCACCACCCTCGGCGGCTACGTATTCGAGCTGCTTGGCCGCAAGCCCGAGCTAGGCGACGAGGTTGAAACGGAGGGTACCCTCTTCCGCGTAGAAGAACTCGACGGCCTGCGCATCGCCACCGTCCGCGCCCTACTGCGCAGGCACCCGAACTCCAGCCCCAACACTCCCACTCCCCAACCAGCAGGTGTAAACGATGAAGAAGGATAACTGGAAGAACAACCCCAACGACCTGCCCCGTTGGAAACGCCTCACCCCCGCCGACCCTGAAGCCGCCGCTTCGACGCCAGCCGCCCAGCGCGACCCTACCTCCGGCGAGCGCCTCCAGAAGATACTGGCTCAGGCCGGTATCGCCTCTCGCCGCGCCGCCGAGGAGCTAATCGCCGCGGGCCGAGTCACCGTCAACGGCGAGGTCGTCAAGGAAATGGGCGTGCGGGCCGACCCCGCCACCGACACCATAGCCCTGGACGGCAAGCCCCTCAAGCTACAAGCCGGCTCGGGCCGCACCCAGAAGTTCGTCTACATCGCGCTGCACAAGCCCCTCGGCGTCGTCTCCACGGTCAAAGACCCGGAGGGGAGGCCCACCGTGATGACCCTGCTTGCCGCTGCAAAGCTTGCCGAACAGGGGCTGCGACTCTACCCTGTCGGCAGGCTCGACACCGACTCCACCGGCCTGCTCCTCCTCACCAACGATGGCGACCTCACCTTCCGCCTCACCCACCCCCGTTACGAGGTGGACAAGGAGTACCACGTAATCGTGCGCGGCAGGCCCACCGGGGAAGCCCTCACTAAGCTGCGCGAGGGCGTGATGATCGAGGGTGGCATCACAGCCCCTGCCAAGGTTGACGTGCTCAACCGCAACGAGGGCAACACCAGCCTCCGCATCACCATACGCGAAGGCCGCAAACGCCAGGTGCGCCTCATGTGCGCCGCCATCGGCCACCCCGTGCTGGAGCTAACCCGCGTGCGCTTTGGCCCCATCGAGCTAGGCGACCTCCAGCCCGGCAAGTGGCGCAATCTCGCCGTCCACGAGGCCCACGCCCTCCGCAAAGCCGTCAAGCTCAAGTCCGCCTCCTCGAACCAGGTGGCGGCCCCCACCCCGGCCCCGTCAGCGCCCGCGAAAGTGAACGCCAGGACGCGCCCCTCCCGCCGCCCGCAAGTCCAAGGCGCTCCCCATCCCCAACCCGGAGCGCCCACCCGCACGCGCCCCTCCTTCGGTCCTGCCCGCCAGAGTGCCACTTTCGCCCCTACCCGGCGGCCCACACGCGGCGCACCCACAGGCTTACCCCAAAGCCCGCGCTCCGACCGTCCCAGGCAGGAAGGCCGAGGCCCTGGCACGGCTCCCAGGACCGAAACAAGGCCCCGCCCCGCTGCTGAGGGGAGAACCCGGTCCACCAGGCCGGCCCCAGGCAGACCCACCGGCACCAGGCCCGACACGCGAGGTCCCAGGAGCGAAACAGGCGCGCGGCCCACGAGAGGCACCGGCTCTTCCACCGGCCAACCTCCACGCCGGACCGGCCCAGGCGCGCCACCCTCACGGGGCACGGGTACAGGAGCACCCCCGCGACGCACGGGAGGCCCCAGGCCTCCAACACAGCAACGCCGCACGGGTTCAGCACCACCACGCCGCGCAGGCTCCTCGCCACCGCGCAACAATAACATTGATAGGAGAGGTAAATGACATCCACACACCCCAACGGCACTAGCGGCCAGCAGGGGCTACCCGAAACCATAGCCATTGACGGCCCGGCGGGCGCGGGCAAAAGCACCATAGGCCGCCTGCTGGCCCAGGAGCTAGGCTACCTGTTCCTCGATACCGGCGTCATGTACCGCGCCGTCGCCCTCGAAGCCCTGCGCCGGGGCATCTCGGCCACCAACGAGCCGAGCCTGGCCGAGGTGGCCGAGACCCTCCCCATCCACGTTCGCATGCCCAACGACACCGAGAACGACGGCAGGCTTTCCACCGTCCTTGTAGACGGCGAGGACATCACCTGGGAGATACGCCGCCCCGAAGTAGAGGCCGTCGTCTCCGAAATAGCCTCCCACCCCACCGTACGCCACGCCCTCGTAAAGCAACAGCGCCGCCTCGCCAAACGCGGCCCCGTCGTCATGGTAGGCCGCGACATCACCACCGAAGTCCTGCCCGACGCCGACCTTAAAATCTACCTGGACGCCTCCCTCGAAGAACGCGCCCGCCGCCGCTACGAAGAACTCCTGGAACGCGGCCGCAAAGTAACATACAAGCAAGTAGAAGCCGAGATCGCCCACCGCGACGACCTCGACATGCACCGCGCCGCCGGTGCCCTCCGCCAGGCCGACGACGCCCTCCGCGTCTTCACCGACGGCCACACGGTAGAGCAAACCCTGGCGAAAATCCTGGACATAGTGCAGGACCGAAACGTGAAACGTGAAACGTGATGCGGCAGGCGGAACTTGGTCCATGGATGCCCGGCAGCTTGTACTACAGAACCAACTCCCCCTCTGTCATCCTGAGCGTAGCGAAGGATCTCAAGAAGGTGAGTAGGGATGCTGCTGAATTGCAATCACCAAGCTCCGACCTTGTCATTCCGAACGAAGTGAGAAATCTCGTCCCTCATTACCCCCACACCACCTTTCCCACAGAACCCAAAGCCTCACCCTGTCATCCTGAGCGCAGCGAAGGATCAGTGGCCCGTTCTTGACTCTCCCTATTCAGGCCCCAGAGTTCCTACCGCCCTTATCATCCTGAACGTTGAAGACTCTCGCTCACCCACCTTCTTGAGATCCTTCGCTACGCTCAGGATGACAGAGGGGGATATAGTCCTGGACTACCAACAATCCCGCACCCACAAACCAACAATAGCAAATCCCATCACGTTTCAGCACCTAGTCCACCGACCTATACTCCCTCAACGACGGCACCAGGTACGCCGTCAGCCCCGCCACCACAATTACCGCCACACCACCCAGCGCGATAGAAGGCCCGAACCCGATCAAAGCCGCCGCGATACCCGCCTCTACCTCCCCCAACTGCGGCCCACCTATATAAAACAGCATGTTCACCGAAGTCATGCGCCCCCGCAGTTCGTCCGGCGTGTTCAACTGCCGTATAGTCTGCCGCATCACCATGCTCACCGTGTCCGCCGCCCCAGTGCCCGCCAGCCCCAGCACCGCCAGCCAGAACGTCCCAGATAGTCCGAACACCACCGTCGCCGCCCCGTACGCCATAACCGACACGATCACCAGCAGCCCCTGCCGCTTCACGTTTCCCACCCACGACATCACCAGCCCCGCCACCAGTGCACCCACGGCGGGTGCGGCGTACAACACTCCCCAGTACAGCCGGTCCACCTTCAATACCGTCTCCGCAAAAGGCGGCAGCAGCACCATCGCCGCCCCGAAGAAGGTAGCGAAGAAGTCCAGCGTCATAGTTGACATAATTATAGGCATCTTGCGCAGGAACCGCAGACCGTCCAGCGCCGCCTTCATGCTTACGTCCCGCTTCGCCCCCTTCTCCGCCCGCGCATGCATCAGCCCCAGCGCCACCATGACCGCACCGAACGACACCGCGTCGATCCAGTAGATGATCACAAACCCCACCGACCCCAGGAACAGGAACACCCCGCCCAGGGTAGGGCCGATGATCGTGGCGACCTGCCACACGATGATGTTCAGCGACAGCGCGTTAGGCAAATGCCGCCGTTCCACCAGGCTCGGCACGAACGCCGACCGCGCCGGGTTGTCAAACGCCGTGGTAGCCGCGCTCAACGCGCTCACCCCGTAAATGATGGCGGGCGATATCCACCCAAACTGCGTGCTTACCGCCAGCAACACCGACGTAACCGCGAACACCCCCTGCGTCATCAGCAGCAGACTGCGCCTGTCAAACGAGTCGGCTATCACCCCGCCGAAGAGCGACAGCAACAGCAGCGGCACCAGCTTGAACACCCCCAGCAGCCCCAGCGCGAACGGGTCGTGCGTCAGGTCCCACAGCTGCACCCCGATAGCCACGATCCGCATCTGGCTGCCGGTCTGCGACACGAAGCCGCCCATCCACAGCAGCCGGAAGTCCCGGTACTTCAGCGCCACCCACGCCGAGCTCCTGCGAGGTGACTCCTCCAGCACAGGCGGCGTCTCAGCGGTAGCCGCGGCTGCGTTAGGAGCATTAACCCCCATAGAAGGCCCAATCGGCCCCGGCTCAGTCGTATACTTATCCCGCGTTGAATCCTGGTCGCTCACCCGAAAAGTGTACAACAAAGAAGCAGCCCAGGTCCAGACATCCCACCACCTTGGACCCCGATGGCCCACGCGGCAGCCCAGCCCGCATCTGAGGTAAAATACTCAGTAGACGGAGCGTCAATCCATGCCCAAGGAACCGAGCAGCTTCAAATACCTCATGCGCATGATGCGGGGCCAGGTTGGCAGAGTCGGCATCGGCAACACCCCGGAGGATGGCTTCTTTGCCTTGCAATCACGCGCCGCCGAATACATAGACGAACTACTGGCCGAGTTTCAAGTAGAACAAGCACCAGGCATGCGCTTCTGGCTCCTCGAACTCATCGCCGAAGCCCAATCGCCCAAAGCCTTCCCTACCCTCGTCGAATGCCTGCGCGGAGAAGAAGCCGACCTCTGGGTCTGGGCCATAGATGGCCTCCAGAAACTAAACACAAGAGAAGCTCGCAAAGCCCTATGGGAGGCCCGCAGCTACACCAAGGCTACCCCCGAAGCCACCGCCCACTTCAAAGCGCGCCTGCCCCTCGAATAAGCACCTCACCCTACTCCCTACCGCAGTATCGCCAAGGTGATTTGACGCTCATCACATGTTGAGGACCGTGCGCTGAAGTAATAGATTGCATCTCCTAACCTGGCACTTTGATGCTAGCAACAAAAAGACCTCTCCTCCAGAGCAGAGGTCTTCCACGTTAAACAATCACAAGTTGTGTTCGGCTGCGGACCTACTTCGCTTGTATCGCCCCGCCGCCCGCTCTACTCTCCAGAAAGCCCCGCGTGCGAGCAGGCAACTCCTCAAGCTTAGACTCCTTCTTCGCCTGTAGAAACTGCTTGAAGAACTCCTCGAACCCTGGTAACTGCGCCTCGCTCGTCTTTCGCATCTGTAAGTATGCGGTAGCAGCTTTGATTCTGTTAGGTGCCCATGTCCTCGTTCTCACTATGATCGCCACGACTATAATCACCATCACTATCACGCTAAGAATGGGGATTATCCCCAGCCCATCGGCAGCGTAAGACAGACCCGCTATCAACAGGCCCGCCACCACAACGATACCAATTTGCAGCCAGGCGGCAGTCCAATTCGGCTTGACCGACAGGTCTGCTTCCGTATAAGTATCCTTGATGCCCTGGTCGTAGGCTGTTGTCGCCGCCTGAAGGTACTGGCCGTATACCCGCCGGATCGACTCCTCGCGCTCGATGTGGGCCAGGTCAGCAGCGGCCTTCCCCGTATCGCCGGTAAGCTGGTACAGATTGGCACGAGCCTTGTAGCTTTCGAGGTTCTGCGGGTCCAGCTCTATTACGCGAGAGTAATCAGCTATCGCCCTCTGCGGGTCGTTCTGCGCCGCGTACAAGGCCGCCCGCCGGCTGTAAGTCGTGGCGTCCTTCGGTTCCAGGCTGATTACATGCGATAGGTCTTCAATAGCTTTCTGCGCATTGCCTTGCTTCTCGTAGATGCTCGCACGCACGCGATACTTAGCCGCGTCACCTGGGCGAATGCTTATGGCCCGTTCGATGTTGCGAAGTGCCTGGTCCAGGTCGCCCAGGCGTTCCAGGCCTACAGCCTGCCAGTAATAGCCTTTGTCGTCCCTCGGTTCCAGCCGGACGTACTCCGAGAAGTCGCGCAACGCCGCCCCTATGTCGTTCTGCTGGAGATAACACTTGCCCCGCCCCAGGTAAGCAAGCTCCAACGTGCCTTCCTTGCCTGCCGCTCTCGCACCCTCAAGTGCCGTGGAGTATGACGCAATTGCCTCAGCGTTCCGGCCCAGCCCCTCAAGGCCGCTCGCCTTGTAGAAGTGGCCCATCCACTGTGCTTCCCTGTCATCCATAGCGATGAGGCTGTTACCTGAAGTCACCGCCGCCTCGTATTCGCCCCTTTCCAGGTGCTGCTGCGCTTCCTGCCTCGTCCTCATGGCTGCCTGGATCATGGCCTCTCTTTTGTCCGCCTCAGCCTCTGCAGTCGCCGCAGCAGCTTTAGCCGCTTCAGCCGCTTTAGCAGCGTCATTGGCTATTTTGTCGTTCGTGAACATCTTGCCTGCATCCTGCCCCGCGTCCTTTGACATCGATTTCTCCTCCCCTCATCACAGATCGACCCACGAAACTTTCAGTAGCGAAAGAACCAGCCAGTATCGCTTCCTGGTCGTTATTACCCCCGCGCCCATATAGGGAGGTGGCACTGCATGGCACGTCCGGTGACATTCCAGCTACTAGCTTTCCTATAGTACACCCGCAGTACTCCCAACGCTATAGGTAGCTACATTATACTTGCTCTCGTAACACTGGTCACCACAAGAGGATTCCGTCACCACTAGCAAGAGTTTGCAGCCCCCATCCCCGGTTGCCCATCGTCCATCGTCCATCGTCCATCGTCCATCGTCCCACTGGCACCCCGGCCCACCACTTTGGTATAATCCTTAACTGGTGCTCATTTCGCACCGGCAGGAAAAGCCATCAAATGCGCGACACTCTAATCAAAGTAGATATGCACTGCCACACACGCCTCAGCGCGGACTCCTTAAACGACCCGCGCCGCCTCGTGTACGCCGCCCACGCCAAGGGCCTGGGTGCCATCTGCGTCACCGACCACAACGGCCTTGCCAACTCCCTCGCCCTCTCCCAGATGCCCGACCTCCCCATCAAGGTAGTCGCCTCCGAAGAGGTCAAGAGCAACCAGGGCGAGATCATCGGCTACTTCCTGACCGAACTGGTCCCCAAGGGCCTCACCCCCGAAGAGACCGCCAAACGCATCAAAGACCAGGGCGGCCTCGTCGGCATACCCCACCCCTTCGACACCATGCGCTCCGCCAGCCGCCTGCAAACCCCGGCCCTGGAACGCCTGGTCGAACAAGGACTGGTAGACATAATCGAAGTGTTCAACGCCCGCTCCATCCGCCAGGAGGACAACGAGCGCGCCCTGACCTTCGCCCGCGAGCACAACCTCGCGATGTCCGCAGGCTCCGACGCCCATACGCTAGTCGAAATCGGCCGCGCCTACGTAGAAATCGCCTCCTTCGACACCGCCGAGCAATTCCTGGCAAACCTGCGCGCCTGCAACGTAGCCGGCCAACTCAGCAGCCGCCTGATCCACCTCGGCAGCACCTGGGCCAGGGTAGCCAAATCGATACCTATAGTAAGCAATAGATGGAGGGAATAGATTTGGGAATTGGGATTTCGGATTTCGGATTTGCTTAGGAGTTCTTC
>JALZHI010000160.1 GCA_030913985.1 Chloroflexota bacterium | reverse complement strand
GGCCACTCCTTCACCGCCGCCTCCGTCGCGGCCCCCACGCTCTGGGCGTATGAGACCTTCACCTGGAGCAGCTTCGGCATCGCCTTGATGTCCTTGCCGGCGTCCCGCGCCCCCTTCTCGAACCGGTCCACGAGCATCGCCAGTTTCTCGTCCGCCGCGCCGACGGTAATCAGGCCATCGGTGAACCTTCCGGTCCGTCCGGCCATGATTGGGCCGGAGGTGGCGACGTAGATCGGCGGCGGCGCCGGCGGCAGCGTGTAGAGCTTGGCGCTTTCGACGTTGAAGTGCTTGCCCCGGTGCTTGACCACCTTGCCGCTGAACAGCTTGCGAATTATCTCTATTGCCTCGGCCAGCGTCTCCAGCCGGGTGACCGCCTCCGGCCAGTACTGCCCCACAATGTGCTCGTTGAGGGCCTCGCCCGCGCCCAGCCCCAGGTAGAAGCGGCCGGGGTACATGGCTTCCAAGGTGGCGGCGGCCTGCGCGAGTATGGCGGGGTGGTAGCGCCAGCCGGGCGGGGTGACGCCGGTGCCGAAGCGCAGGCTGGTGGCCTCGCCAATCGCTCCGAGCAAAGCCCAGGCGAAGGGGGAATGCCCCTGCGAAGGCACCCAGGGGTGGAAGTGGTCGGACACCATGAGGGCGGTGAAGCCGTTGCTTTCTGCTGCTTTGCTGTAGTCTACTAAGTCCGTCGGGTGGAACTGCTCGCCCATGACGGCGTAACCTATATAGTTCTGGGCCATGATTGCTCCGGATTTGGAAATTGGAATTTCGAATTGCGAATTTGTTAGGTTGGTGCTGTCATTATAAATGGTGTTACACGTTTCGTGCCTAAGGGTGGCGCTTGTGGGGTTGTCAGGGTTGTATCAGCATGCTACAGGACGCTTAATATGACCTGGCGCTTATCATTTTCACTAGGCCATAAGTATTATTGCCATTCGGGCGTGAGTACGATGCTGGTATTAGTGCGTGTTGCTAGACTTACGATGTCCAGGCAGCAGGCATTGTGTCGCGCACCTTAACAACTTCGATTTTCGGTTGCAAGTCCACGGACGCACGTTCGAGGACTTCTTAAAGGGACCAGTGCCTTTCGTGTCGTTCTTATATACAGAGATACCTATATGTACAAGACAGATATATAAAACACACATATATGAAAGAGAGAGGAAAATATGACCGCCGGAGCTGGTGACTATAAGATTCAGTCAAAGGGTTGGAAATTTGTCCTCGTAATGTTCCTCCTGCTGGTGGGGGTGGCTGTCACGGCCAATGTAACGGTGGCCGCGCCGCCCGCGAACGGGGAGGCTGCGGCAAGTTCGCGTGCTACAGCCCAGGCCGCCCGCGTTCCTGCTGACGGAGAAGGTACCTCCGCCGAGGCTTCGCAAGCAGACGCGCAGCAGGTGACGCAGGCAGCGCCCCAGGCTCCCCAGGTGTCTGTTACGTGCAACATCAACAACTCCATCAGTAACACGGATGCCTGGCACAACAATCTCGTTATGGCAGGCAAGACCAATGCTTCGTCCTGTGCGGGTATGCCTGCATGTCCGGGCGCTTTCTTTAGCTTCGCTGAGAGCTACTACGACGTGTATACGTTCACGAACAACCTCAATACATCACAGTGCATCACTATTACCCTGACGGCCAATTGTGGCTCGACAGGGCAAAATGGGTTATACAGCGCCGTGTACAACGGCAGCTTCGTCCCAGAGAACCCCTGCGTAAACTACATCGGTAGCACGGGCGCTGGTGGCGTCACCGGGACGCGCACTTACGGAGTTACCGTGCCCGCGAACAGCAAATTCGTCGTTGAAGTAGAGACCTTCGGCGCCGGGCAGATCTGCGATAGTTACACCCTCTCCGTGGCAGGTGATATAACCGGGTCCAGTTGCCCCGCTCAACCCACAGCCACCCGCACCAGCACCTCCACCAGCATCCCCACGAATACATCTACTCGCACGAGCACTGCTACCAACACAGCTACCAATACGCCAACGCAAACGGCTACTAATACTGCCACTCGTACCAGTACGGCAACAAACACCCCTCCGAACACAGCTACTCGCACGAGCACTCCCGCACAGGTAGCGTCGGCTACAGCCACAGCCACAGCCACAGCCACATCCATTAGCCAGGCGTCGGCTACACGTACCTCTACAAACACGGTGCAGGCTACGGCCACCGGGCAGGCCGGCGCGAGCAGTACGGTCATAGCGACGAGCACAGCGGCCACACCCACGGTATGTGCCATTCAGTTCGCGGACGTGCCCGCTTCGGGTGCAGGTTCGACCTTCTACTCGTTCGTCAGGTGCATGGCGTGCCGGGCCATCATCTCCGGCTACCCGTGCGGTGGCGCGAACGAGCCTTGCAACGCCCAGAGGCAGCCTTACTTCCGCCCCGGCGTAAACGTGACTAGAGGCCAGATTAGCAAGATGGTAGCCCTGGCGGCGAACCTCACAGGCTCTACGGGGGAGCAGCGGTTCGAGGACGTGGCTCCGGGCAGCACCTTCTACGATCCCATCCAGCAGCTTGCCAGCCGGGGCTACATAGGCGGCTACCCTTGCGGCAGCCCGACCGAACCCTGTGGCGCGGGTAGCAAGCCGTACTTCCGCCCAGGAGCCAACACCACGCGCGGGCAGCTATCCAAGATCGTGAGCGAGAGCGCCCAGTACGTCGACGCGGCTGGAGAGCAGAAATTCTCGGATGTAGCGGCGGATAGTCCGTTCTTTGTGTGGATACAGCGCCTTGCCAATCGCTCGGTGATCTCAGGCTACGCTTGCGGCGGGCCTGGCGAAGGTTGTGATGCGGCAGGCAGACCATACTTCCGGCCTAACGAGAACGTCACACGCGGGCAGACTGCCAAGATAGTGTCCAATACCTTCTTCCCCAACTGCGTAACTCCGTAAGAAGAGACGGAAACGCCAAGACGCCAAGGACGCCAAGAACAGCGCCAAGGTTAAGAAGGGTGTTTCAAGTAAAAGGACCAAAGTACGTGATTTGTACTTTGGTCCTTTTTGCATAGTTGATGACGATTGGGGTTAGCGGAACATGTCGCGGGTGGGGTCCATTACGATCTCGCGGGCTTTGCCTTCGGCCCTGGTGAAGGGGTAGCCTCGCACTATGGCGGCGGGGCAGTTGTCCAGCTTGCCCATGACCAGTTCGGCGGCTGAGGCTAATTCGTCGGCTACGGCGATTACGGTGACGTTGAGCAGGTAGCCGTTGGCGTCGCGCTGGCCCCGGTAGTCGATGAGGGGCATGAGGCCCGATACGCCGATGGCTATGTTGACGATGCCGAAGCGCCAGGGGCGGCCAAACGAGTCGGATATGATGATTGGTATGTCGTGGCCGGTGCGCTCGCGCAGGTCGTTGCGGATGCGCTCGGCTGAGGCGTCTGGGTCTTCAGGCAGCAGGCAGACGATGTGCTCGCCTGGGACGTTTGAGGCGTCCACGCCCGCGTTGGCGCAGACGAAGCCATGGTGGGTCTCGCTGATGATGATGCCCTTGTCCATGCGCACGATGCGGGCGCTCTCGCGCAGCACCACCTCGGTATGGCGGGGGTCCTTACCCCACTTGGTGGCGAACTCCACTGCGAAGGGGGAAGGCTCAATCGTGTCCAGGCTGAACATGCGCCCCTCGGCCTTGCTGACGACCTTCTGGGTGATGACCAATACGTCACCCTCTTGCAAGGTTACATTAGAGGCTTCGCAGCCGGAGAGAATGAGGGACGTCAGATCGTCGCCGGCGCCCACTTCCGGTATGTTGTCGATGCCTATGACTGAGATTTGCATTGGATTACAGCTTGTGCCTTGCTCTATGAGCCGCAAGCCCTCTCCGCACATAGAAAACTCTTTGCTCGCCTATAAAACCTTTGACTACACTGCGATGACGTTGATAGGCTAGGTGCTGGTTCAATGAGAACAGCACGCGCACGGCAATGAAGAGCGCGATTAGTGTGGCTACCGGGGATATCGCTTCCTGCAACCAAGGAGGTAGCGATATCTCCGGCGTCTCCATGCAACGTATGTCAGTGCCTTTCACTCCATGCCAGCAGGGGAGGCGTATCAGTGACCCCTGTGCGCTTGCTCCCAGGCTGAGACCGAAGTTGTTCGGTTCCCAGGAGCCTACTACGAGCACGCACGTCAGCACGAACACAGGTATCAGCTTGAGAATAGTCCGTGGCATGACTCTACCCTCGTAGTCTTGGCAGCACCTTGTTGATGAACAGTTCGAGGCCGTTGCTGCTGGGGAAGTCGGTGAAGCGAATCTGCATGTGCTTTACGCCCAGCGGGATGAACTGCTCTAGCTCGCGGGTTACGTCGTCGGGTGTGCCTGCGACAAAGTGGGGGTCTTCGTTGCGCTGCACCTGGCCGGGGTCTTCCGACATGCTGACGATGGCATAGTAGGAGTGCAGGATTTCGGCGGGGTCGCGGCCCACGTCGTGGCAGTGCTGGGCGAGCACCTCTTGCTTGTGCTTGAACTTGTCTGCCTCCATGAAGGGGGCGTTCCACCAGTCGGCGTATTTGGCGGCGACGCGCAGGGTCTTCTTTTCGCCGCCACCCGCTATCAGCAGGGGTATGGACGGGTTGGGGCGCGGCTCGCACATGGCGTTCTCGATACGGTAGTACTTGCCCTCGAAACTAGCGGGGCTGTCGGTCCACATGGCGCGGCAGATTTGCACCGCGTCCTCAAGCTCGTCTATGCGCTGAGAGGCGGGCGGGTAGGGGTAGCCGTAGGCCCGGTACTCGTCCTCTTTCCAGCCCGCGCCTATGCCCAGGATGAAGTTACCCTTGGTGAGCACCTGCATGTTGGCGGCCATCCTGGCGGTAAGCGCGGCGTTGCGGTACGACTGGCCGAGTACGATATGGCCGTAGCGCAACCCCTGGTGCTTACCGGCAAGGAAGGCGAGCGTGGTAATCGCCTCGAACACCGGGCGGTCTCCCCACTGGAAGTGGTCTTCGGCCCAGACGGTGTCAAAATAGGGGCGGGCGATCTCAATAAGCTCGCCGGTGCGATCCATAGCCGCCTGGCTCGCCTGCATAGGGTCTGCAACAGGGTCCGGGAAGAAGCCCTTAGGTGTCGCCTGGGTCACGAAGCCGAACGTCATGTCCTGAGAAGGCATCTGTTTCTCCGGGAGTGATGAGGACTGAGGACTGAGGACTGAGTAGTCTCAGCCGTGCGTACCGCTGTTGCTTTTCGACCGCTGTTCCCCACTTACCACACGTAACACGTAACACGTAACTCGTCCCTTATAACTCAAAACTCATAACTCATAACTCAAAACTCCCAACTCACCCCGCCGCCGTGAGCCGGGCTTGTTCCAGGTACGCCAGGTCGTCGGGGGTGTCGATGTCGAGGGAGGTGCCGGGCGAGCGGTAGACCTCCAGGCGCGCCCATGCGGTAAGGGTGTCGGCCCGGTGCGCGTCGTAGCTGTTGGAGCCGAAGGAGAAGGGTATCAGGGCGGGCGGGTGGAGCAGCATCAGGTTGGTGCCCTGGTTGTGACGGTCGGGAGCGAGCACCACTGTGCGGGGTGACTTGCCCAGGCGAACGATCTGTTTGATGTCGGAGGGCTGGAGCAGGGGCAGGTCCGCGAACGCCAGCAGGAGAGCACCGGCACCCTGCGCGGTCGCCCAGTCGCGGCCCTGTTCGAGCAGCGCGTTCAGGCCGTCTTCCACTTGCAGGAGTGGGGTCACGCCCGGCGGCAAGTGAAGCTCCTCGGGACGCGGGCTGATTACGGCTATCTCTGCGATTACCCCCGACTGTTCTATGACGTGCAGCACGTGCGCCAGCATATCGCGGGCCATTTCGGCACGCTCGGCGGGGGAGAGCCTATTTGCAAGCCTGCTCTTGGCGTGCAGCAGGGCTTTGATGGGCACTACGGCGACTGTTTTCACCCTACGACTCGCTTCCCCGCTGCCGGGTGAGGCGGTTGCAGAAGACCAGTATGTGCGAGGCAAGCAGCGCCCGGTCGTCATCGCTCTTCATGATGGTGTTGGTTACTTCCACTTCCATGCCAAGCTCCTCGATGCGCGGGGCCAGGCGCTCGTCCTCCCTGTCTATGACCATCGCGTCGATAATGCCCTGGTATTGCCGCGCCACGCCCACGGGAGACACCTCATGCCCCAGCGTCCTGAGCATGTCGGCTGCCGGGCCTTTGAGGGCCGCCCCGCCCACTATGGGGCTGACGGCGACCTTTGGCGCACCCGACTCCGCGAGCGCCTCCTTCATGCCTTCTACCTGCAAGATGGGGCCGATGCTCACGATGGGGTTGGACGGGCAGAAGATGATGGCTGTGGCTTTGTGGAGCGCCCTGGACGCTTCGCCGGTTATGCCGGGCGTGCCTTCGGTGCGGAACGATATGCCCAGCACGCGGTCGGCGTGGTGCCGGTGCACAAAGTATTCCTGGAAGTCGAGCAGGCCGTGTGGTGTCTTTACGAGGGTGCTGATAGGTTCGTTGCACATGGGCAGGATGTGGGATGGCACTTCCAAAGCGCGTGCAAGCTCGGCTGTGACCTGGGTGATGTTGCTGCCCTCTTGTAGCATGTGTGTGCGCAGGACGTGGGTGGCAACGTCCCTGTCGCCCAGCCGGAACCACACGTCTTTGCCGTAGCGGCGCAGCATTTCGCTGAAGTGCCAGGACTCGTCTTCGAGGCCCCAGCCCTGCGAGCGGTTGGCGAGGCCCGCAAGGGTGTACATCACCGTGTCGAGGTCGGGCGAGATGTGCAGGCCCCACAGCTTGAAGTCGTCGGCCGTGTTGACGACCACAGAGAGAGAGCCGGGCGGCAGGATGGTTTGCAGGCCCTGGGCCAACTTGGCCCCGCCTACCCCTCCCGCCAGGGCGACTATCCTGGGGGCCGGGGCGTGGCCGGTGGCTGTATGCTCGCTAGTTGTAGGGTGCTGGTTGCTCATGTCCTTAGATGTACGGGCAGGCTTGGTGCTTTCCGGGGTGGCGGGCGTACAATGCCGCTAATCTCCAACGAGGGCAGGCACGGGGGCCTGCCCCTACATACATCATAACGCAAAGGGGGCGGCGCTCACAGGTGCGAATCAACGTTGTCGATGGTCATGTAGATCGTTACACGGTCCTGCTTGCTGAAGGTGTTGCGCATCATCCGTTCGGCTTTTTCTTCACCGTCGTAGCGCACCGCCAGCGCCTTGATGTCTGCCTGGCTGCGCTCCCGGTCGTAATCGAGTTCTGCCCGCCCGGTGAGGGTGACGTAGCTGTACTCGTCCTCCACGCAAATTGAGATACGCGGGTCGGTCTGGAGGTTCTTTTCCTTCACGCGTCCGGTCGCGGTGTTCATCATGATGCGGTCGGCCTGCAATTCGTACCACATAACGCTCAACTGCGGCGTGCCGTCCTTGTTGATGGTGGCGAGCACGGCGAACCGGCGCTGCTTGAGAAAATCCCTGACGCTATCTTCTATAACCATAGGGGTACTATCGCCCTCCTGTGCATGTTCTGACCGCTCGTATACGAAGTGAGTACTTTAAGCCACTGGGCTGACTTGCAGATAGGGCAATAACAGTGCCTAACAAAACCCTCTTGGGTTCGCGAACCTGTAATCCATCAATCTGAGAATAGCTATCTGGCCCTGTTAGCCCTCACGATACCGAAAAAAGCCGACATGAGAAGAATGCTAAGAGCGGCTTCAACCCAGTAGGATTGGACGTAGAATAGCGTTTCCAATTCGGCCCGTTCGGCGGGGGACTTGCCCTGGCCTAAGACTTGAAGGTCTTCCGCGGCCTGCCCTAACTCGCTGGTACGGCTATTAGTTGACGCTTCCAAGCTGCTCAGAGCCCCGTTATTTGCAAAAACTACAAAATCTTCATCTTTGTTGAAGTGGTGTATTGAGACGCCGCAAACCTTATTTGCGACACTAACAATCGCCTGTGACCTCACAGGACCTTTCCAGACGGACGTGATGCTGAAAAGGACACGTTGCTGCCCTGTACCGGAAATGAGAGTGTTTATTGCTGCAAAGGGGCTGCTATCGACGGCAACAACTTTGCCTGCGAAGATCACGTCAGCATTGTTCCGTGCGGTCTGTAGGTCTGGTAAAAACGTAGGTGTGCAGGCATATGCCCTGGTGGAAGGGGCCGCCTGTGAAAGGCCGGTTAGAAGTAGAAGTGCTATCATGGCACATACTACACGGTTTCTCATGACGTCTCTATGTTCAGCATGCCTGGCATCCAACATGGAGCATGGGCGGACAGACTTACCTGCTTCCATGCTCCATCATGCGCAGGAAACTACCGGCCCGCTACAGGGATGTCGTGGACTGCGGCGGCGACTTCGTGGAAGACCTCGAAGGCGTCCGGCTCGTACACGTTCGGCATGCTGAAGATGGCATGGTCGAAGCCTAACTCCGCGACGTGGCCGAAGTGGTCGATAGCCTGCTGCGGTGACATGGTGTTGTTGCTGCCGTCGCGCGTGATGTGTATGCGTTCGAGGCTGGTCTTTTCGATCTCCTCGTAGGGGCGGCCCTCGGTTTCGCAGTGGCCTCGCAGTACGTCGAGCTTGTGCCGCACCGTATCATCGCCCAGGCGCAGGAATATGTTGCACGCGTCACCGTACTTGGCGATGAAACGGAGCGTCTTCTGCTCGCCGGTGCCGCCGATGAGGATGGGCGGGTGGGGCTTGCTGACCGGCATGGGCACGTTGAGGGTCTCGGCTAGCTGGTAATGCTTGCCGTTGTAGGGGCCGACTTCGCCCGACCACATCTGGTGGGCTATTTGCAGCATCTCTTCCAGGCGCTCGAAGCGTTCCTTGAGGGGTGGGAAGGGCACGCCGAGGCCCTGGTGCTCGCGCTCGAACCAGGCCGCGCCGACGCCGAAGTAGGTGCGCCCGCCCGACAGCACGTCGAGGGTGGTGGCGGTCTTGACGAGGATGGCCGGGTACCTGTAAGTCACACCGGTGACCATCGTGCCTAGCTTGATCCTGGAGGTGGCACCGGCTATGAAGCCGAGGGCCGTGTAGCCTTCCAGCATGGCGTACTCGGCGGGCCCGAGGCCGGGTATCTGGAAGAAGTGGTCCATCACCCAGAGGCTATCGAAACCGGCTTCCTCGGCGCGCCTGGCTATATCGCGGAAGGTCTCTCCTATGCTTGCATCTCCACCAGGCCACGTAAAGTGGTTCACCTGCAATCCGAGTTTCATTGGTATATATCTCCTCGTGTGCATTGTTATTTTTTACCGCTCGTACCTGTACCGCCTCATGTT
Source organism: Chloroflexota bacterium (assembly GCA_030913985.1). Lineage (GTDB taxonomy): Bacteria > Chloroflexota > Chloroflexia > QHBQ01 > JADMIH01 > JADMIH01. Next base: position 1,920 of record JALZHI010000160.1, on the reverse strand, counting down.
GTTGAGAAGGGTCTATTCAGTTATAAATGGGCGCTTGGGGTGCAGTATAACACAGGGGACGATGGACGGCAGACGATGGACGATAGTAGCCCTGCCCTCGTCCATCGCCCGCGTCATTGGGTAAATTCGCAGTCTACCCGATAGGTTATTTAGATCCAGTTGCTTGTGGCCGTTGCTCCTTGCCAACGTGGCTCAGGAACATTTCCGTATGACCACATTGCGGACAAACATAAAGGTCGAAACTTAAAAACTTGGTGCCAAAGTGACCAAGACCCTCTAACAGTATCAGGGCATTTTTATTGCCGCCAGTGTGAAATTTGTGAGTTCCGACGGATTGCAACTCTGTGCTGCATCGCAAGCACTTCAGATTATCCTCGGATGCCATGTTGCTTTCCTTCCCCGGACGCGGGCTACTCTTTCCAGAACTCAGGATCAATCTCCAACTCATACATGCTCGGAATGAGCACTTAGGTATTATGACACAGAACCTTGCAAAGTAGCTTATTGCTTACCTGGCAATTCACCTACTGCGGGCAGAACGCACTCTTCGGGAAAGGCCCGTCCACGCTATTGAAATAAGTAACTACAGCCGTATATAATAGCAGATAGTTCTCATGTGAACTTGTGCCCTGAAGACGACCAAAAACGTTTCACCCTCGGTCCCGCTGGGAGCCTGCATGCCTACCCCTGTCCGCCGATCTATTCTTGCCGCGCTTTCCCTGCTGCTTTTCTCAGCTTTTTCTTTCCTTAGCTACCCTGTAGCCGCTATGGCGGTGGACGCTGAGTCAGCGCGTTCCCTGGCTGCGGAGGCGTTTCAGCGGGCCTCCACGACGGCAAGGTCCTCTATGGGCACGCTCTCACCGGTGGCGTTGGCCTCAACTCCGGTGCCGACGCCGGTAGCCCGTACCAGCACTTACCGGGTGGCTATCCAGGTGGGGCACTGGAAGAACGACGAACTGCCGGAGCAGCTTTCCAGTTTGGAGGGTAATACGGGGGCGACGGGCGGCGGGCGCAGGGAAGTGGATATAAACTTCGATGTCGCCAACCGAATCGCTAAGCTGCTGCGGGACGCCGGTGTCACTGTGGAGGTGCTGCCCGCCACGGTGCCTACTGGCTACACGGCGGACGCTTTCGTGGCTATCCACGCCGATGGCAACTCTTCTGTCAGCGCACGGGGCTTCAAGATAAGCACCCGCTGGCGCAGCGAGGTGGCGGCGCAGGACGCTATGCTGGTGGACCTGCTGACCGATGAGTACCGCGCGGCTACGGGGCTGCCTGAGGACGCCGGGGTGACGCGCAACATGCGGGGCTACTACGCCTACGCTCCGTTCCGGCCCAACTGGCGGGTGTCGAACTACACGCCCGGCGCAATCGTGGAGATGGGCTTCATCACCAACGCCGCCGACCGGGAGGTGATGTTCAACCGGACCGACAATGTGGCCTCCGGCATAGCGCGGGGCATATTGCGGTACCTGAAGCTGGCTTACCCGAACCCGGCGGGCGCACGCACCTACGGCTACGGCCTGGTAGACGGCGATATCGACCCCGACGCTCCATGGCTGCGCAGACCCAACCAGGGGCAAGGCCAGCAAGGCCCGCCCCCGCCCCAGACCATCCAGCAGGGCGATTGGCAGGCCTATGTGTTCGGCAAGTCTACAGTCAACGTATACGGCGGCCCCGGTGGCACGGGTGGGATAATAGCGCGCATACCGAAGGGACGGCCCTATCACGCCACCGCGCGCAAAGGCGACTACTACCAGGTAGTCCTCCCCGGCGGCAAGTCCGGCTGGGTACACCGCAACTCCCTCGTCATCCAGATGTAGCAACGTGAAATGACGGAACCGCCAAGACGCCAAGGACGCCAAGAATAGCGCCAAGTAGATAAGGGTTTAGAGGACACAAAGAGGACCAGAGTACACG
>JALZHI010000159.1 GCA_030913985.1 Chloroflexota bacterium | reverse complement strand
GCTCACGAGGTATGCAGTCTCGTGAGCCGCTTTGTTGATTGTTCATGCCCCAGGTGTTCCCGATAATTCGTAATTCGTAATTCGTAATTCGTAATTACCTCACTCTCCGCAGTCGGGGCCGTAGACTTCGCGCAGGAACTGGCGGGCCGATCCCAGGTCGAAGTCGAGGGTGACGATGGTCTGGCCGTTATTGAAGCCACGAAGCGAGCGGTTGATGGCATTTTCGAGGCTGCCGGATTCGTAGCGGGCTGAGAGTGCGTCGTCGCCCTTGAGCACCAGCCAGGAGGCGAGGCCATTCAAGTAAGCGCGTGTCTCTTCCTCGATGCTGCAATTGGCACGGGCTGGGGCCACCTGCCCGATTACGTTGGCGGCGTGCGTGGCCTCGTGCGCTATCACGCTCGCAAGGGCTTCCACCGAGGCGCCTTGCTCCCGTTCGGGCACGATGATCACGTATGGGCGGGTCCGGCTGTAGGTGGCTACGAACGCCCCGGCCACGCCTTCCTCGGCGATCTCGGCGAACTCCACGAAAATCCTGTTGCGCACGATGAGGCCGGGCACCCACCTGAACTGCGGGGTGCGGCCAAGCGCCTGCACGGCGGGCAGCAACTCGTCATCAACGAAGGTGCCCAGTTCCGGTGAATCGGTGAGGTCCGCGTCGCCCGCTAGCAGGTAGGGGATGAGCACGCGGGCCAGCGGGTCGAGTTGGCGGGCGCGGGCGTACTCCATGCCGAGGAGGCCGAGCAGCACGTTATCGCTGGGTGGGTTCTCGGGGTGCCACTCGAAGCGGTTGCGCTCGAAGTATTGCACTGTGTACTGGCGGCCATCGGTGGGGCTGACCTCCACTATCTCCTCCGAGATGGGGTAGCCAAACACCGCAAGCCCGCCGTTGTTCAGCCAGAAGGTGAAGAAGGCGTTAGACAGGTTGTGCCCGGTCTCCTCGAAGAAGTGGGAGGTGGGGGTGCTGGTGCCTGAGGGCAGCCGCTCGAAGAAGATGCCCCGCTGCTCGGTCGAGATCACGCCTAACCGGGTGAGAAGCACCTGCTTGCGGGGGTCACTGGAAATTTAGGGGTGCCATTCCAGGCGGACGCGCTCCAGGTACTGCACCGCCATTCCGTCTTCCATGATAGCCTCGGTGATAGGCAGGCCCAGCACGGGGGTCGCGCCATGCGTCTCCCAGTACTCGAAGAAGATGCCGCGCAGGAAGTGGCCGGTGTCCTTGAAGTAGCGGAATTTGCCCTGGCTGACTGCGGCGGGAGCGGGTATGGGTCCGTCGGCTCCGGGTGCGGGCGGCTGTGGTTGTGCCGGTTGGTCCTGCCCGGTTTGCTGAGCGTTCTGACCCGTAAGCGGGGCTGCTACCTCGGAGGTGAGGCCGGCAGGCTGCGCCGTCTGCCCCGACTGCTCGGCCCATGCCTGGCGAACGCCTTCCGGCAGCGCGGCCCCGGTGAGCATAGCGAAGAGCGCAAGGGCAACAAAGAGCGTGCGCCACGCGCGCGGGATGTGTCTACCTGTGTGACTGTGCATAGCTTTCTTTTCCAGGAGCCGGGTCTAAGTCGTCGCTGTTTGAGGATAGGGCGTTAGGTAAGTATAACAAAAGGGGGCACTGTTACAAACATGATGTTAAGCTGCTCTCCTAAGGTTGCCGACTGTGTTCACCCTTGTATCTCTCCATAAATCCATTAGTAAGGGCATGTTCACTGCTTATAGATTGTCATATTTACTCTTAATGCTATAATGCCTATCATAGAATCAATACACCCTTACCTGTTTGTTGCTAGCTCTCTCGAGTCCTAATGTTAGACCCTGTCTTATTAGAGACTATGACTGTTTGTTTTGTCTAACATTCATGATATATCAATGTACAACCATGTCATGACTCAGACCTAGCGTATACACTGGGGGCTCAAATGGTTGCTGGAAATAGGGCTTCGTTAGTACGATGCTCAGAGTGTCACAATCTTGTTTCGGACGAGGATATTTTTTGCAGTCTTTGTGGCAAGATGTTGATAGATTTTGACTGGACTAGTTCAGCCGTATTCATAGTCTCTGTATTCGCTGCTGTGATATTGTTTCGGATAACTACATCTCCATGGCCGATGTACTTGCTTATTACACTTGGCATTCTTCATCTTTATGCTGTTATCTATTCACGTGGCGCTGCGCTCACAAGTGCCACTGTGGCATTCGCAATTGTTACTTTCATGTGGGGTGTTTGGGTTATCTTAGACTGGAGAGTGCAATCGGAGGGGGAGGCATCAATACTGCGAGCAACATGGGAAGCGCTGAAACAGAATACTTCTAATCGGCTTCCCATTATTGCGCTCTTGGTTTGGGTGATAGGTGTAGTGTGGGCGGTATGGCTGGGCCATAAGAAGTCCATGGGACCTATTAGGCTCGCTAGTAGTTACTTCCTTGGAATGGGTGCTTGTGTCTTCGGCTTATGGGGAGTATGGGCCTTACTGATCCAGAGCGATCATATACGGGGCGATGCGTTCCAGTTCATGCTAGTAATGGCTCTAGTGATTCCAGTTGCTCTGCTTATGGTTTTACTTTGGCGTAAGAAGCCTTCCGGACCCGCCGGGCAAGTACTGGCTACTTGGTTCTTTCCAATCATGGCGTATCTCTTGGTATTCGAGATATTCGTCCGTATTGCGGAGTTCAGCCTTGGCCGATTTCTACCTAAGATATTAGGCTTCTCTCCGCTTAACACGCCTGGTCTGTCCTGGATGGGTGGCATATTACAGTGGAGAGGCTTGATTTTGAGTTTAATGGTAGCAGGTATCGTAATCTCGCTCTCTGTCTTGAGTAGTGCTGAAGCCATTGTCGGTTTCCGTGCGACGCGGCTACCAACATTACGCCGGCGCGCACAACATGGTACACATAATCCCAGCGTATCAATTGGGGACTTAGCCGAAGGGATTGCCGACTTTGTGGGCAGCCTAGGACATTTGATCTCAAATGCTGCTGCGTTTGTAGGCGTTGTTGCAATGCGCTTCGCTCAAAATTTACGTGAGGCAGTCCTCAATGCCCTACCTTATCTCAGGAAACTAGTCAAATATGTATTAGCACCGGCAGCAGCGTTCTCGGTGCTGAGTGTGCTCATAATTGTTGTTCTCTCTCTATTCTCTGATTATGAACGTGGTATCCTTGAAGGCGATCCCAAGGCGCTCTGGGGCGCTGTATTGATTGTATTAGTGCTGGTGCTTGCTTTGTGTGCTGCTTCTTTCGGCTTTGCTCCAGCAAGGTCAGCATTCGAGGTATTCTCCGTTACCAAGGCTGCTACTTTCATTGCGATAATCTTGTACTTCGTAGTCTCTACTGCTAGTGCTGCCTTCTTTCTTGTATGGATAGGGCTTCTCTCATTAAAGGTTGATTTTGTCGGAGTTAGACCCGGGCCAATCTATTGGCTTAACTTGATTGCAGTAGTAAGCGTAGCTACTGCCCTTGCTTTTACTGTGCAGCCTGAAAGTCTACAGAAATGGTTGTTCAGTAAAATGCCCAACTATGCAAGTTGGAGACGAAGAATGCAAGTTGCCTTTCTCATAATACCTTGTGCAATTGGAGTTGCTATGGGCGCCGGAGTGGTTCTACAAGGTGTTCTTCAAGGGTTCAGGTGAAAGCAAAAACCTTGCTCAGGGAAAACCCGTTTACAAAACGTTAACAACAGATTCCACCTCTATATCCGGTTTGCAACATCGAGAATGAGCAGATTTCTCAGGCTCATAGTCTCCTGTATCAACTCCAGACTACTCTGCCTACGATTAAGTAGACTGACTTGAGCGATCCGCTCTCTATGGCTACGTTCAGAGATCTGTCACCGACTTCAGTGATAGTAACGGCCCCACCTCCCGCGCCACAGCCTGCACCAGCCCCTCGTGGTACTTGGTGGGCATGCCTATCACCACGTGGTCTATGCCCACCGCAAGGTACGGCTCGATGCGTCCACGCATGCCCTCCACCTCGCCGGGGTCTTTGAAGTAGAACTGCCAGGAGCGGCGGATTTCGGCGGGGTTGCGGCCTATCGCGGCGCAGTGCTCGTCCAGCACGCGGTTCTTGTGCTGCACGGCTTCGGGGGTGCCGCCGGGTGCGTTGAAGATGTGAGCGTGTTTGGCGACCACCCGTAGCGTCATCTTCTCGCCGCCCCCGCCTATCGTGAATGGAGGGTGGGGCTGCTGCACCGGCTTGGGTTCATGACGCGCCGCGTTCAGGTTGTAGTAGCGGCCCTGGAAGTCGGCAAGCTCCTGCGTCCAGAGCAGCTTCATCATCTGGCAGGCCTCGTCTAGCTGGCGGATGCGGTCGGCGGGCGGCGGGAACGGTATGCCGTACATGTTGTACTCAAGCTCGAACCAGCCCGCGCCCAGGCCCACGTCGAGCCGCCCATCGCTCACCCGGTCAATCGTGGTGGCGATCTTGGCGAGCACCGCCGGGTGCCGGTAGCCGTTGCAGCCCACCATCAGGCCGAGTCGCAACCGCTTCGTGGCCGCCGCGAGCGCAGCCATGAGCGTCCACCCATCCATGCACGGCCCCTCCACGTGCCCGTTGATAGGCACAAAGTGGTCGAACAGCCACGCCCCCGTGAACGCCTCCTCCCCCTCCGCGTCCAGCCAGTAGCGTAGCGTGTTGTCCCAGTCCCGGTCGTGCTGGGCCGTCTTGATGTCGATGCGGAGGGGGAAGTTGCTCATGGTTGTAGGCTCCTTGAAGGACGGTGGAGAAGTTTTGAGTTATGAGTTTTGAGTTTTGAGTTGACGGATAGTACCCAACCATTATCCTCTTGGCGCGTCCTTGGCGTCCTTGGCGACTTGGCGGTTTCGTCTACTATCGTCTATCGTCCATCGTCCATCGTCCATCGTCCATCGTCCATCGCCGCAAGGCGGTCGAAGAACCGGCCCCAGAAGCGGATGCCTTGCTTGAACTGGTCCAGGCGGATCGATTCGTTGGGAGCGTGGGCGCGTGAGCCGGAGAAGGCCACCCCGCCGGTGATGACCAGGGGGATGCCTAGCTCGTTGGAGATGAGGGAGGCCGGGCCGCTGCCGCCCGTCATGGGAGCAATCACCACGCGCTCCTCACCCAGGTCGTGCCAGACCTCCTCGGAGGCCCGGACTAGCGGGCTGTCAATGGGCGTCTTGGCGGGTAGCAACTCGCCTAGCTTGACTATCTCTATGTCGTTGTAGCCCCGGCTGTCGAGATGGGCGCGCAGCAGGTCCAGCATCTTTTCGGGGGTCTGGTTGGGCACCAGGCGGAAGTCCATCTTGACCATCGCCTTGCTGGGCACGATGGTCTTGGACCCCTCACCGCCGTAGCCGCTCACGAAGCCGGCGATGTTGGCGGTCGGCTCGAACTGCTCGGCCACCAGCACGTCGTGCCCGCTTTTCCCGCGCTGCCAGCCCTTGATGCCGTACAGGTTGAGCCACGCCTGCTCATCGAAGGGCATCCGGTGGATGGCCTCTACCTCGGCTTGCGATGGCCGTTCAACCAAGTCCTCCAGCCTGTCCATGACGAAGTTGCCCTGCGCGTCCCGCAAGGTGGAGAGGGCCATGACCAGCCGCCACGCGGGGTTGGGCAATATGCCGCCCAGGCCCGAATGGGCGTCGTAGGCGGGGCCGGTAGCGTGTAGCTCGACGTAGAGCATGCCCTTCAGGCCGCATATTACCTGCGGATTGTCGTTTATGTCCCGCCACGAGCCTTCCCAGGCGCACCAGTCGGCCCGGAGTTCGTCTGCGTGCTCGATGGCAACGGGGCCGAGATTGGGGCTGCCCACCTCTTCCTCGCCCTCCACCAGCCACCGGATGCGCAGGGGCAGGCCGCCCACCGTGGCCTGGTAAGCTCTGATAGCCAGTATGCGCGACAGCAGGTCGCCCCGGTTGTCGGCCACCCCGCGCGCATAGAGGCGGCCTTCTCGCACGTCACCCGCGTAGGGCGGCGAGTCCCAAAGCTCCAGCGGCTCCGGCGGCTGCACGTCGTAATGGTTGTACAGGAGCAACGTGCGCGCCCCGCTGCCAAGCTCGGCCAGCACCACGGGCGGCGCGCCCTCTATCGGGGCCAGCTTCATCCTGGCACCCAGCGGCTCCAGCGCCTCCCGCACCAGCGTCACCCCTTCTTCCAGCCCTACGCCCTGTCCCGCCAGCGTCGGCTGCGAGCAGAAGTGCCGCAACTCCTCGACCATAGCCTCGAAGTTCTGCTCTATATAAGCATCATAAGCCCCGAAATCGGTCCCACCTGCCATATCTGCCTCCTTGCGCGTAATAGGGCAGATTAGCACGAAAGTAGATAATCGTCAAAGCAGGAAGAGGATTATTCACCGCAGAGACGCAGAGGACGCAGAGATTGCGCGGAGATTATGGTTGATTGGATAAGACGAAGGGGAGCATCGTACAGTACGATGCTCCCCTTGCCGCAAACACCCTCAATTCTTCTCTGCGTGCCTTTGCGTCCTCTGCGTCTCTGCGGTGAATAATGCGTTGGGTTACTATCCCGGAGTCGCGTTGCGGGAAGAAGCTGTTAGCCCTAGCTCGTGGCGGTGCTGCCCAGGCGAGGCTCGGCTACGGCTACCCTCGACTCGGGCTGCTCGGCTGCGGTGAGACGATTGGCCGCTCGAATGAAGGCGACGACCAGCACCGCGCCGCCCGCGATGAGGGTGGCATGGAAGCCATATTCCAGCGCCAGCAGACCGTCTATGCTGGGGCCGCTGCGGTGGAAGCCGTCGTGCGGCCACCACGAAATTAGCGACCAGGCGATGCTCAGGTACACAGCCCACGACAGCCAGCCCGAGTCGCCCGCCAGCCTGCGCGCGAACGGCAGACCGAAGACGAGGAACGCCACACCCAGGCCCAGCGCCAGGGCTTCGATTACGCTGAAGATGATGAACAGCACGAGCTGGTGGGTAGCCAAGGTCATGGCCGCGTGCCCATCGCCTTCGGCAGCAGCGGGCCAGATCATCTGTCCAAGTGGAATGGCGGGTATCGCCACGAGCACGGTAACGATGAGGAACTTCAGCCAGGTCTTCACTTTCGTCTCTCCTTTGGGGTAATTGGGTTGTTCTCGCCGGGTTTGGTGTCTTTGCTTCTGTTCTGCCATCTGTCTGTTTGTGACTACGAGTTACTCGAAGTTATCTCACAAGTAAGAATGACGAGATGAGCACATGCCGCCTATCCTGTCATTTCGAACGAAGTGAGAAATCTCGTCCTTCACCGGGATGTTTCCTCTTCCTTATGGTCCTGTAATGCTGAAGAAAGGTGATATTTGGGTGGTGAGGGACGAGATTTCTCACTTCGTTCGAAATGACAAGGGCAGCCTCAGTTCCAGTAGTTCGGGCTGCTATTTATGAGATGTCTACTCGTCCAGCGACATGGGCGGCCCGATTATCACGCCGCCGTACTTACGGCCCAGGGCTTCAAGAGCTGCCGGGTCGGGGCGACCGCCTTCGGGAACCGACTGCCACAGCGCCAACTGCTCCTCAAAGAACGCCTCGAAGCCGCCCGGTGTAATAATGCCCAGGGCCTTGACTGGCTCATCGAACGGGTTGCAGAAGGTGTGTGGTATGCCCCTCGGCATGAAGACCGTGGAGCCTGCTTCGGCGGTAACGGTCTGGTCCCCAAAGCGGAGCTTCAACGCCCCTTCCAGGATGTAGAAGGTCTCGTCCTCGCGGGTGTGCATGTGGAGGGGAGGTCCCTGGGTGCGGGGCGGCATGATAGCTTCCACCATCGCGAAACCGCCGCCCGTGTGTTCGCTGCGCAGCTTGATGGTCATACCTGGGCTTATGACTTCGCCCGCACCAGGCGCAACCTCTCGCACGTCAGCAGGGCGTATTTCTTCCGTCAGCATTGTTTTCCTCCTGAATAGATATTGTGGCCGCTCAATGTCTAATGTGATTAAAGCAGACAATCCGCCCCACCGGTGAGCACAAGAATTCGCACAGGATTTCGCACAGGAGGACGATGGACGATGGAGAAGTTGTGAGTTGTGAGTTATGAGTTTTGAGTTTACGGATAGTATTCAACCATCATCCTCTTGGCGCGCTCTTGGCGCTCTTGGCGTCTTGGCGGTTCCGTCTCCCATCGTCCATCGTCCATCGTCCATCGTCCGTATGGCTCCATTTTTGCTTAGTCATGATTTCTGCGTTTCACAGGAGCAGCATCATGAGAAGACAAGTGTGGGTTGTACTATTGTGCGTTTACCTGGTGGCGGTGGCCTCCGGTTGCGGGCCTGCCTCCCGCCGGGCGCGCACGGCTGCCGGGACGACTCCTACAGGCTCCGCTGTGTCGCGGGTGGCTACTCCCGCCAGGACTGCGGTCGCCCGCACTGCTGTACCTACTTCGCCCTCTGGTTCACCGGCCACCGGTTTGGACCTGGTCCGGCAGGTTGCGCTTCCTATCGTGGGCGATGAGGACGACTATGACCCGCTGATGTCGCTGGTAGGTGATGCTCGCTTCGTGCTGCTTGGGGAGGCGAGTCACGGCACGCACGACTTTTACCGCGAGCGGGCGCGTATTACCCGGCGGTTGGTGGAAGAGAAAGGTTTTACAGCCGTAGCCATCGAGGGGGAGTGGCCGGAGGCTTACCGCGTGAATCGCTACGTGCGGGGCATGAGCGACGAACCGAGTGCCGAAGCGGTCCTCTCCAGCTTTAGGGGCTTCCCGGAGTGGATGTGGAACAACGCCGACGTGCGCGACCTGGCAGAGTGGCTCAAGCAGCACAACGAGGGTTTACCCACTAACGCCCCCCAGGTAGGTTTTTACGGCCTCGACATGTACAGCATGGAGGAATCGGCGGAGGAGGTCGCCGGCTACTTCGAGGAGCGCGATCCTGAGGCAGCAGCGCGCGCCCGCGAACGCTATGGTTGCCTCTCAGGCGAGGGTACCGGCCCTACTGATTACGACTCCCTCGCTAAAATGGCAAGCTCACCGTGCGACACCAGCGTGCAGGAGCAGGTAGAGGAGCTACAGCAACTATGGGAGCAGGCGGAGAAGGAAGGCTACAAGGGTAACAAGGCGGTAGAACGGGAGGAACTATTTTCCGCTCTACGGAACGCCATCGTCGTAAAGAACAAGCGCGAGTACGACCAGGCCGCTTACAGTGGGTCCGATCCCACGTGGAACGTGCGCGACCGGCACATGGCTGGTACTTTGGAAGCCCTGTCCGAGCACCTGGGCACGGGCGGAAAACCGGCCAGGGTGGTAGTTTGGGCGCACAATACACACGTGGGAGACGCAACCGCGACCGAGTTCGCCAACATAGGGCAGCTAAGCCTGGGGCAGCTAGTGCGCGAGCGACACAAGGACGAGGCGGTGCTGGTGGGCTTCACCACGTATACGGGCACCGTGATCGCCGCCCGAGGTTGGGACGAGCAGGGACAGACATACGACGTGCGCCCCGCCCTGCCCGAAAGCTACTCGGGCCTGTTCCACGAGGCCGGGGTGGGCAACTCGCTCTTCATCATACGGGGCGAAAAGCGGCTGTCCACGGCGTTGGAAGAGCCTCGCTTGCAACGTGGCATAGGCGTAGTCTACGATCCCAACAACGAACGGAACAGCCATTACTACCTGGCCTGGCTCACCAAACAATTCGACGCAGTAATTCATATAGAGGAGTCGAGCGCCGTCGAGCCTCTCAAGTCAGCCCCTGCCACCCCTACCAGCCCTGGCACCCCTTAGAACCCGCTGAACCATACCTCCATGTCGGGGCCTTCGCGGGTCTCGCCTCCCGCTATGTAGACCCTGCGTTCCTGCGGGTCGTACGCCGTGCCCTGGCTGCTGCGAGGGCTGGGGCTGATCTCGCTTTCGACCGTGGACCACGCGTTGCTTGCCAGCGAGTACACCCAGGTATCCGACACGGGGCCGCTCTCGCTCTTGCCGCCGAACAGGAAGATAGCGCGTTGCGCGGGGTCGTAAGCCAGGGAGGGGTTGCTGCGGGGCGATGGCTTTTCTCCCTGTGGCTGTAGCTCGGTCCAGGTGCCGGAGGTGAGGTCGAGCGCCCAGAGGTCGCCCTGCGGGCAGGGTCCAAAGCCGGAGGAGCACCCGCCGTACATGAGGAGCAAGTCGTCCTGGGGGTCGTAGGCTAGCTCGTGCAGGCACCGCTTGAGGGGGATTGCGCCGTCACGCGGAGTGATGTTCACCCACTTGGCGGCAGCCGGGTCGAAGGCCCAGGTGTCATCGAAGCGGCCCTGGTCGGAGAAGCCGTGCGAGATGAGCACCCGCCCGTCCTTGTGCAGCGCCGCCGATTGACCGTAGCGCGGCCTCGGCTCGTCCTCGGCAACCCGGTTGGCCTTTAGCTGGGTCCAGGCCTCGATTTCAAGGTCGAACGCCCACACATCGTTGAAGAAGTCGCTCTCCCCCTCGCCCATCACCAGCAACACGCGGCGGTTAGCCCCATCGTACACGGCCCCGGCCCCAAAGCGTGGGGGTGGCCCTTGCCCCTTCACCTCCCGCCACTCCTGGCTTTCCAGGTCGAATATCCAGGTATCCCCGAAGGTGCCGCTGCCCCTCCCGCCGAACAGCACGAGTTGGTGCCCTTCCGGGTCTGCTACGAGCGAGTGGTCGTAGCGCGGAGCAGGCCCGCCCTCCGAGCCGGTGATGTAGGCCCAGCCTCCGGGCGACAGAGGTGGCTCGGTCGGTGTGGCTACGGCCTGGATAGTGGGCGTGGGTGGAGGCGGCTCGGGGGTCGCGCTAGGGAGGGCTGCCTCGGTCGGCTCCGGCAACGCGGTCTCGGTAGGTGAGAGAGGCGCGGATGTAGATGTTGCGGGTGGTGGTGTGTTGGAGGGGGCCGGAGCAGGTGAGTCCGTCCCGCAGCCCACCAGGAGCAGCAAAGTCAGCACAAGAGCACATTTTGGCAATAGACGCATAGAAAGACTCCTTCAATTGAGCCGCACTGCCATTATAGCAGACCTGATTGGGTATATAGTCGCCAGCCGACGCCGGGCGAAGGGGTATGTTAGGGGGCAGGGTGCAAAAGAGGACGCCGGACCAAGCGGTGTATTGGGGGCATGGTGCGAAGGACGACGCCCGGCGAATCGTTTCGTGTAGGTAGCAAATGCAAAGGACGACGCCCGATGATTGATTTCGTGTAGGCTGCAATTGCAAAGGACGACGCCCGACGGAGGGGTGTAATGGGGATAGGGTGCCAAGGACGACGCCCGGCGATTGAAATCGCGGGCTACACAAGGCAAAGTCCGCCCTACGGCGGACTGCTTCAGCAACATCTTTACCCCATTTCAGCCTTTACAGAACACACCCAGTCCCCGAAGGGGACTTCGCAAAGTCTAGCCCGCGATTTCAATCGCCGGGCGTCGTCCTTGGCACCCTATCCCCATTACACCCCTCACATCCCTCCGTCGGGCGTCGTCCTTGGC
>JALZHI010000158.1 GCA_030913985.1 Chloroflexota bacterium | reverse complement strand
GTGCTCATATTCCATTCTGTCATTTTTAAGATAGCTTCTAACAAGCACAGTGAGAGCAACACTGCTAAGGTGCTTGAGAGGAAGCACTCGACAACGCCCACTACTTCATAGGTCGGCCAGCCGGGGCAGGACTTCCTCGCCCAGTAGCAGGATAGTGTCTATGTCCTCAGCGTCGGGCATGTGGAAGGTGACGTACCGGGAGCCTACCTGCGCGTACTCCTTCAGCCGCGCAACGACGATATCCGGCGTGCCCTGGATATCCCCGAAGCCGGGGTGCTTCTCCAGCTTCGCCGCTACCTGCGCCTCGTCACGCCCCAGCACTATACCGACATTGTTGCACAAGGTAATCTCCTCGAACGGGCGTCCGGCCTCCTCGCAATGCCCGCGCAGCACGTCGAACTTGTGCGCGACTGTTGCCGGGTCGCCGCCCACGTTGCAGAAATCGGCGTAGCGAGCGACCAGCCTGAGCGTAACCTGCTCGCCACTGCCCCCAATGAGGATCGGGGGACGTGGCTGCTGTACGGGCCGGGGGTCGTTGTAGGCATTCTCGATGGAGTAGTGCTTGCCGCTGAAGCTAGCAGGCCGCTGGGTTAGCATCAGGCTCACTACCTGCACCGCTTCTTCCAGCATCTCCAGCCGCTCGCGCACGGGCGGGAAGGGCCAGCCGTAGGCGGTAAACTCCCCTTCGTGCCAGGCCGCGCCCAGCCCCACGATGCTGCGCCCGTGGCTGATTACGTCGAGCGTGGCGCACATCTTCGCCAGCAACGCCGGGTTGCGGTAGGGCACACCCGCTACGAGCTGGCCCAGCCTTATTCTGCTGGTAGCCGCGGCCAGCGCCCCCAGCGTCACGAAGCATTCCAGCACCGGCACTTCTTTCTCAGGGTGCTCCGCATCGGCGAACATGAAGTGGTCGGCCATCCAGACCGAGTCCAGTCCCGCTTGCTCGCAGGCGCGAACGACCGCCAGTGTGGTGTCGAAGTGGTTGCCGTGCTCGCTGGGGTGGTGTGGGCGAAGTTGTAGGCCCATTAACATAGGGTGGCGCTCCTTAACTTTCTGCGGACGTACTACTTCCAGGGAGTTAAGCTAGTTGTTTGGTACACAAGCTAGGAGCCTGGCACCACCAGCAATCCCTGGGTACCTAGTGTGGAATGGGCCTTTGCCTGTGGGTGGAGGCATGGACGTTGCCCCAGTCTTTATGAATTGCAACAAGCAGGTTGACTTAAAATAGCCACGTAGTTGAAGCGTGTGGCTTTTACGCAACCTGTACTAACTTGCTCCGTTTTACCTCCACTAGTAACATTTGCAGGTCGCCAGGCTCTGATTTCGGACTGGGTTGGTTGGAGGGAGGGGTAGTGAAATGGCTAAGGTAGCCTTGCACATACTGGCAGTTTTGCTGTGTGGGCTTTTACTTGCCGAGGGCTGGTTCCCCCGTGATTATAGCACGGCTGCGCACGCGCAGGGTGACTCGGTGTATTTTCGGGAAACAGGGCACACAGTGAGGGGTAGGTTCCTGGTTTACTGGCAGGAGCATGGCGGGCTTGCGCAGCAGGGTTATCCGCTCACGGAGGAGATGCTAGAGACTAGCGATACCGACGGCAAGACTTACACGGTGCAGTACTTCGAGCGTGCCGTATTCGAGCTACACCCAGAGAACCAACCTCCCAACGATGTATTGCTCTCACTCCTGGGCGTCTTCGACTACAAGGCCAGGTATCCCAAGGGCATACCCAACGAACGAGCCAATACAGACGCAGGTACCATTTTCTTCCCACAGACCGGCAAGCACCTCGGCGGCAGGTTCCGCGAATATTGGCAGAAAAACGGCGGATTGGCGCAGCAGGGCTACCCCATCTCTGAAGAGTTCAAGGCGATAAGTGAGTTGGACGGTAAAGAGTATACAATGCAGTACTTCGAGCGCGCCGTGTTTGAATGGCACACAGAGAATAACGGCACTCCTTATGATGTGCTGCTGAGCCAGTTAGGCACCTTCAGGTACAGGGCCAAGTACCTGGCGGGCAATGAAGCTACTACTCCTGCTAAGCTCAACATACCCCCTCCCGCACCCGGCCGCAGTCAGACGGAGCCGCACGGCTCTGAGCGCTACCTTATCTGGAGTGAAGGCATCACCAGGCTCAACAGCGGCCCGGTGTCAGGTACCTACGATATCCTGGGACTAGACCTCAAAACGGGCCAGGCCATCACAGTTACAGATGCTCCCGGCGACCAGTTGAACGCGAGTATCTCTGGCTCAGTTGTCGTGTGGCAGCAATTAATGCGCTCTTGCCAGGGTAATGGTGAGTGTGCCGAGGCAGGCATCTATGCTAAGGACCTGTCAACCGGCGCGCAATTCAAGATTACGGATGCGCCCAGCCTTGCTGCGGTAGCAGGGAGGACCGTAGCCTGGGTCGAAAGGCTGGAGAATGGATACCGTATCAAGTCCCGGAACCTCGACACAGGAGAAATCGTTGAGATCGCGGGTACTACCGGGCGGGAAGCTTCTTATGTACGCGTCAGCGATGAGTACATGGTGTGGCTGGACTCCGCGCCCCCTACAGGAACCGGTCCGACCCGTGCGGCAGATTCCTCTCTCAAAGCTTACGACCGCAAGGCGCGCACCGTACAGACGGTGCTGGATACCAGGGTTGCTGCTCACGAGCCCCCGTTAACGTACGATTTGGACGGTGCTCGGGTGGTGTGGACGTACAGAGGACACGTCAACATCAAGGACCTGCGGCAGGGTACCACCCAATCTATCGAGACTTACTGGCCTGTGCGCCCCGTTATCAGAGGTGAGTTTGTGGTGTGGAATACCGGCCCCGTCGCATCAGATGTTGTTGGCATGAATCTGAACTCCCTTACTCCATACAGGTTGGTCACGGAACCCGATATTACAGGCACCACGCTGGCGGGCAACTGGCTGGTGTGGAGCTACAGGGCCACACCCCAGGACAGCAAGCTGGTTGCGGTGTCTCTAAAGGAAGCGTTCAAGCAGGCTAATTCGACTCCCGTCCCTTGATGGACTAAGTCTAGCCCGGCTTGCTCGCAGGCGCGAACGACCGCCAGGGTAGTGTCGAAGTGGTTGCCGTGCTCGCTGGGGGGTTGAGGGCGAAGTTGCAGGCCCATTAACATCGGGGGTGCTCCTTAAGTTGCTGGTCAGGACTTGGTCTTCCTTAGCTCCAGTTCCAGTTCGTTCAGGTTCGTCTTCATCTCCTCTATGCGCTTGAGCAACTGCTCGTGGGGATCGCCTACAGTCTCGGCGGCGCGGGTTTCTGCCTTCACCGTCTCAAGGTTGTTTATCACCACGGCGATGAAGAGATTTACCACGATGAAGACGGCCAGCATCACATAGCTCGCGTAGAAGAGCCACACCCAGGAGCTTTCTTCCATACCTATGTTTTGCAGCTCTACCCAGCCCTCTAGGGTAAGTATCTCGAAGAGGGTAAGTAGCGCGAGAGGTAGCGAGCCCCAATTCTCCGGGTCCTGCTCGCCGAACAGGTGATAGCCCAGCACCCCGTAGACGTACATGACCAGGCCGAGCAGGAGTATCACGTTGCCCATCGAGCTAAGTGAGCGCAGCATTGTGCCCACGATCAGGCGTAGCTCCGGGAATATGGATATCAGCCGCACTACTCGCATCAGCCGGGCCAGGCGCGCTACAGTGGCGAATTGTCCCCCTGCGGGCAATAGGGCAAAGACCACAATCGCAAAATCGAAGACGTTCCAGGGGTCGCGGAAGAACCTCAGCAAGTTAGGCGCGTAGGCCAACATACGCACGCCGATCTCAACGATAAATATGGCCTGTATCGCAAAGTTCAGCAGGTCGAACAGGACACCGTAGTCCCTGACCAGTTCCTCACTCGTCTCAAGGCCAACCAGGATTGCGTTGACCAGGATGACTGCCAGCACGAAGTTCTGAAAGGCCTTATTATTGGCGACTCTGCGACTCCAGGCGATCATTGATCCTTCCTTTGCATAGTTGATAAGCTCAAAGCTTGAACCGCGCAGTCATGGCGGCACAGTAAAATCTCCACGAACATACAGGGCCATCGACAGCGGCGCAACGTCTACAAAATACCATCAACAAGCCCGACCGTCAACGCCCGCAAGGCGCACTCAGGGCTGTGTCAAAGTCGAATGTTGTGGCTAAAGGTGGACCTTGTCATTCTGAACGCAGTGAAGAATCTCGGCCCTTAGCACCCAACTTGCCCGTTGCTTCCCGCCACTATCTCCACAGGAAAGGTGAAACATCCCGGTAGAGGACGAGATTCTTCACTGCGTTCAGAATGACAAGGTCCAACAGTGTGCTGCTCTCCTACTTTGACACAGCCCTGAACACACCTGCCTGTAGTGTGAATATTGCCAGTATTGTCGTGAGTGATAGAATGAAGGCTACACACATCACCGGGAGGAAATTAGCATGACGGCAGAGAATGAGCCAGTTGCGGGTTACGTAATCCCTATGGAGCGGCTGGAGGCTTTCTATGACGAGCCGGGAGAGTACGGCTGGATCATGGAGGGGTACAAGCACGGGTTCGGCCTGACCTCGGTGATCGTGACGCAGACCGCCCCGATGGGAGGCCCGCCGTTGCACACGCACCACTCGGAGGAAGTCCACGTGCTGCCGGAGTGCCGCCTGGCCTACGTCATAGGGGACAGCACCTTTGAGGCGCAGGGGCCTTGTATCGTGAACATACCGGCGGGAGTGCCGCATACGTTCCTCAATATCGGACATGAGGCTGCGAGGCTTGTCTGCTTCTTTCCGGCTAACAGCTTCTGGGATAACTACGACGAGCTAGGGCCTAACCCGCTGCTGGAGCGATACGACGCAGACGCGCAAGCTGGCTGAGGGCACGTTGCGTGATAAGACAGGCGTTGTATGGAAATCGAGTCGTTATCCTGCAACAAGTGCGGAGGGCCGCTGGATGTGCCCACTTCCGCCGAGTTTGTAACCTGCGGCTATTGCGGGTCGGCACTGGTTGTGCGCCGCACCGGGAGCGCCCACTATACCGAGCTTCTGGAGCGGTTGGAGCAGCACACCCAGTACCTGGCGGGGCGGACTGAGTACCTTCGGCTTCGCGATGAGGTGGAGGCGTTGGACGCAGAGTGGCAGCGCGAGCGAAGGCGCTATCTCATGCGCCGGCTGAGCGGTTCCTTGCAGGCCCCCACGCGCACCTATCTCAGTTCCAGCATCGCGGTCGCAGTTGCGGCCTGGGCGCTTACCGCCTGGTGGTTCTTCGCGACCGCGAACGCAGGCGCAGGGGCCTCTTTTTTCGGGTGGATCGGGGTGGTCCTGTCCCTCGCGGCCGTGGTTAACGCTGTTAGGGTCAGCAGTAAGGTGAACAGCTACAAGCTGGCAAAGGAAGTGTACCGGCAGCAGCGCGACGAGCTACTGAAGGCTATGCACGCGGCTTATCCGCAGGAAGTACCGTTAGCGGAATATTCTCCATTAGCGGGCAGTGGGCACCCACTACAAAGATAGAAAGGAACGTACAATGACCAGTACCAACGAACGGATAGACTCGTTCCTCCAGGAACGCCTCGACCGCTACATTGACGAGACGGCCCGCCTGTGCGCCCAACCCAGCGTGTCGGCCACCGGGGAGGGAGTGAGGGAGTGCTCCAATCTAGTGGAGGAGCTATTGGCGAGCCACGGTTTCGAGGTGCAGAAGTTCGACACGGCGGGCGAGCCTGTGGTCGTGGGCCGCGCCAGAGGCAGGTCGGAGCGCACGCTGCTTTGCTACAACCATTACGACGTGCAACCCGCCGAGCCTTTCGACCTGTGGACCTCCCCGCCCTTCGAGCCTACCGTGCGCGACGGTGCACTCTACGCTCGCGGGTCGAAGGACGACAAGGGCGAGTTCATAGCCCGCCTGGCCGCCGTGGACGCGGTGCGCGCCGCCCATGATGGAGAGTTGCCTTGCGGGGTGACGTTCGTGGTGGAGGGGCAGGAGGAGATAGGCAGCCCCCACATCGCCCAGTTCGTGCTAGAGCACCTCGACTTGCTGAAGTCGCACGGCGCTATCTGGGAGGAGGGCGGCATCGGGCCGGAGGACAGGCCGTTCAACGTGCTCGGCTGCCGGGGCGTGCTCACCGTGGAGTTCCACGTGAGGACGTTGTCGCGAGATGCCCACTCCGGCAACGGGTCGGTGCTTCCCAACGCTGCCTGGCGGTTGCTGTGGGCGCTCACCAGCCTCAAGGGGCCGGATGGCCGCATCCGCATACCGGGCTTCTACGAACAGGCCCTCCCGCCCTCGCAACTCGATAAGGACCTGTTCGCCGCGCTGCCCTCCGGGGAGGCCCAGTTGCGCGAGACCTTTGGCGTGGAGGAGTTTTTGCACGGGGTAACGGGCGAGGCTTACAAGCTGGCCGTGTTCGACCCCACCTGCAACGTGCAGGGTATCGGCAGCGGCTGGCAGGGAGTTGGACCCAAGACGATTGTGCCCGCCGAGGCCAGCGCCAAGGTAGACTTCCGCCTGGTGCCCGACCAGGACCCCGACGACATCCTCCAGAAGCTGCGCCGCCACCTGGAGAGTGAGGGCTTCGCTGACGTGGAGGTGAAGCGCCTGGGCGCGATGTGGCCTGCCAAGGCCGCCCCCGACGACCCGATGGTGCTGCTCACCAACCGCACCGCCGAGGAGGTCTACGGGGTAGCCAGCCTGGTGATGCCCATCTCCGGCGGCAGCAGTCCCATTTATGCGTTCGCCGGGCCGCTGGGCATCCCCGTGGTCACGGCGGGCGTCGGCTACCTCGGCTCGCGCACCCACTCGCCCGACGAACACGTCCGCCTCGACCACTTCCTCAACGGCGCAAGGCACATCGCGCGAATAGTTGACGGGTTTGCGGGGATTTAGAAGGGGACGATAGACGATGGACGATGGACGATAGGAGACGGAACCGCCAAGACGCCAAGAACGCCAAGAACCCGCCAAGAGGATGAGGGTTGGGTATTAGCCGTCAACTCAAAACTCAAGATTCATAACTCACAACTCGTCTAAGGGCTACCATGGAACTCGAGACGCTCAACTGTAACCACTGCGGCGCGCCACTCCGAGTGCCGGAGAGCGCCAACTTTGTGACCTGCGCGCATTGCGGTTCTCAGTTGGCGGTGAAGCGGACGGACACCGCTCACTACACCGAGGTGCTTACTCGCCTGGACGCGCGCACGACCGAGATGGCGCAGGAGCTACAGGAGCTGAAGCTCCAGAACGAGCTGAACGCCATAGACGATGCCTGGGAAGAGGAACGCCAGAGGTACATGATTTCGCCTAGCCGGGGCGCTCCCTACCTGCCCGACGACGAGCACGTTACGCGCGACATCATGGGGCACACCCTCATGGGGGTGATACTGATCTTCGCACTTTGCTTAGTGGCATCCGAGGTGAGCACGCGCGATTTCGGGTGGATAATCGTGGTTTTCGGAGTCGCCATACTAGCCGTTGGTGGGTTCGGCGTGGGCAGCACCCTGCTCAAGGCGCGGGAATACAGGCAGGCAGAGCAGGCTTACCGGGCCAGGCTCCAGGCGGTGCGGCAACGGCATGGAGCACGGAGCGTGCATAGCGACTTAAGTGGGTTGGTGGATGGCAACCAATCTGATGAGACTGATCCCCGGCTAGACTAGAACGCATCTCAAAAATGACAGTAAAATGACAGATGGAATATGAGCACATGGCACCGCGCTTGTCATTTCAAACGCAGTGAGAAATCTCGTCCCTCAGCACATGGTAACCCCTTTCCTTCAGCAACAGGGTACGGCAAGAAAAAGGCAACATCCCGGTAGAGGACGAGATTTCTCACTGCGTTCGAAATGACATGTTGGGGCTTTGGTGGGAATGTTCGACAGTGTTGTTTTTGAGATAGTTTTGTAGTAGGTATACTAACGCCTCACGCCCTCACAACATTCTTCCTGCTTATAAGATGGCAAACCTATCCCACATCGAAAGGGGTTTACATGGCGACCTTTTACATCGAGCCGGAGCGCCGCACGCTCCACGGCACGTTCTCGCGGGACCTGCCCCCGGCGCTTACAATCGACTCCGGCGATACGGTGGTCTTCCGTACGCTGGACGCGGGTTGGAACCTTGAGCCTGTTATCGCCATCGGCGCTGAGACCCGCAAGTTCGGGCCGCGTGACAAAGAGAAGGACAAAGGCCACGCCCTCTGCGGACCCGTTGAGATAAGGGGTGCCGAGCCGGGCATGACGCTGGAGGTGCATATTGGAGAGGTGCGCCCCGGCCCTTATGGGTTCACATTCGCGGGAGGCTGGTCCACCGAGATCAACGACCGGCTGGGGGTGTCAACGCAGGGCACGCTGCTCACGTGGACGCTGGACGCCGACGCGCTTGAGGGCCGGGACCAGTTTGGACATACCGTCACGCTGCGGCCCTTCATGGGGGTGATGGGCATGCCTCCAGACGAGCCGGGCCTGCACCCTACCGCCCCACCCCGCTACACAGGCGGCAACATTGACTGCAAGGAGCTTATGACCGGCACGACCCTCTACCTGCCGGTTGCCGTGCGCGGAGGCCTCTTCTCCACGGGCGACGGGCATGGGGCGCAGGGCGACGGCGAGTCGGCTACCACCGCCATAGAGTGCCCGATGGAGCGGGTAGCCCTCACGTTCGTGCTGAACGAGGAGATGCACATAAGCACGCCCCGCGCCCGCACCTCCAAAGGCTGGCTCACCCTCGGCTTCGACAGAGACCTCAACGAGGCCACCGTGATTGCCCTGGAAGCGATGCTCGAACTGATGATGGAGCAGCTTGGGGTTGAACGGCTGGAGGCCCTGGCCCTCGCCAGCGCCGTGGTTGACCTGCGCGTCACTCAGATAGTCAACGGGGTCAAGGGCGTGCACGCGGTACTTCCCCACGGGGCCATTCGCTAGGAGCCATCTCCTGGGCAGCAGTACCGGCAATAAGCAATAGAGTCGGACCTTGTCATTTCGAACGGAGTGAGAAATCTCGTCCTTCACCAGGATGTTGCCTCTTTCTTCCCGTACCCTGTTGCTGAAGGAAAGGTGCTACTTGGGGGGTAAGGGACGAGATTTCTCACTCCGTTCGAAATGACAAGGTCGAGGCTTTGGGTGCTAATATCTTGTATCTACATCTCGAAATTACCTCCAAGTGTCCCACTGCCATACCCAACAATCAACAGTTATCACTCAGCGATTAACGAATATGAGTGATGTTTGTTGGCCCTGTTGAGAGTATAATCTGGTTCAAGGGAGGGCCAGGTCTTCCGGCTGTCCTCTAGTGCCGAATATTCTCAAAAGGAGCCAAGTGTGAATAAGAACAGCAGGACCAGTTTCAACGGGGTGCGCAGGACAGTTGTGGCCGTGTTGGCGGCGTTGCTGGTAGGGGTAATCGCATCGGGTACTTGGAACGCGAGCGCCTCCGAACCATCAGGCGGCACGGCCCAGCGCAACCAGCCGAGCGCACCTGAAGGTGGGTGCCCCGGCGGACAGTGCTTCGCGGACGTGCCTCCGGCCAATACTTTCTTCCAGTTCGTCAACAGTGTAAGTAGCACCGAGATCGCCACCGGCTACGCCTGCGGGGGTCCTGGCGAGCCATGCGACGCGGAGAACCGGCCCTACTACCGTCCCGGTGATGCCGTAACCAGGGGGCAGATGGCGAAGTTCGTGGACAACGCGCGGCACAAGCCCGGCATCTACATAGACACTTCCACGTTCGCGACCCCACTCTACGTGCGCACCACGGCTTTTGGAGCGTTGGGTAGAGCCATACACGCATCAAGCCCTCAAGGAGACGCGATACACGCGGAAAGCGCCAGCGGCCGTGGCGTTTATGGCTATAGCTACTCGCACATTGGTGTATACGGCAGCGGCCTCTCCGCTAGCAGCAGGGGCGTGTACGGCACGAGCTTCCAGGGCGTGGGGGTTTATGGTTTCAGCTCGGAAGAAACAGGCGTTTTCGGATTCAGCCCGGAGGGTAACGCCATAGTGGGTCAGGTGCCCGCCGACTCCACCGGGCTGGCGGGCCGGTTCGTAGGTGACGTGGAGGTCACGGGAAGTTGCTGTGCTGCCGCAGTGGATTATGTCAAGATTGACCACCCGACCGACCCGGCCAACAGCTACTTGCAGCACGCCTCCGTAGCCAGCCCCGACATGATGAACATCTACAACGGCAACGTGACCACGGACGCCGGGGGAGAAGCCACGGTGGTCCTGCCCGAGTACTTCGAGGCGCTGAACGGCGACTTCCGCTACCAGCTAACGCCCATCGGCCAGTTCGCACAGGCTATAGTCGGGAGCAAGATCAAGGACAACAAGTTCACCATCAAGACCGACAAGCCCAACGTAGAGGTGTCGTGGCAGGTCACGGGCGTGCGCAAAGACCCGTACGCCAAGAAGTACCCTATGGAGGCAGAGGTCGCCAAGCCCCAGGACGAGCAGGGCCTCTACCGGAACCCCGAATTGTACGGGCAACCACCGGACAAGGCGGTAGGTTATGAGGACCTTCCTGCTGTTACACCGGAAAAGTAAGCCGGCAGCACCTTAGGACCAACAAAGTATTCACCGCAGAGACGCAGAGGACGCAAAGGTACGCAGAGAAGAATGGAGGGTAAATGGACAAGAGGAGCATCGTGCAGTATGATGCTCCCCTTGCGTCTCCCCAACAACCGCTATCTCCGCGTAACCTCTGCGCTCTCTGCGTCTCTGCGGTGAATAAGTTTAGCTTCTCCTTGCACCTACTGGCGGTCTCGTTCCCTCGGTTGTGCCGTGATATAATGTGAGACCGTCGCTGCCTAGAGTAGCGGGCGGTACGGGTGCCGGATTGGTGCGAAGGAAGGCGTGAGATGCTGCTGGTGCAGTTCGCGGGTGTAAGCAAAGACTACGCGGGCAACCCCGTCTTTGACGAGGTGGACCTGGAGATAATCGAGGGGGAGCGCATCGGCCTCGTCGGGGAGAACGGCGGGGGCAAGTCTACCCTCATGCGCCTGGCCGCGGGGCTGGATACGCCCACCGAGGGCACCGTGACGCGCCGCCGCAACCTCACAATTGGCTACCTGCGCCAGGAAGCCGACCCGCTCGACAGCGACAAGACCATCTTCCAGGCGGTATCGGAGGTGTCGCCCGAGGCGGCGACCCTCTCGGCCCGGCTGCGCGAGCTTGAGGCGAGGATGACCGACTCCGACCTTGACGGCGAGGCAATGTCCCGCGTGTTCGAGGAGTACGGGGAGGTGCAGAGTCGCTTTGATGCGCTGGGCGGATACGAGGTGGAGCACAACGTCGAGTCGGTGCTCATGGGCTTGGGCTTCGGGGCTGAGTGGCACGGCCAGAAGGTCGGCACGTTGAGCGGCGGGGAGAAGAAGCTGGTCAGCCTCGCCCGCATCCTGCTGCTGAAGCCCGACCTGCTGCTGCTGGACGAGCCGGACAACCACCTCGACCTGGACGCTAAGGCCTGGCTGGAAGGCTTCATCCAGGGCTACGCGGGCACCGTGATTGTCATTTCGCACGACCGCTATCTGCTC
>JALZHI010000157.1 GCA_030913985.1 Chloroflexota bacterium | reverse complement strand
GCGCTACTCAGGGTCCAATGTGCTATTGGTCAAAGCTGGCGGATACTGTACCTGGCTTAAACAGAAAACCCAGACAATCCGTGAGGACCATCCGGGCTTCTGTTTCTCCGCTGTTCCGGGCGAACCCGTAACCTCGAAGTAGCGTCAGTATACGTGCTCCCGTTACCCGAGTCAATAGGCGCTTTGGAAGGTTTTGCACATCCAAGCGGCAGTTGGAAGGGCCAGTGTTTGCTCATTGCCTGTGATCTACTTGGCAGCAGGTGAATGTTGTAGAATCGTTGATACATGCCGCATAGGAAGCCCCGAATTGCCCCAAAATGCAGAACAGAATGGTGCGTAATAAAGAGAAAAAGGAGCTACTTTTGATGGAACTTGGTCTCTACAGCTTTGCAGAGGTGCCGGACGCTACACCCGGCAGCGCCGCCCAGAGGATGCGCGACCTGATGGAGGAGATCGAACTGGCCGACCAGGTGGGATTGGACGTGTTCGGCGTGGGCGAGCATCACAGGCCCGACTTCGCCGTCTCAGCGCCCGCCGTGGTGCTGGCCGCGGCCGCCATGCGCACGCAGCGCATCAGGCTGTCCAGCGCCGTGACCGTGCTCAGCTCCGACGACCCGGTGCGCGTCTTCCAGAGCTTTGCCACCCTCGACCTGCTGTCCGGGGGCCGCGCCGAGATCATGGCCGGGCGCGGCTCCTTCATCGAGTCGTTCCCGCTGTTCGGCTACGATCTCAACGACTACGATACGCTGTTCGAGGAGAAGTTGGACCTGCTGCTGAAAATCCGGGAGGCCGAGCATGTAAGCTGGGAGGGCAAGCACCGAGCCGCCCTGCACGACCAGGGTGTCTATCCACGCCCGGCGCAGGACCCTCTGCCCGTTTGGATCGCGGTAGGTGGCACGCCGCAGTCGGTGGTGCGGGCCGCCGCTTACGGCCTGCCGATGGCGCTGGCGATCATCGGCGGCACGCCTGACCAGTTCGTGCCGCACGTCAGGCTCTACCGTGAGGCCGCGCGGCACGCGGGACACGACTCCGAACAGTTGCCGGTGAGCATCAACTCGCACGCATACATCGCGGACACCTCAAGCCATGCGCGTGACGAGTTCTTCCCCTCCTATGCGATGATGATGAACCGCATCGGGCGGGAGCGGGGCTGGTCGAGCATGACGCGCTCGCAGTTCGAGGCGTTGTGCTCGCCACGGGGCGCGCTGCTCGTCGGCAGCCCGCAGGAGGTAATTGACAAAGTCCTCTACGAGCACGAGTTGTTCGGGCACAAGCGCTTCCTGGCGCAGATAAGCGTCGGCCCCATAGCGCACGCGAAGGTCATGCGCGCGATAGAACTGTTCGGCACGGTGGTCGCGCCCGCCGTACGCAAGGCGCTCGGGGTTACGACATAGAGCCCCCCCGCCATTTGAAGCTATGGCATAAGCATGGAGTTTGAGAGGAGCACCCAAAGCCCCCCTGTCATTCTGAGCGCAGCGAAGAATCAGGTGGCTAGGGATACTGTTGAATTACAGTGACCGACTCCCCTCTGTCATTCTGAGCGTAGCGAAGAATCTCGTCCTCCACCGAGATGTTTCCTCTTTCTCCCGGTACTGTATGGCTGAAAGAAAGGTGCTACTTGGGTGCTGAGGGACGAGATTCTTCGCTACGCTCAGAATGACAAAGGCAGGCTTCTGGTGCGGGAATTGGGGCATGCTATTTAGAAGATAGCTTCCACAAAAGTGGGTTGCTAGCTCGGGGAACATCAAATAGACAACCCACTCTATGCCTGGGGCTTTTCAGAGGCTGCGAAGAACTCATCCTGTAATCGCCTTGTCGTATTGTCCGCCTTGATGGCCCTCACGGCCTTGACGAGCGCCTCTACCAGCGCCTCCAATAGACGCTCTCCGACGCCGGGGGAAGCCGCGTTGGCCTCGCCCGCGTAGTGGGTGGGATAGTCGGCGTACCACCACATCCCCGTTTGCACCCCGGCCTCGCGCAACGCCTGGAGACGATTCCGGGGTTGTGCTTCGTCATCCGCAGGGACCTTCTCCATGTTCACGAGGTCGGGGCGAATTACCTGCATCAGGCTGGTCTCGCCAGGGCCGGCATGTTCGCCATCACCGGGGTCCCACGGCACCTCCAGGTCGCCACCGAAGAGCAGCGAATGCGGCTCCACCACGTAGATCACGTAGTCGCGCGGGCTTTCAAGTTGGAGCATGTTGAACAGCGATATGAGGCCGGTGTTGCCTCCGTGGGAGTTTACCAGCACGATCTTTTTCAGGCCGTTGCGGGCTATCTCACGGCAGACGTTGTCGAGCAGACGCATCATCAAGTCGCCGTCTATGGCAATTGTGCCCGCGACGTGTCGCGCCTCCGGTATCTGGGTGAAGATGTAGTCGGGGAACACGATAGCAGGTTCGATGAGCGCGGCGCGCCTGCATACCTCTCCGCCGATGTACATATCGGTGCCCAGCGGCAGGTGGTGGCCGTGCCGCTCTATCACCGACAGTGGAAGCAGGCACACCCCCTGGCACTCCTCGATGGCCCCAGCGAATTGGTCGCCGCTAAGTTCCTCCCACTGCATGGCTATCGCTCCTGTTGTCGTCATTGGCCTTCACACAGCTCAGCTTGAGGCTTCTCGTGCGCTAGAAGCCGTTGTGCGCTATGGCCTGGGCGTACCATTCGCCGCTGTCCTTCACGATGCGCCGCTGCGTCGGGTAGTCCACGTAGACGATGCCGAAGCGCTTTGAATAGCCCTCCGCCCACTCGAAATTGTCCAGCAGAGACCATACAAAGTAGCCGCGCATGTCCACGCCCTCGTGCATGGCTTCCCGCACGGCACCAAGATGCTCCCGCAAGTAACTGACGCGGCGCGGGTCGTGGACCTTGCCATCCGCGCCAGGCTCGTCAACGAACGCCGCTCCGTTCTCGGTGATGTAGAGGGGTGGCAGCCGGTACTCGCGGTTCAGGCGCAGCAGCAGGCGCTTGAAGGCGGGGGCGTGGACCTCCCAGTCCATTTCGGTGTACTCGGCCCCTTCGACACGCGTCGGCTCGCCCTGCTCGTCAAACATCATGCGCCTGTAGAAGTTCACGCCCATGAAGTCCAATTGCTGCGCGATAAGGGCAAGGTCACCGGGCCTCACATCGACACCAGCTTGCTCCATGTCAGCCTGCACGGCAGGTGGGTAGTGCGCCCGCAAGATGGGGTCCAGGAACAGCGCACCGCCCTCCTGCCACATTGCCTCCACCTTCTCACGGTTAGCGTCCGTATCATTGGCCGGTTCAGGGGGGGCGAAATCGAGGACGATACCGGCGTTCACCCCCGGTGCTGCGGCGCGAATTGCCTGCACCGCCATGCCGTGTCCGACGAGCAAATGATGCGTTATCCGCAGCGCCAGCGCCCTGTCCTCGTAACCGGGCGCGTGCCTCCCCATGGCGTTGCCGACGAACGCCGAAACGTATGGCTCGTTGAAGGTGGTCCAGTCTCGTACGCGGTCGCCAAGCCGCCTAGCCATGAGCGCGGCGTAGTCGGCAAAGTAGCCGGAGGTGTCGCGGTTGTCCCAGCCCCCGGCATCCTGTAGCGCCTGCGGAAGGTCCCAGTGGTACAGAGTCAGGAACGGCCGGATGTTGGCCGCGAGCAGTTCATCCACGAGCCTGTCGTAGAAGTCCAGCCCGGCGGGATTGACCTTGCCCCGGCCCTGCGGCACAACGCGCGGCCACGACACGGAGAAGCGATAGGCGTGCAGCCCTAACTGCTTCATCAGCGCGACGTCGTCACGGTAGCGGTGGTAGTGGTCGCACGCCACGTCGCCGGTGTCGCCCTCATGCACGTTGCCGGGGGTGTGGCTGAAGCGGTCCCAGATTGATTCGCCCCTGCCGTCTTCATTCCACGCGCCCTCGATCTGGTAAGCCGCCGTGGCCGCGCCCCAAAGGAAGCCATCGGGGAAAGTAGTTGGTGTGGTCATCTGATTTATCCTCTGCTCCATGTAAGGCTGGTTGATTCTATTATTTTCAATCGCCGCCCCTCATCGAGCGCCACTTCTGCTGAGTTGCGCGCGCCCGTGTCCCGGCCTTCAACTACCGGCACGGTAGGGCGGCGGTTGGCGTACCTGTGGACTACTGGACTACTTCTCGACGCCGGTGACGACCACGCCCCGCATGAACTGGCGCTGGGCGAAGAAGAACAAGAGCGCGGGAAGTATCAGCGTGAGGACCGCCGTTGCCATTGCGCGGCCCGGATAGATGCTGAACGTGCCCACGAACTTGCCGATACCGACCGAGATGGGATACAACTCCTCCTTGCCCACGAGGAAGACCAGCGGTGCGAAGTAGTCGTTCCAGGCGAAGAAGAAGTGGAAGAGAGTCACCGCTGTAATAGCGGGTATGGCCTGCGGGATAATCACCGAGACGAGCGTTCGCAGCGGGTTGGCCCCGTCCAGCATGGCGGCCTCGTCCAACTCCCTAGGTATGCTCATAAAGTACTGCCGGAGCAGGAACACGTCAAAGGCGTTCGCGAAGAAGGCGGGCACAAGCAGCGGCAGCCAGGTGCCGGTCCAGCCGATCTTGGCGAACAGGACATAGAGCGGTATGATCGTCGCTTGCGGCGGCAGCACGATAGTCGAGATGAGTATGATGAATAGGATGTTCTTCCCCGGTATTTTGAAGCGCGCGAACCCGTAGGCCACCAGGATGCACGAAATAAGCGTGCCAATCGTGCTGATAACGGCAATAATAAAGGTGTTGCGGAACAGTAACCCGAAGGCTACCTGCTCCCAGGCCATGGTGAAGTTTTCCCAGGTGGGCGCGAAATGGTAGACCGGGTCCAGCACGCGATACCTGCCGACCCAGTTGAAGACGCCTTTTTCGGGGTTCGCGGGGTCAACAAAATCGCTGTCCTCGCGGTAGCCCTTTACCAGCGCCCACTGCTTCATCCCGTCGGCGGTCGGTACGTTGTAAAGCGGCAGCTCCTCGCCCTGGTAGTTGTACGTCGATTTCGCGGCGGGCCAGAGCGGCGCATGCGAGTCGGTGAGCTGCGAGTCCTGCTTGAAGGCCGTCGCCAGCATGTAGCCGAGCGGCATCAGGAAAACCATCATCACCACCAGGCCCAGCAAAGTGACGCCAAGGTTGGCGGAAATCTGCCGCAGTCTGTACCCCAACTGGGACGATGCGCGGACCGGGACTGCCCTGTCTTTCCGTTCCGCCTGAGTTAAGGTTGCCATAGCTCCTCACTTTCTTTCCGCCGGTATATCGCAGCATGGTTGCTGAACGCGTGTTCCTCTACAGGTCGCCGCCCGCGTAATAGACCGACCGCTGGCCGAAATAGAACATCAGGGTCGTCAGGATCATGACAATGACAAACAATAGCAGTGCGAGCACCGAGGCATAACCCATGTCGTTGAAGACGAAAGCCTGGCGGTAGAAGTGCAGGTTGTAGAACAATGTCGCGCCTTGAGGGTCGCCGTTACGCCCCCCGATGAGCATCGCCGCGACGAAATACTGGAACGCGCCGATGATTCCGAGGGTGACGTTGTAGAAGATCACCGGGGAAATCATGGGAAGGGTTATGTAGAAGAAGCGTTGCGCGCCGTTCGCGCCGTCTATGGTCGCGGCGTCGTAGAGTTCTGTCGGCACGCCCTGGAGCGAAGCGAGCAAGATCAGCATCGCGTTGCCCACACCCCATAGGCCGAGCAGATTCAGCGCGGGCACGGCCCAGTTTGGATCGCTCAACCAGCGCGGCCCGTCGATGCCTATCGCCTCGAGCATGAGGTTGATCCAGCCGGACTGCGCGTTCAGCACGCCCTGGAAGACCATCACGCCTGCCACGATAGGGATTACGGTGGGCAGAAAGTAAAGCGTTCTGAAGACGTTAGGGGCCATCAGGTGTCTTGAGTTGACGAGCAGGGCAAATGAGAGCGGTATCACCAGCCCGATAGGCACGGCTATCAAGGCGAACTTCACAGTCACACCGAGGGATTGGAGTAGCTGGGGGTCGTTGAACAAACGCCCGTAGTTGTCCAGCCCCACCATGTTGAAGTTGCCGGGGGCGAATTCCTTGGTGGCGCTGTAGTCGGTGAACGATAGGAATATGGTGGCGACGATGGGCAGGGCCTGGAAGGCCACGAAGCCGATGAGCCAGGGCGACAGGAAGAACCAACCCCACCTGGTGCGAGCGCGGCCCATCGGTACCTGCCGCCTCCTGGGTGCCCCGCGAGCCGAAAGCAAGTCCGCAGCTCTCATGTTTGTAACTCCTTGACTCCTACCTCATCGCGCCACCGTGCATAGCAGGCGGCGCGATGAGGTAAGCAGGACCGGCTATTCTACGTTACTGGTCCGGCGCTTCCTTGAATATGGCGTCCAGGTCGGACTCGAGCTTGTCGATCTCCTGGTCCACGTTCAGGTTGGGTGTCTGGTCCAGCAGCTTGCGGAACTTGCCGAACAGGTCGTTGGCCTTGATCAGGTTAGGCGTCCAGGACTCGTGGTTGGGCAGGTCCGGGTACTTGAGCATCTCTTCGGCCACGCTCCAGTCCACCTTGTTCGGGGCGACGCGCTTATCGAACGCTTCGAAGAAGGCAGGTCGCTGTTCCTCGGTTGCCGGCATACCGCCGTAGATCTGGTAGAGCTCCTCGTCCACCACCATCTGGCTCAGCACCTTGAAGGCGGCTTCCTTATTCTTGCTCTGCTCCAGTATAGCGAAGGTATCGCCGTGCAGCTTAGCCGTGATCTTGCCGTTGATCGTTGGCATGACCGCTATATCCCAGTTGGTCTCGGCCAGGTCGAAGCAGCAGGTGTACCAGGAGTGGGTGTGCGCCATCGCCACGTTGCCGGACGAGAACGGGTTGCCCTTGCCGAACTGCTCGCTCTGCTGGTAGTCGTCGTTGGGCGAGAAGTGGTTGGTCCAGACGCTGTCATAATACCACTTCCAGGCATCGCGCCAATGGTCGGGGATCTTGGCGGTCTTCGGGTCGGACTCCTCGTAGGGCAGCCCGCCGCCGAAGAGGGTAGCGATACCGCGCGCATCGGTGAACTGCTCGTAGTAGCCGAACTGCGTAACATTCTCAGGGTCGAAGTTCGGGTCGGTCGCGTCGTTGCCCGCCTCGTCCACGGTGAGCTTCTGAGCAAGCTCGCTCATGGTTTCCAGGTTCCATTCCTTGCCGTCGTACTGCTCGCCGACCTTGTGCGGCGGATAGGGCAGCTTGGCCTCGTCAAAGAGGTCTTTGTTGTAGTAAATGAAGCTGGGGAAGAGCGCGAACGGGATACCAACCAGCACGCCCTCGTCCTTGGTGAACTCGAGCAGGGCCGGGTCGTACTGAGTCAGGTCGTAATTCGCGCCTGTGGCGAGGGCTTCTACGTCCGCCCAGGCACCCTGGAAGCTGGCGCGGCCCGCTTTACCCACGGGGCCGACGATGTCGGGAGCCGTACCGGCGGCAAGCTGTGCCTTGAGCGTGTCATACGACTCGGGGTTGTGCACTACTTGCAGCGTCAAACAGGCTTCCGTCTGCTTCTTATTGAAGTTATCTACCCAGGCCGTTTCTTTTGGTATCACGTCCGCGTCCGCGCCCGCGCCCAGGCCGACGTACCAGGTCAGCTTGGTGGCGTTGGGGGCGCAACCCTCACCACCCGCCACGACGGTAGCCGGAACGGTGGGGGAGACAGCCGCTACGGGGGCGGCCGTGTCGGTGGGGTCCGCCGATGCTTCGGTGGTATCGGTGGGATCGGCTGCGGGACCGGTGGTGTCCGTGGCAGCGGCAGCGGGGGCGGAGGTGTTGGTAGCGGCCGGGACCGCGGTTGGAGCGGGCGTCGTGCCTCCGCAGGCCGCCAGCAGAGGCAAGAGCACCAGCGTCAAAATAGCCAACCATACCACGCGTGATTTCGACAATGACATTTTCTTTACCCTCCTTTGGGTTAAAGCAATTTAGCGTTAGTGTTAGTGTTCAACACCCAGGGCCTGAACTTGACGGTACTACCACCTCCTTTGGCTCGTGAATATGGTAATTTTGAGGTCGAAGAAGCGCGGGCTGACCACATTCAGATGCAAGCTGTGCCTTTATTGATCTCCAAAACTCCCGGTATGCACGTCCGAACCGGCGGCATACCCCCGGTGTGGCGGCTAACGATTGTGATTGGAACCGCTTGATTCTCTTATGACTAACTCAGTGGGCAGGATGATGCGGCGAGGCTGAGGGTGGGGATGGCTGATCATGTCAATCAATGTCTCGGCGGCCAGCGAACCCATGCGCTGTATCGGCTGGCGGACCGTGGTCAGGGTCGGCTCGGTGCGGGCGGCCATGGGAATGTCATCGAACCCCGCGATGGCTATATCGTCGGGGACGCGCAAGCCCGCGTCTCGCAGGGCGCGCATCGCGCCTATCGCCATAGCGTCACTGGCGACGAATACCGCGTTGGGTGCCTCGGGCAGCAGCCGCTGCATCGCGACGTACCCGCCTTCTTCCGTGAAGTCGGCTTCGACAATCAAGGCGGGATCGGGAGTGAGGCCCCGGTTGCGCAGCGCCAGCCGGTAGCCCTCCAGGCGGTCCGACCCGGCGATCATGTTGGTTGGCCCCGCAATCGTGGCGACCCTGCGGTGGCCCAGGCGCAGCAGGTAAGCGACCATTTCGCGGGCGCTGTTCACGTTGTCTACATCTACGTAGCTGATCTGGTTGTCGGTAGGGAGGCGGCCCACCATGATGAACGGCAGCCCGCGCCTGAGCAGCGCTTCGAGCATGGGGTCCTCCATCAGCGCGGACGCCAGGATTACGCCGTCTATGAGGCCGCCCTGGAGCACCTGCCGTATCGTGCGGCGCTCGTATTCAGGCTCGGCAAGCCAGAGCATGACCGAGTGTTCGTTGGCGTTGCAGGCGGAGGTGATGCCCTGGATGAGGAGAGGGAAGTAGGGGTCGGTGAATAGGGCGGACACTCCCATGGGGATAACGAGGCCGATGACGTTGGTGCGTCCCACCGCCAGGCTGCGGGCCGCCACGTTAGGCTGGTAGTTCAGCCTTTCCGCCACGGAGCGGACGCGGGCGCGGGTGTCTTGATCGACGCTCGGGTGGTCGTTCATCACGCGGGAAACGGTGGAGCGCGACACCCCGGCCTGCCTGGCGATTTCCTCTAGAGTAGTAGACATCTATGGCTTATCCCCTGCAACTTTGTGGGAGCGCTCTCACAAGACGTGGCAAATACCCGTCCCGCGCCATGAATAAGCACGTAACACCTGGGAATGGTGCGCTCACTTCATGGGAGCGCTCCCATAATATCACCACAACTGCTGCTTGTCAATAGGTTGGCGGCAATTTTTCGGGGGCAATTTTGCCGAAGTCTAGGAGATGGAACGCAAGGTCCGCTTTGTCTCCATGCGCCTGTACGGGCATTCTCCCCGTGTTGTAGAATAGGTCGCATGAAGAGCCGTCTTTGAGGAGGGCACTATGTGGCGGTTTCAGGTCTACGGCAGGGGCATCCTATTGATAGCTGTGCGGCTGGCGGTGCTGGGGGGCATAGCGTGGCTTGTGCTCAATTGGAGCGGGCCGACGTTGTTCGGGCTGCCGCAGCCGTGGTCAACCCTTGTCGCGCTGGCAATAGCCCTGGTGGCGTTGCCCGTTCTTGGCTACCTGCTCTACCTTGCCGTGCTGCTCCTCTACCCGCTCATTACGGGCAAGCGCATAGACTGGCGCTAGCTCACCGCACCCATCGAGGCAGCTACGCTCCAAAGGCTAAGTCGAGCACCAGGAAGGAGTGACTATGTCTTCAGAACCCAATGGTGGAGGGCCTGTGCTGGAATTGCGGGTCGCCCTTACCACCTCCGACTACGACCGCCTGGTGCGCTTCTACCGCGACGGATTGGGCCTCGACCCGGCGGCGCTGTGGGCGAACGACGGCGGCCAGGCAGTAATCTTCCTCATGGGCAGGGGCACGCTTGAAGTCTTCGATGAGCGTCAAGCCGAGGTGGTAGACCAGATAGAGGCGGAACAACGAGTGAGCGGGCAGGTGCGCTTCGCCCTCAGGGTGCCCGACCTGGACGCCGCGCTGGAACGCCTGCTGGCCTGGGGAGCCACCCTGGTGCACGCACCTGTAGTTACCCCGTGGGGCGACCGTAACGTGCGGCTGCAAGACCCGGATGGGATGCAGATTACGCTGTTCGAGGCTGCCAGCAAGGAGGCAGGTGACGGGGTTCATTGAGACGTTAGCGCCCCCGGCACCATGCCCGTTGCTTAGGAGTTAGGGTCGCCCCAGGTGTTGATCTTCACAGGCTGAAGTATGACCGCCACCCGGCTCTCTCCTGGGCGGTCTATTGCTCGAAAGTCGGTGCCACCGTACTTGCCGCCCACTTTATCCGCCAGGCTGTAATCGGTGTCGGGACTCAACTCCGCGCGTGCCCTTATTTCTATCGTGCGATAGGGATTAGCCGGGTCCAGGACAAACAAGGTGCACTCCGGGCGCTCTTGCAGGTTCCTGACCTTTTGGCGTGCTGTGTTTAGCGAAAGCTTCAGTGCTCCGTCATCCTCATCAAACAGGAACCATATGGCGCTTACCTGCGGGTAGCCGTCACGTCCGAGGGTCGCTAATACTGCGACCGGTGATGTAAGTATGTCTCTGTGGGATTCGGGGAAAGTCGTATTAGGGCTTGCGGTGGTCATTTTGTCATCACTCCTTGTACGACACTCATTCTGTTGCAGGTTACAATAGCGATAATCTTGGCAAGACCAGGATCACCATCCTCAACAGCTAAGTTCGTCTCTATTGTTTGCGCTTTTCCATGCTCCAGTCGGCTCGTACCTGATTTTTCTTGAGTGGCTTGCCTTAGTGCAACTACTGTGCCCTATCGCACCTATTCAACCCGTTACGGTTGGCGCGCAACAACCTGTGGCTCTTATTGGCCTCGTATGTGCTAAAGCGAAAGGTACAGCTTTCAAAGCCGCCGAAAAGACTAACTGGCTATGCCGACGCGGGTTCACCCACCACGCAGGCGGCCACTTTCGAGGAGATGTTCATGCAGCAAGACCCCGCACACTCGATCAAGTTCGGATGGTTCATGAGTGCCGAAGGGGTGCCGGGGCAAGAAGAAGTGCCCCTAGTTATGTCGGAGGAGCGAGACGTCCTGCCGTTCGTGGCCGAGCACTTCGACTCCATCTGGGTGCAGGACCATTTCTACGCCTTTCGCGACCCCGCGCATGCCTGGCTGGAGTGCATGACTACGCTCACGTGGCTGGCCGCTCGCTACCCTAGGCTGCACGTCGGGCCGATTGTGCTGGGCGTGGGCTATCGCAACCCGGCTTTGCTGGCGAAAATGTCCGCGACCCTGCAAGTCTTAAGCGAGGGGCGGTTCATTATGGGCATCGGGGCGGGCTGGCGCGGTGCCGAATACACGGCCTACGACTATCCCTTCCCGCGAACTCTGACTCGTGTGCAGCAGCTTGACGAGGCCGTGCAAATCCTGAGGCTGATGTGGACCGAGGAGGCCCCTACCTTCCAGGGGCAACACTACCGGATCGAAAAGGCATACTGCGAGCCGCGTCCTGGTGTGCCTCCCCCTGTCATGATA
>JALZHI010000156.1 GCA_030913985.1 Chloroflexota bacterium | reverse complement strand
GAATTACCTAACTCAAAACTCATAACTCAAAACTCATAACTTCCGAAGAGGGAGAACTATGGACCAGACAAAGACAACCGACAGGCCGGCATACTACTACGGCACCGGACGCCGCAAGACTGCGGTGGCTCGCGTGCGCCTGTATCCGGGCAACGGGCAGATTATCATCAACAGCAAGCCTGTTGAGGAGTACTTCGGCGCTCGCACCCTGTACCATCAGATGGTGGCCTCGCCACTGGCTCTTACCGAGCAGGCGGGCAAGTTCAACGTGACGGTGAAGGTGCTGGGTGGTGGCGTCACAGGCCAGGCCGGTGCCGTGCGCCACGGTATGGCCCGCGCCCTCGTGCAGGCCGACGCAGCGCTACGCCCCGTGCTGAAGAAGGCCGGACTGCTCGCTCGCGACCCGCGCCAGAAGGAACGCAAGAAGCCGGGCCTCAAGCGCGCACGCAAGGCACCTCAGTACACGAAGCGGTAATTTCGGTTGCCTGTGCTCAGTAGTCAGTCGTTGCGATTGGCGATGCTGGGTGTTGGTGATTGTGCAAAGCTTCCAGGTAGCAAGAGAGTCATAGCTTCACCGTTGGGGTGGGGCTATGACTCTTTGTGCTTTATTTTTGCCTCAAGGTGCCGTAAATGGTTCTCTAGATGCCGCCTGGCAAACATTACAGCAATGTAGTATGATCCTGATCGCGTTACACTGTAGTTAGGAGTACTATAATGCTCTACGTTGAACTGCTAAGGCGGTGCTATTCCAGGCTTAGGTCAGAGATGACCGAGTCTTCACTGAGCAATAACATGTGGTCCGAAGAGGAAGTTGCAAAATTACTCGAAGACAGACTTGATGACATTGTTGCTGAAGAGATACCTGCCGAATCGAATAGCTACATGGAGTTAGTAAGCGATAGGGGAGACGATTTATTGGGCCGCACTCCTCAGGATATAGAGGTATGGGTGACTTCGTCTAACATCCATAATACCACTCCGCAGGACCTTATCAATATGAATATTCATGACCTGGTGTGGGAGGATATGAAGCAGATCTTTGAAGAATCCTACTAGCCCATAGGAGACGAAAATGCAAGTAAACGTCGTAGATAACCATACAACTTCAGTCTCAGAGGTACTTTCAAGTGCCATCCGTGACTCTAACGACGTGCGTATGGCTGTTGCGTTTGTATCTCGCAGTGGTTACGATTTGATAGCCGATGCCATAGCTCAAGCGCTTGGGGCTGGGGGTACGGTTGAGTTGCTGGCTGGCATGGATATGCAAGGTACGGAACCCGAAGCCCTAGAGACGATATACAGACTCTCAAGGGTTAACAGCAATGTATCGCTTTACTGTTACTCAGCACTTGAACCAACAGCCATTTATCATCCTAAGCTATACCTAATACGTCATGAGGATGATGTTACTGCAATAGTGGGCTCGTCAAATCTAACGGCAGGGGGCTTGAAGAAGAATACTGAGATAAACTTGGCTTTGAAAGGTACCCTACATGACGAAGTTGTTGCTGATATGTATCAAAGTTATGCATATCTCAAGTTTCACCCGAAAAGAGTCGTACCGGATGAGGAGTTTCTTTCGCTATACTCGCAACTAGTCTCTACAGAAAGGCGAACCCGGCGCGTAGCGAATAACCAGTCCTCTATACGAGGCCTGCGGCGTGAGTTTGCAACAAAGGCGAACTCATTGCGGCGACCTCAAAGGACCCCGCGAGACATTGTTGGCGGTTGGCTTGAAACTGTATATGACGTGCTACCAGACGGCCAATTTACAAATGCTGATGTCTACGCGCATGAGAGTCTATTTCGCCAACGTTATCCGGGCAATCAAACCATAAAAGATAAAATCCGCCAACAATTACAAATTCTTGCCAGATTGGGCTTCGTTGAGCACGTAGGACGAGGTACATGGCGTAAAGTATAAACTGGGGTTTTAGAGTAACCTTTGGGTTCTCGTCCTCAAGTGGTGCCCTACAGACTTCGTAGCCAGCCCATCGCCTCCTCCACAATCTCCTCAAGCGGCCTCACCGTATCCAGCACCAACCTATCCACCCCAACCGGGTACTCCACCTTCCCCTCCACCATCAGCCTGTACCCCTGCAACTTCTCCCAACTGCTCATGTGGTGCCCAGGCAGGCCCATCTCCTGCCTCGCGTCTACCCTGCGCTGCCACTCTTCCTCGTCCGAGCAGACGCATTCCAGCACGACCAGCCTTGCACCCGTATCGTCCGCGACACGCCGTGCCTGCTCGTACAGAGACGCATAGGTCAGGGGGCTGTCGCAGATGACGTTGAGGCCCTGCTGAAGCTGGCGGCGGGCGATGTTGAACATCACCTCGTACGCGAGCGTGCCCGAATCGTCGCAGTGCCCGTCGATGAGGTCCTTCACGTCGTCCTTGTCGATGATGGGCCAGCCCAGCCGCTTGCTTATGGCCCTGCCCAGCGTGCTCTTGCCGCTGCCGGGCATGCCTCTGAGTGCGACTAGCAGCATTGCAGCACCTCTTTGGGGCCTCTTTCCGGGCGTAAGTCGCTGATTTCCTGGGCTTTGCGCACGCCTTCAAACCTCCAGCAAGCGGCTTTATCTGAACCGGGCACTTGACATGTTGGTGTTATAACTTATAATGCAAATTACCTGCATTGTGGGTTACCTTGTCCTGCGAAGGGGGTGATGCGTGGTTATAACCCATCACGTATTGTCGTACTGAGTGCTCGCTTGGTGCAATTGTCCGAGCATTCCGTATCTGGTACCAGAAATGAGCCAGGAAATTATAGGAGGAAAGTAAGCATGTTCTTAAAGAAGAAATTCGCAGGGGTATTGGCGGCAGTCCTCATATTGCTGCCCGTGCTCGCGGCCTGCGGCCCGGAAGCGGCACCCACACCTACAACGATAGCCCCCACGGCTACCACACAGGCCGCTGCCGCACCGACTGACACCACGGCCCCCGCCCGTCCAACCGGCACTACCGCGCCGGAAGAGACCCCCACCGAAGCTGGCGCTGTGGCGTCTCCCACCGGTGGCGCAGCGGCCATCACCGCCACGGAAGACATGTATGCCGTAGCCGATTGCAGCTACGGCGGTATCATGAAGTCGATTGAGGCCGTGGACGACACAACTGTGAAGTTCACCCTGTGCGCCTCGGACCCCGCCTTCCCGTCTAAGATCGCCTTTAGCTCCCTCGGCATCCAGTCGGCTGCCCACCTTGAGGAGACCGGCGGCGCTCCGCTGGACAATCCTCTCGGCTCCGGCCCCTACATGGTGCAGGAATGGGTGCGCGGCGATCACCTGACGCTGGTGCCGAACCCGCACTATGCCGGTACCGCTCCCGCGTTCAAGACCCTCATCTTCCGCTGGAACGAGTCGGCGACCGCCCGCCTCAGCAGCCTGCGCGCGGGTGAGGCCGACGGTATCGACAACCCCGACCCGAACGACTTCACCACCATCCAGGGCGATACCAACCTCAAGCTCTTCCCGCGTGTGGCGCTGAACGTCTTCTACGTCGGTATGAACAATACCAAGCCCCCGCTGGACAACGAGAAGGTGCGCCAGGCGATTGCTATGGCTCTCAACCGCCAGGCCATCGTTGACAAGTTCTACCCGCCCGGTTCCGCCGTGGCTCAGTACTTCACCCCGTGCGCCATCCCTGGCGGCTGCGAGGGCGAGGC
Source organism: Chloroflexota bacterium (assembly GCA_030913985.1). Taxonomy (GTDB): domain Bacteria; phylum Chloroflexota; class Chloroflexia; order QHBQ01; family JADMIH01; genus JADMIH01. The sequence goes on along the minus strand of JALZHI010000156.1, from coordinate 7,873 downwards.
CTGGTACGAGTACAACCTGGAGCAGGCCAAGGCGCTGCTGACCGAAGCGGGCTTCGCGAACGGCTTCCCCATCAGGCTTGCCTATCGCAACGTGGTCCGTGGCTACCTGCCTTCCCCCGACAAGGTGGCCGAGGAAATCCAGTCTCAGCTAGCTCCGCTTGGCATTACAGCCACAATCGACCAGCAGGAGTCGGCTACCTTCCTGGATAACGCTTCCGCAGGCAACCTGGAGATGTTCCTGCTGGGCTGGGGCGCGGACTATCCCGACGCTACCAACTTCCTGGACTCGCACTTCGGTACGGGCGCTAACAACTCGTTCGGCAACAAGTGGCCGGATATCACCTCCAAGCTGGCCGAGGCCGCTTCGCTGTCCGACCAGGAAGAGCGCAACGCCCTCTACGCCGAGGCGAACACCGCCATCAAGCAGCACGTCCCGATGATCCCCATCGCCCACGGCGGCTCGGCTACGGTCTACAGGGCAGACGTGGCGGGCGCTCACTCCAGCCCTCTGGGCAACGAGACGTTCGCCGTCATGTCGCAGCCTGGTGACGACACCTTCGTGTGGATCCAGAACGGCGAGCCGCCTTCGCTCTACTGCGCGGACGAGACCGACGGTGAGGCCCTGCGCGCTTGCGAGCAGATCTTCCAGCCGTTGCTCGGCTACAAGGTAGGCAGCACCGAGGTCGAACTGGGCGTGGCCTCTGACTACGAGTCGAATGACGACCTGACCGAGTGGACCGTCACGCTCAACCCGGACGCCAAGTTCTCGGACGGCACCCAGGTGACCGCCCAGGACGTGGTGGCGACTTACGCAGTACAGTGGGATGCCGCGCACCCGCTCCACAAGGGCCGCTCCGGCACCTTCGACTACTGGACTTACCTGTTCACCCAGTTCCTGAATCCCCCTCCGCCCTCGGAGTAACCTTCAGGATGCTGTTCGGCCTGGTTCCCTTACAGGGCCGAGCAGGTACGCGAATGGGCGGGACGCAAGCCGTCTCGCCCATTCGCTGTATCTCATTCGCAAGCGGCTATAACCCTCCCTTTAGAGTCTGGAATAAGCTATGGCACGCTTCCTACTTCAGCGTCTGCTGCTGATCGTACCCGTCATATTAGGTATCATATTCGTTACTTTCGTCCTGGTGCGCTCCATTCCGGGCGACCCGTGCATCGCCATGCTTGGCGAGCGGGCCACCGCGCAAACTTGCAGCGCCTTCCGGGAGCGTTTCGGCCTCAACGACAATATCCCGACCCAGTTCTTGCGCTACTCCACCGGCCTGATCACAGGCGACCTGGGCAACTCCATCAAGTTTGGCCGTCCCGTGGGCGACATCCTCCTGGAACGCCTGCCGATGACCCTGGAGCTTGCCATAGGCTCCATGCTGTTTGCTATCGCGGTGGGAGTGCCGCTAGGCATCATCTCGGCTTACAAGCACAAAAGCCCCATGGACGCCGGTGCGATGGTGATTGCTAATCTCGGCGTTTCGATGCCCATCTTCTGGCTGGGCCTGCTGCTGGCGGGCTTCTTCGGGGTGGTGTTGCACGACACGCCGTTCAGCTTACCCACTGGTAGCCGCCTCACGCCCGGCGTGACCCTCCCGCCCTTAGACAAGGCCTGGGGCCTGACGGACCTTGAGGGTATTCCCAGGGGCTTCTTCCTGTTCCTGTCGAACATGTTCACGGTCAGCGCGGCCTTGCAGGGCAAGTGGACGGTCATGGGCGATGCGCTGGAGCACCTCGTCTTGCCGTCGGTCACGTTGGGCACCATCCCGATGGCGATCATAGCCCGACTCACCCGCTCGAACCTCCTGGACGTGCTGGGCGCTGACTACATCCGCACCGCCCGCTCGAAGGGCCTGGGAGAGCGGTTCGTGCTCTTCCGCCACGCCATGCGCAACGCCTTGCTGCCCCTTGTGACCGTCATAGGCTTGCAGTTCGGGGCACTGTTGGGAGGCGCGGTGCTCACCGAAACGGTGTTCGGCCTGCCCGGCGTGGGCAAGTTCCTGGTCGATTCGATTTTCGCTAGGGACTACCCGGTGGTGCAGGGCTTCACCATCATAGTGGCCTTCCTTTTCGTGCTGATGAACTTGCTGGTGGACATATCATACGCGTACATAGACCCGCGTATCAGGCTTAGTTAGGAGCCGGACGAATGCTTCTACGACAGAAAGCGGTAGAACCGGGCATCTTGAGGCCCGCGAGATCGGCAAGCATGTGGCGCAACGCGTGGCGGCATCTGCTGCGGAACCGCTCCGGGCAGGTTGGGCTGCTGATTATCGGCATTTTGCTGTTCGTCGCCATATTCGCGCCCATCATAGCCACTCACGACCCGATAACCTTTACCGACCCCAACAATCGGGTGCGCGTTACGCCCTGCATCCACCTGTTCGGCTGTCCCTCAAGCGAACCTCAGCACATATTCGGGCTGGACGGCAACGGGCGCGACCTCTTCAGCCGCGTGGTGCACGCCACGAGGGTCTCCCTCTTCATCGGTATAGCCACGGTGACATTTGCCATCATCGTGGGCACGCTCATAGGCGCGCTGTCGGGCTACGTTGGTGGCTGGCTGGATAACGTTCTGATGCGGCTCATGGACGTGCTGCTGGCCTTCCCAAGCCTGCTGCTGGCAATCGCCCTGGTGGCGGTGCTACGCCCCTTGATCGTGCAGGGTCTGAACCCGCTGCTGCCCGCGCTGTTCGCAATCGGCTTCGTCGGCATCCCCATCTACGCGCGCATCGTGCGGGCAAGCGTCCTCTCCATCAAGGAGTTAGACTACGTCACCGCCGACAAGGCGCTGGGCGTGCCTGCCTCGCGCACCCTGTTTCGCACCATCCTGCCCAACGCGCTGACGCCGCTCATCGTACAGGGCACGCTCGGCATCGCGTCGGGCATCCTGGACGCGGCGGCGCTTGGCTTCCTGGGACTGGGACAGCAGCCGCCTCACCCTGAGTGGGGCACGATGCTCGGAGTGGAACGCAACAGCGTATTCAACGGGCCTCACCTGCTGATATTCCCCGGCCTCGCCATCATGCTGACGGTGCTGGCCTTCAACCTGCTGGGCGACGGTCTGCGCGACGCCCTCGACCCACGCCTCAATAGGTAGGAAGAATTTGGGATTTGGGAATGCGGATTTCGGATTTAGTAGATATCGGAGCAAATCCGAAATCCGAAATCCTAATTCCCAAATCACCAGAAAGGTCTCTAATGCCTCATCTGCTCGAAGTCAACAACCTGCAAACGCACTTCTACACTGCCGAGGGCGTGGTGAAGGCGGTGGACGGCGTGTCGTTCACGCTGGACGAAGGCGAAACGCTCGGCATTGTGGGCGAGTCCGGTTCCGGCAAGAGCGTCACGGCCATGACGATCATGCGCCTGATAGCCTCGCCTCCCGGCAAGGTGGTGGGCGGCGAAATCCTCTATCGCGGGCAGAACCTGCTCAAGATGGGCAAGGAAGAGATGCGGCATATCCGGGGCAAGGAGATCTCGATGATCTTCCAGGACCCCATGACCTCGCTCAACCCGGTGCTGAAGGTGAGCAAGCAGATAGGCGAGTCCCTGCAACTGCACATGGATATGACGGCAGCCCAGGCGCGCACCCGCACGATTGAGCTGCTCAAGCTGGTGGGCATACCTTCAGCCGCTGACCGGGTGGACAACTTCCCGCACCAGTTCTCCGGTGGCATGCGCCAGCGCGTGATGATCGCGATGGCCCTCTCGTGCAACCCGAAGCTGCTCATCGCGGACGAGCCGACCACCGCCCTTGACGTGACTATCCAGGCGCAGATACTCGATCTCATCCGGCGGCTCAAGAGCGAGTTCGGCACGGCGGTAATCTTCATCACGCACGACCTGGGAGTGGTGGCGGGCCTGTGCGACCGGGTGATGGTGATGTATGGCGGGCAGGTGATGGAGCAGGGCACGACGATGCAGATGTACAAGGACCCGCGCCACCCCTACACGCTCGGCCTGCTCAAGTCGGTGCCCCGCCTGGACGAAGAGCGCAAGGAGCGCCTAGAACCGATCCCCGGCCTGCCGCCCGACCTGATCCGCATGGCCCCCGGCTGCCCCTTCTACGCCCGCTGCACCTTCCGCGAGCCTCGCAACGAGCTAGAGCGCCCGCCCCTGCGCACCGTGGACGAAGGGCACCAGGTAGCCTGCTGGGTAGACGTGCGCTCCACCCGGCCCCACGCCATCGAAGACGAAACAGCGGTTAAAGCCGGGTCCTAGAGCAGGATACGAGCATTTTGCCAGGAGGAACAGTATTATTCACCGCAGAGACGCAGAGGACGCAGAGGTTACGCAGAGAAGAATAGAGGGTGTTCTGAGTTGTGGCAGCATCGTACAGTAAGACCCTGCTTTTGCCCTTAACTAAACAATCACGATCTCGGCGTAACCTCCGCGTCCTCTGCGTCTCTGCGGTGAATAATCATTATCATACCGGTATGCTGGTGGTTCCCGGCAGTCAAACAAGCGTAAAGGGTTAATATGGCAACTACGGACAAGACAAACATAGGGGTAGATTCGGCGGCTGATGCTTCTGGGGCGCGGCTGCGTGTCGCCACGATGGAGGAGGTCGGCATCGAGTCGCCGGAGGACGTGCTGTTGCGCGTGGCGGGGCTGCGGATGCACTTTCCCATCATGCGCGGCGTGCTCTTCCAGCGGCAGGTGGGCGCGGTGCGGGCCGTGGATGGCCTCGACTTCTTCGTTAGGAAGGGCGAGACGCTCGGCCTGGTAGGCGAATCGGGCTGCGGCAAGAGCACGGCGGGGCGGGCCATCTTGCAGCTTTACAAGCCGACAGCAGGCAAGGTGGTCTTCAAGGGTGAGAACATCGTGCAACTGCCCAGGGAGGAGATGCGGCATTTGCGCCGCCAGATGCAGATGATCTTCCAGGACCCCTACGCTTCCCTCAACCCCCGGCAGACGGTGGCCGACATCATTGGCGAGCCGATAAAGGTGCACGGCCTCGCCAAAGGCAAGGAGCTACAGGAGCGCGTGCTGGAGTTGCTGCGCCGCGTGGGCCTCAACCCCTACCACGCCAACCGCTACCCGCACGAGTTCTCCGGCGGCCAGCGGCAGCGTATCGGTATCGCCCGCGCCCTCGGCGTGGAGCCTGAGTTCATAGTGGCCGACGAGCCAATTTCCGCGCTCGACGTGTCCATCCGCGCCCAGATTATCAACCTCATGGAGGACTTGCAGGCGGAGTTCGGCTTGACCTACCTTTTCATCGCGCACGACCTGAGCGTGGTACGCCACATCTCCGACCGCGTGGCCGTGATGTACCTGGGCAAGATAGTGGAGCTTGCGGACCGTACCGAGCTATACGCCAACCCGATGCACCCCTACACGGAGGCGTTGCTATCGGCGGTGCCCATCCCCGACCCGATGGCCGAGATGCAGCGGCAGCGTATCATCCTCACAGGCGACGTGCCCTCGCCCATCAACCCGCCTAGGGGCTGCCACTTCCACACTCGCTGCCCCCTCGCCATTGCCGCCTGCCGCGAGATTGACCCACCCTTGCAGGAGAAGTCGCCGGGGCACTGGGCGGCGTGTATCAGGGCCTGAGGCGGGGACGATGGACGATGGACGACGGACGATGGACGATGGGAGGATTGGGGACCCGGCCCTACAGACCAGTAGTTGCATCTTTAGTCTGAACGTTCGAGGGAAGCGGCTTTGCCTGAATAGTGGGTTCGGCCAAAAAGACTGTTTGCAGAGTTCTGTGTCATAATATCTGCGTGCTCATTCAGTCTATATACGAGTTGGGAGTGGCACCTAAGCTCTGGAAGGAATAGCAAGAAAGCCCAAAGTGAGGTCTTACGGTGAAAACCAAGTACAAGAGACTCGCCCCCTTGGTCTTCATGCTTCTTTTCGTCACGGTATTCTTCTTATCAGGTATGCGTAGAGACCTCCCGGAGTGGGGAACAACCGTCATGTACGTGGTGCTAAGCGCACTTGTCGTAATCGGCGGAACCTTAGCTCTTGTTCCCACAAAAGACGATTGATTACTGGTACTTATTGAGCAGAATGAAGTTTTCCAATAAGTTAGCCAATTGTTCTACTTCTTAGGTAAAGCCGAGGGAATCTATGGCGACAACTACCGGAACAGAACTAACACCAGCCCGGCCGCAAGTAGCGACCCGCAGGAGACTCATAACGCGGCGCAGGCTGGCGGTGCTTGCCATCACACTCTCAGTCCTCTTGCTCGCCGCCTACTTTGCCGTGTCGAGCATCGTCGCTGATAGGCTCTCGCACCCCAGGAGAGTAGCAGTTGCAGGCACGCCCGCCGAGTTGGGCATGCAGTACGAGGACGTGCAGTTCAACAGCGCCGGCGACAACATCCCACTCAAGGGTTGGTACATTGACTCGCCCGGCGACAAGGTGATCCTGGTGATGCACGGCCGCAACAATAACCGGGCCGGGGGCGCGCTACTCAGCATCATGAAGGGCCTCCACGACCGGGGCTACGATGCTTTCGCCTTCGACTTCAGGGCGCACGGCGAGTCGGGCGGCGAACGCTACTCCCTCGGCCTTCACGAGACGCGAGACGTAGCTGGGGCCTTGCAGTACCTGGAAGGCCGGGGTGTCTCCGAGGTAGGCGGCCTGGGCTTCTCGATGGGCGCGGCTACCGAACTGCTCGCCGCTCCCAACCACCCGCAGATGAAGGCGCTGGTGTCGGACTCCTCCTTCGCAAGTCTACCCGGCTTGCTGGACAAGGAACTGCCCAAGGCCAGCGGCCTGCCCGGCTTCTTCAACCCCGGCATCCTGTTCATGGGCAAACTGCTCTACGACCTCGACCTTACCTCGACCAGGCCCGTTGAATCCCTCGCCCGGCTGAACGACCGCCCCTTGTTCCTCATACACGGCACAGAGGACGCCCTGGTGCCCGTCAGCCACGCCTACGACCTCCAGAAGGCCGCCGCGGGCAACCCCAACCTCGAATTCTGGGTGCTGGAAGGCGCGAAGCACACCGGTAGCTACGACAAGGCCCCCGAAGAATACATGCAACGCCTCCTCGCCTTCTACGACAAGCATCTGCCTTAGGAGGACGATGGACGATGGACGATGGACGATGGACGATAGCTGTGATGAGGACTGAGTATCACTTAGCACCCATCCAACTCTTCATCCTCTTTGCGCGTCCTTAGCGTCCTTTGCGTCTTGGCGGTTCCGTCTCCTACCGTCCATCGTCCATCGTCCATCGTCCATCGTCCATCGTCCACATGGAAGCACTCATCTTCACCGGCCTGCAAGCCTCCGGCAAATCGACCTTCTACAAGGAGCGATTTTTCGACACGCACGTACGCATCAACCTCGATATGCTGCGGACGCGCAACCGTGAGCGCCTGCTGCTACAAGCCTGCCTGGCGATGAAGCAGCCGTTCGTGGTGGACAACACCAACCCCACCGCACTGGACCGCGCTCGATACATCGAACTCGCCCGGAGCGCCCGCTTCCGATTAGTGGCCTATTACTTTCAGCCCGACGTTCAAGGCTCCCGAACCCGCAACGACCTTCGCACCGGCAAGGCCCGCGTGCCGTTAGGTGCCATCTACCGCACCGCCAACCGCCTGCAACCACCCGCCTGGGAGGAGGGGTTCGACGCCATCTACGACGTGTGGCTGGTGGATGGCGGGTTTCGGGTAGAGGAGAGATCGCGGGAACTGGATGCGTCTGTGTAGAGGTAACAGCGTAGAGGTTATGGTGTGTAAAGGACGATGCCCGGCGAAGGAGTGTATTGGGCATAAGGTGTGAAGGACGCCGGTGAAGGGGATGTATTAGGGGCAGAGTGCAAAGGACGACGGGAGAATGAGTTCGCGTTAGCAGCAAATGCAAAGGACGACGCCCGGCGATTGAAATCGCGGGCTACACTCTGCAA
>JALZHI010000015.1:20661-50262 GCA_030913985.1 Chloroflexota bacterium | reverse complement strand
GGGCGGTCGGGGTCGTGTGAGCCGGGGGTGCGCGCGGCGGTGACCGGCGTGTACGACCGCGTGTACGAGGGGCACGGCAACTGGCCCTTCAACGCAGCCTATGCCGCCGGCCAGGGCATGGAAGCCTATGTAACGCGCTTCACCAGCATGGCGCAGGCGGAAGAGTGGGTGGCGGCGGGCGTGCCGGTGGTTATGAGCTATAGCTGGGGCCGGGGCCAGCTATCGGGCGCACCTATCGCGGCGAGCAACGGGCACCTGGCGGTGCTGGTTGGCTTCGACGCACTGGGCAACCCCGTGGTGAACGACCCGGCAGCGGCGAGTAACGAGGCGGTGCAGCGCACCTACCCACGGGCCGAGTTGGAGAGATTGTGGTTGCAGGGTTCGGGGGGTACGGTCTACCTGATTTACCCGGCGGGCAGGACAGTGCCAGGGCTGTAGTTGAAGGGTGCTTCTTGCAGTCAGTACAACGTCAGGATTCCGCCCCACCCTGTCATCCTGAGCGTAGCGAAGGATCAGTGACCCGTGTTTGACCCTTTCTAATGATGCACATAGTTCCTACTGCCACCAATACCATGAATGTTGAGGACTCTCGCCTACCCACCTGATCCTTCGCTGCGCTCAGGATGACAGAGGGGGAGAGGGTTCTAATCTCTAAAGGTGGCCTGCTTGCTGCCGCTGCTACATAAATGCTTGACAGTCACCTGTATCCCCGTATAATGCATTGGGCAGTATTGGCATAGTGCCGCTTGCGTCTCTCGTAAGCGATTCAGTTGGTCCACTCGTGACCCAGGCATCTGCCGTGAAACCTCACTCCCCTTACATCCTATCCGGCACGGCTCTCCTCTTGTTTCTTTGAAGGAGGTGGTTTCTCGCCGTCTACAATTCAGGTTCGTGATGGGAGGCAAGTTTCTCGCGCCCCCAGTGTTCGAGGTCGAACAGAAGGATTCATCCAAAGGAGGAAGAAAATGGCTAATGTGAAAACACGCATAAAATGGTTCGTTGCGGGGACGATGCTGGCGCTCCCCATCCTTTCGGCATGCGGAGGCCCCGCCGCTAATCCTACTACAATCCCAATACCCACTGAGATGACGGCGGAGACTCCTGTTGCTGTCGTGGGTGAGGCCGCCGAGACGCTCGCCGCGCTGGCCGAAGAAGGCATCCTGCCCGACCCCACTGCCTCCGGCAAGATGGAGTTCTTTAGCTGGTGGACGGCGGGCGGCGAGGCCGAGGGCAAGAACGACATCCTCAACCTGTACAGTCTGCTTTATCCCAACGTCGAGGTAATCGACGCGGCGGTGGCGGGCGGCGGTGGCGACAAGGCCAAGGCCGTGCTCAAGACCCGCATGCAGGGCAACGACCCGCCCGATACTTTCCAGGTGCACGCAGGCCCCGAACTGATTGACGGCTACGTGGTGGCGGACCGCATGGACCCGGTCACCGACATCTACACCGACATGAACATCAAGGGTGCCTTCCCCGAGCAGCTGCTCACCATGATTACGCAGGACGACCAGATTTACTCGGTCCCTGCCAACATCCACAGGGGCAACGTGCTCTTCTACAACAAGAAGGTCTTCACCGATAACGGCATCACCGCGCCCACCACCTGGGACGAGTTCTTCACCGCGGCGGACAAACTGAAGGCCAAGAATATCGCCGCGCTGGCCGTGGGCGGCAAGGACACCTGGGCCGTCACCATGCTCTTCGAGGACATCCTGCTGACCACCGCAGGCCCCGACAAGTACAACGACCTCATGGCGGGCGAGGCCGAGTGGACCGACGAGTCGGTCGTTGAAGCCCTCACCCAGCTCAAGAAGATCTGGCAGGGTGGCTACGTGAACTCCGACTTCTCGGCCCTGACCTGGGACGACGCGGCAGGGCAGGTGCTCAAGGGCACAGCCGCCGGGACCATCATGGGCGACTGGGCCAAGGGCTACTTCCAGGCCAACGATCCGCAGTGGGCGGAGAACTTCGGCTGGGTAGCCAGCCCTGGCACGAGCGGCATCTTCAAGGTCATCAGCGACAGCTTCGGTGTGCCCAAGGGTGCCAAGAACCCCCAGAACGTCAAGAATTTCCTCAACCTGCTGGCTTCCAAGACCGGACAGGTGGTGTTCAACCTGCGCAAGGGTTCCATCCCGGCCCGCACCGACGTTGACACCAGCCAGTTCGACGTCTACATGCAGGACGCCACCAAGGACTTCTCCGCCGCCACGGCTCTGGTCGGTAGCGCGCCGCATGGCTCGGCCACCAAGGAGGCCTTCAACAGCGCCCTCACCACCGCCATCAACAACTTCGTAGCCAACCTGGGCGAGCCTTCCGAGACCGCGCAGGAGTTGCAGACGCAGGCGGAAGACCTGCTGAAGTAGACGGATTTGGAAATTGGAATTTCGAATTGCGAATTTGTTGAATTTCTACTAAATTCGCAATTCGAAATTCCAATTTCCAAATCGAGAAAACCATGACCAACGTTGTAACGCCTCAGGCCCCTACGCAACCCACTGCTAAGGCTGAACCGGCCCCGATGGTGGTGCCTGCACGCTCGCGGCGCAAGCCGTTGAGCCGCGACAGGCTGACCGCCATCCTGATGGTGCTGCCGTCGATAATTGCGGTGGGGCTGTTCGTGTACGGCTTTATCGCGTGGAACGGGTGGGCCTCCCTCACCGACTGGCGCGGCATCGGGGTGATGAACCAGGTGGGGCCGGTGCGCTTTCCCGCCGCCGATTTTGTGGGCCTGCGCAACTACGAGCGCCTGTTCGGTGACAATCGCTTCCTGACGGACCTGCGCAACAACGCCATCTTCACGCTGGCGTTCCTGGTAGCCTGCATCGTGCTTGGCCTGGGGCTGGCTATTCTGCTAGACCGCAAAATCAAGGGCGAGAGCCTCTTCCGCAACGTCTTCCTCTTCCCAATGGCCCTCTCCTTCGTGGTCACGGGCACGATCTGGCGCTGGGTCTTCCTGGACCAGCCGTTCGCGTGGGTCATAGATCGCAACCTGGCGCTGCCCGCCGTGACCGTGGCCGCCGTGTGGCAGATGTCGGGCTTCACGATGGCGATGTTCCTGGCGGCGCTGCGCAGCATCCCGGAGGAGTTGCGAGAGGCCGCGCGGGTGGACGGGGCGACCGAGTTCCAGGTCTACAGGCGCGTCGTCCTGCCCATCATCAACCCCATCGTGCTGTCGGCGCTCATCATCCTGGGGCACATCTCGCTTAAGATATTCGACCTTATTTACGTCATGACCGGGGGCAGCCAGACGCTCGGCTTTGCCACCGATGTGCCCTCGATTTACATGTTCCAGCTAGCCTTCCGCGACGACCTGTTTGCGCGCTCGGCTGCCATATCGGTAATCATGCTGGTGTTCGTGGCTGTAGTGATAGTGCCGTACCTGATAACCAACCTCAGATCGGAGGCCGAAGCATGAGCGCGAACCATGCATCTCTGTCCGCCTCCACCGAGAAGGGCGCGGCCCGGTTCAACCTGAACTGGGTGTTCTATCTCATCCTCATCGTGATGATGGTGTTCTTCCTTGTGCCCGTGTACGTGGCGGTGATGACGGCGCTGAAGGGCATGGAGGAAGTTTCGCGGGGCAACCCCTGGTCGCTGCCCGCCTCGCCCACGCTCGCCAACTTCGGCAACGCCTGGGAGCTACTGAAGAACGGCTTCATCAACAGCGTGATACTGTCGGTGCCGGGGGTGGCTATATCGTCGGTGCTGGGCAGTCTGAACGGCTACGTGCTGTCGAAGTGGAAGTTCCGAGGCTCGAACACGATCTTCACGCTGCTGCTGTTCGGCATGTTCATCCCGTACCAGAGCGTGCTCATCCCGCTGGTGCAGTTCCTCCAGAGCATCCAACTGTTCGCCACCATACCCGGCCTGATACTGGTGCACGTCGTCTACGGCATCCCGATTGTCACGCTCATCTTCCGCAACTACTACGCGGGCGTGCCCAACGAGCTAGTCGAGTCGGGCACGATAGACGGGGCGGGCTTCTTCGGCATCTACAGGCACATCGTGCTGCCGGTGAGCGTGCCCGCCTTCGTGGTGGTGCTCATCTGGCAATTCACGGCCATCTGGAACGAGTTCCTCTTTGCGGTCACGCTCAACAGCAACCCGGCGACTCAGCCCATCACGGTGGCGCTCGCGGGGCTTGGATCGAGCCAGGCGGGCACCGACTACGGCATGCAGATGGCAGGCTCCCTCATCACGGCACTGCCCACGTTGCTGGTCTACATCTTCCTCAGCCGCTACTTCATCAGGGGGTTGCTGGCAGGCTCGGTCAAGGGCTAAAGCAGCACTCTACGACAAGCCCTCGGCGCACAAGTAGCCGGGGGCTTGTTGCGTCTCGCGTACTAAGCCCACATGTCCGACAGGAGTTGTGCCAGGGCAATGGCAGGCTCCCAGCCGTAGCCGTGGTCCTCAATACTCCACCACGCGGACAAGACAGCCTGCGCCAGCGTCCAGCCGTGCAGGCGCGCCCTGTCAATCCCCAGTTCCTCCGACAGTTGGTCGAGACGCCGAGCCAGGAAACGACGCGCGTCAGGCCCGACAAGTGGCTCAGGTAGTTGGTTGCGCATGAGGGCACCGACTTCGTACGCTGGTTCGCCCACCAGCCCCTTGGGGTCGATAGCCAGCCAGGGTCGGCGCTCGGCGGACAGGATGTTGTCGTGGTGCAGGTCGCCGTGCAGGAGCACCTGTTCGGTCGTGGAGGCTAGCAGGTCTGCGAAGAGGGTCTCCGCTTCCTCCACCAGCCGGGAGGTGAGAGGGCCTGTAGAGCCGCCGAAGCGCTCACGCAGCCTTCCAAGCCCTGCTGCCCATTTAGCGACGGTGGGGAAGGTGTGTTCCGCGGGCACTAGACGCCATAGTTGGCGCATCACTTGGGCTGCTATGGAGGTAGCCTGCTCGTCGTCCGTGATGTGGGAGAGGGGCGTGCCTGGCTTGAGTCTCTCCAGCAGCAGGATGCCTCTCTCCCGGTCGAAATCGAGCAGTTGGGCGATACCGTGCCCCTCGTAGAGCCGCAGCGCCTCCATTTCCGACATAAGTTCGGCGCTGGGGAAGCCTACCTTCAGGACTATCTCTGTGCCGTTGTTGCGCACAGCAGGCGCGACGTAGTTGTAGGACAGCGGGAAGGGTGGCATTACCATCAGCGACCACCGCTGCTCGCAGTAAGCAAGCAGGGAGGGCAGTTGGTCCAGCCACTCGGCGCCTGCGGTGCCGTAGACCTCTTGCATGGTGCGGGCGAAATCAGGGGGGATGTGGTGCATTGGTAGTTGCTGTCTGGCTAAGATTTGGGAAGGAGAACCAGATGAGGATTTTAGCACCCTAATTCCTCTTGTCATCCTGAGCGCAGCGAAGGATCAGGTGGACGTCGTAGACAGTTGCACCGCAGGCGTCAGGGAGGCAAGGCCATTCCTGTGCTCCAATCCAACAGAGTCCTTACTCACCTTCTTGAGATCCTTCGCTACGCTCAGGATGACAAGGGCACTTTTGGTCCCGTCAACGTGACTGGGGCCGTAGAAGGAAAAGTCGCGGGCTTTGTTGTGCCCTTGCCAGGTGGAACAGTTACCGCATACTCCCGGCTGCTACATCCACCCGGCGACCTGTCCTTGCCGATTCTATCAGGGCGTCCAGCACGCGCATATTCGCTAGGCTGTCTTCCAGGGTGTAACTCAGGGCGGTGTCGTTCAGCACCGCGTCGGTGAAGTGCTCGACCATGAACTGGTACTCGTTTCCGCCGGGCACCCGCACCTGCTTGACCGTGCCTGCCTTGTCGGCTTTGTCAACGATGATGGTGGTGTCTTCTTCGCTCATGCGGAAGGGCTGCGCCACGCGAATGAGGCCCTCCGTGCCGGATACTTCCAGCTTCTGCTGCATGGATGTGCCGACCTGGAAGCTGCAATCAATTACGCCAAGCACGCCATTCGGGAACTCTAGCGTACCCACCAGGGACGTATCTACACCCTCCTCCGACCAGACCGCGCTGGCAGTGACCGCGCCTGGCGGCATACCGGCCACTAGGCTCGCTATGTTGACGCAATAGCAGCCGACATCCAGCAACGCCCCGCCTCCTAGCTCCTTGTTCAACCGTACATCGTTCGGGCGGCTCAACAGGAAGTCAAAGGTTGCCCTTACGATCTTGGTCTCGCCAATAGCACCGTTAGCTACTAGCTGCCGGATGCGCTCCGTTTGTGGGTGGAAGCGGTACATGAAGGCCTCCATCACCTTTACCCCGCTCCTCTGTTGCGCGGCTATCAGTTCTTCTAGGTCTGGCGCGCTAGTGGCGATGGGCTTCTCGCACAGCACGTGCTTACCATGTTCGGCGGCGCGTATGCTCCATTCTACGTGCAGCGCATTGGGCAGGGGGATGTACACCGCGTCTATGAGGTCGGAGGCAAGCATTGCGTCGTAGCTGCTGAAGTAGTGCTCCAAGCCACGCGCCTGCGCCCACTCACGGGCTTTTGCTGTGTCCCGGCTGGCGACCGCCACTAACCGGCTATTGCCCGCCTTCATGAGGCCCGGTATCACCGTATCGGCTATTCGCGCCGTGCCCAGTACTCCCCAGCGCACTGTGCTGCCTGGCATACTTGCTCCTTCCCTGTGCAGGCACGACTACCTGCCGGAGGCGACAGGCTGCAACCCTGGGTGCTCTGCCGTGGCTACTTGCCCAAGCGCCTGCTCTAGCACCTCTAATGTCCGGTCTAGCTGGTCCCTGGTGATTACCAGCGGCGGCTGTATTCTCACCACGTTGCCGTACACGCCGCCCACACCGACCAACACACCGTTTTGCAGGCAGTAGGCTCGTATAGCCTCGGCCTGGGCTACCGCCGGGGTGAGCGCCTCGTCCGCGACCAACTCTATGCCTATCATCAGGCCCATGCCGCGCACTTCGCCCATGATCGGGTACTGCTCCTGCAAGCCGCGCAGCCTCGATATGACGTACTCGCCGTCCTGCCGCGCCTTATCGGAGAGACCTTCGCGCTGTATGAACTCGATGTTCGCCAGGGCAGCGGCGCACGACACCGGGTTGCCGCCGAACGTCGAAAGGTGGTCGCCCGGCCTGAACGCCGCCGCTATTTCGTCTCGCGTGGTGAACGCACCAAGTGGGAAGCCGTCAGCGATGCCCTTGGCGGTGACAAGTATGTCGGGTTCGACGCCGTAGTGCTCCAGTGCGAACATGGCCCCGGTGCGCCCGAAGCCCGTCTGCACCTCGTCAGCGATGAAGAGGATGCCATGCTTATCGAGGACGCGCTTCACCGCCTGGAAGTAGTTCAGTGGAGGCACTATAAGCCCGCCCTCCCCAAGCAGCGGCTCGGCTATGAAGGCGGCTACGTCGTCCGACGTGGAGTATTGGATGATGTCCTCTATCGCCTGGGCGCACTGCTCGCCTAGCTCTTCGGGGTCTTTAGTTTGCGAGCGGAAGATGTAGGGAGCGGGTGCGAAGGCCACGCCCGGCGCGTACGGCCCGCCCCGGCGCTTGCGGCCAGCATTGCCCGTTATGCTGAGAGCGCCCCAGGTGCGGCCGTGGAAGCTGTGGGTGAGCGAAATAATCTCGGTCTTGCCGGTGTACAGCCGCGCCAGCTTGACCGCGCCTTCGATAGCCTCCGCGCCGCTGTTGGCGAAGAAACTCTTCTTGAGGCGGCCGGGCGCAATCTGCGCCAGCTTCTCAGCCAGGTCGCCCACGGGCTGCGTGTAGTAGATATACGAGGCAGAATGGACCAGTTTTTCCATCTGCTCCCTGGCCGCCGCGATAACTTCGGGGTTGCAGTGCCCCGCGTTGACCACCGATATGCCCGCGAAGCAGTCGATGTAGTCTTTACCGGCCTGGTCGGTTACGATAGCCCCCAGCGCCCTCTCGATCACGATTGGCTGCACTGCCTTCACAAAGCCGGTGATGACGTACTCGCGGTACTTATCGACTGTGTCGCTCATCGGTAGCTCCTTTGCTGTGGACGATGGACGATGGACGATGGACGATGGACGATGGACGATGGACGATAGGAGACGGAACCGCCAAGACGCCAAGTACGCCAAGGACCACGCCAAGAGGATGATGATTAGGTATTATCCGCCAACTCAAAACTCAAAACTCAAAACTCACAACTTCTACATCGTCCATCGTCCCCTCTCAGAACTTGCGCGACCACTCGCTCGGCCAGCGTTCGATTACCACCTTCTTTTCGGTGTAGAACTCCACCGCGTCTCGACCCTGGCCGTGCAACACCCCTAGAAAGCTGTCTTTCCAGCCGCTGAAGGGGAAGTAGGCCATCGGGGCCGCCACGCCGATGTTGATGCCGATGTTGCCTGCGGGCGCTTTATAGCGGAACTCGCGGGCCGCCGCCCCACTGCTGGTGAAGATAGAGGCTGCGTTGCCGTAGCGGCTGCGGGCGAGGATGTCTATAGCGTCGTCCACCGTGTCGGCGTGGATTAGGCTGAGCACGGGACCGAATATCTCGGTCTTCTGCAACTCGCTGTCGGGGTGCACGCCGTCCAGCACGGTGGGCCGCACGAAGTTGCCGCTCTCGTAGCCTGAGATGGCGGGGTTACGGCCGTCGAGCAGCACCCGCGCCCCTTCGCCCGCAGCATGCTCGATAAGCCCCTCTATACGCGACTTGCTCTCTGCCGTGATTACCGGCCCCATCTGCACGCCCTGTTCGAGGCCGTAGCCGACCTTGAGCGAGCCTGCCACCTCGGCAATGGCGTCCCTGAAGGTGCGCTGCGCCTCTCCCACCGTGACCGCGACCGACACGGCAAGGCATCGCTGTCCAGCGCAGCCGAACGCGCTGTCGCTGACGATCCTGGTCGCCATCTCCAGGTCGGCATCGGGAAGCACCACCGCGTGGTTCTTGGCCCCGCCCTGGCACTGCACGCGCTTGCCGTTCTGCGCCGCCTTTGCGTAAATATACCGGGCGACGGGCGTGGAGCCTACGAAGCTGATAGCCTGCACGTCGGGGTGGTCGAGCAGCGCGTCTACCGCTTCCTTGCCCCCGTTCACGAGGTTCAGCACGCCGGGCGGCAGGTGTAGCTCCTCCATCAGCTTGAAGACGTGCCCCATCGTCATCGGCACGCGCTCGGAGGGCTTGAGGATGAAGGCGTTGCCGCAGGCGATGGCGTAGGGCAGGAACCACAAGGGGATCATCACCGGGAAGTTGAAGGGGGTGATGGCCGCGACCACACCAAGCGGCTGGCGGATCATGAACTCGTCTATGCCCGCCGCCACGTCCTCCAGGTTGTAGCCCTGCATGAGGGTTGGGATGCCGCACGCCACCTCCACGTTCTCGATGCCCCGGCGTATCTCGGCCCGCGCTTCATCCAGCGTCTTGCCGTTCTCCATCGTGACCAGACGCGCGATGTCCTCAAGGTTCTCTTCGAGTAGCTGTTTGAGCTTGAAGAGGTACTGGATGCGCTCTTCCGGTGGGGTCCTGCGCCACTTAGGGAAAGCCGCCGAGGCCGCTTCCACCGCCTGCGTGACTTCGGCCTGGCCCGCGAGCGGCACCTGCGCCAGCAACTCCCCGGTCGAGGGGTTGGTGACATCCCTCAATTCGCCGGCTTCGGGGCTGGACCACCTGCCGTTGATGTAGTTGGGTAGGAAAACGCTGGTAGTCATGGCTTTTGACCTTCTTGATAGGCTGTGAGGTGTTTTGACCGCTACCGGTTGTCAGCCATTATACACGACGGGAGCAGTAGAGAAAGCTAACAGGTCGATACCGCACGACGTGGTAATTGTTGGCATGAGACGCCCGTCGCGTAATAGACGCCCGTCGATTGAAATCGAGGGCTACAGCTTGCAAAGTCTGCCCTGCGGCAGACTGGTACATCCCAGAGCATCTGGAACGTCCTAAGAGAATGTCGTAGTCCCGCAGGGACTTTGCCTTGTGTAGCCCTCGATTTCAATCGACGGGCGTCTACTACGCATTAGCTGAGATTCCGGGCCTTTCTTCAATCGCCTCGTGTCTCCTGTAGCAAGAACAACATCACGCTCCTGTGCCTGCAAAGCCCCATGTCTTTTATAATGGGGCTGAACAACGCGCCGCTAACCCCATTGCCTGCGGTTGTTATCCTTCGGTGTGAAAGAGGAACCATTCATGTACGTCTTTGACACAGAAATTTCCAGCGCCGTGGCCCAGGACGGCACACGCAACGAAGCGCCACCTGACAAGCAGGAGCCTGCGGAGGGGCCGCTTTCCCAGGAACTATTGGACAAGATGGTCCGCTACTGGAATGCTTCCAATTACCTCACGGTGGGGCAGATATACTTGCAGGAGAACCCGCTTATTCGCGAGTCCCTGCGCCCAGAGCATATCAAGCCCCGCCTCTTGGGACACTGGGGTACCTCGCCTGGCCTCAACCTGATTTACGTGCACCTGAACCGGCTCATCAAGGAGCAGGACGCTAACGTTATTTACCTGGCAGGGCCGGGGCATGGTGGCCCGGCTATCATAGCGCAGGTCTACCTTGAAGGCACCTACTCCGAAATCTACAATGAGGTTACGGAGGACACGGCGGGCATTCGCCAACTGTTCCGCCGCTTCTCGACCCCCGGTGGGGTGCCCAGCCACGTGAGCGTGCCCACCCCCGGCTCGATACACGAAGGTGGCGAGCTTGGCTACGTGCTCACCCACGCTTTCGGTGCGGCTTTCGACAACCCTGACCTGATCGTGGCGGCGGTGGTCGGCGACGGCGAGGCTGAGACCGGGCCGCTCATGGGGTCGTGGCAGGGCATCAGCTTCCTCAACCCCGTGCGCGACGGCGCGGTGCTCCCCATCCTCCACCTGAACGGCTACAAGATCGCCAACCCTACCGTGCTGGGCCGGGCCACCAACGCTGAGGTGCGTTCGCTGCTGGAGGGCTTCGGGTACGAGGTGCACTTCGTGGAGGGCGACGACGTGCCCCGCGTGCACCAGGAGTTCGCCGCCACTCTCGACACCTGCTACGCGCGTATCCGCGAAATACAGCATGACGCCCGCACCAACGGCTTCTCTGGCCGCCCATGCTGGCCGCTGATAGTGTTGTGCACGCCCAAGGGCTGGACCGGGCCCGAAGTGATAAACGGTCTGCCGGTCGAAGGCACCTTCCGCTCGCACCAAGTGCCGTTGCATGGGGTGAAGAAGAACCCGCAGGAACTGGCGCAACTGGAGGAGTGGTTGCGCAGCTACGGTCCCGAGGACACCTTCGACGAGGACGGACGGCTCTTGCCTGAGCTACGGGCGCTTGCCCCCGAAGGCGTACGCCGCATGGGTGCCAACCCCCACGCCAACGGCGGCAAGCTGCTGGTGGACCTCATCATGCCCGACTTCCGCGACTACGCCATCCCGGTGGAGCAGCCTGCCGGCGAGCGGCACGAGTCGACCCGGCAACTGGGCAAGATGATGCGCGACATCTTCAATCTGAACGAGGAGCAGGCTAACTTCCGGCTCTTCTGCCCAGATGAGACCCATTCCAACAGGCTCGACAACGTCTTTGAGGTGACAGACCGCTGTTTCGTAGGGCGTACAATCCCGATAGACGAGCACGTGTCGCCCGACGGCCGCGTGATGGAGATACTGAGCGAGCACAACTGCGAGGGGTGGCTTGAGGGCTACTTGCTAACGGGGCGACATGGCCTCTATGCGACCTATGAAGCGTTCGCTATGGTGTCGGCATCCATGACGGTGCAGCATACTAAGTGGCAGCAGGAGGGTATAGAGCTACCCTGGCGCGACTCCATTGCCTCGCTGAACATCCTGCTCACCTCCACCTCCTGGCGCAACGACCACAACGGCTTCAGCCACCAGGGTCCGGGCCTGATTGACGTGATGCTCTCCAAGCGGGGCACGGTCACGCGCATCTACCTGCCGCCGGACGCCAACTGCCTGCTCTCCGTAGCCGACCACTGCTTCCGCAGCCGCAACTACGTCAACCTGATCGTGATTGACAAGCAGCCACAGTTGCAGTACCTGAGCATGGAGGACGCGATAGAGCACTGCGCCAGGGGAGCCTCGGTCTGGGAGTGGGCGAGCAACGATGAGGGCTTCGAGCCTGACGTGGTGCTGGCCTGCGCGGGCGATATACCCACGATGGAGACGCTGGCTGCCGCCTGGTGGCTGCGCAAGAACATCCCCGAGTTGAAGGTGCGCGTGGTGAACGTGGTGGACCTGATGACGCTCTTCCCGCGCTCGGTGCACCCGCACGGTATGAGCGAGACCGATTTTGTGAACACCTTCACCGCCGACAGGCCGATAGTGTTTGCGTTCCATGGCTACCAGCGGGCGATACACCAACTGGTGCACGGCCGCCCCAACGCCGACCGCTTCCACGTGCGCGGCTTCATCGAGCAGGGCACAACTACCACCCCGTTCGACATGGTGGTGCTCAACCAGATGAGCCGCTACCACCTTGCCATCTCCGCGCTCAAGTACGCCACCAGGGTGCGGGGGCTTGCCGCCCCATTGGTGGACGAGTGCAACACGCTCATCCAGCGGGCAGTGCAGTACTCGCGCGACCGCTTCGAGGATATGCCGGAGATACGCGACTGGGTATGGACGCAGCCTTAGAACTGCTAATTAGAAGCTATCTGAACAATGACAGAGTGGAATATGAGGATATGGCCCCACTTTGTCATTTCGGACGCAGTGAGAAATCTCGTCCCGTACAACCCAGATAGCACCTTTCCTAAAACATAGAGTCTCGTGAGCAAAAAGCCACACCTGCATGTAGGACGAGATTTCTCACTTCGTTCGAAATGACAATGTGAAGCTTTGGTCCTGATGTTCCACACTGTTGTTTTTGAGATAGCTCCAGAGGTGATCGCGAAGAAGGCAGGTCCAACGCCGGACCTGCCCTCTTGCCTGGTGCCGGGGTTATACCGTCTCCTGGTCAGGGCACGATGTATATGTTTACCCCGATGAGGCCAGTATCGGAGGTGGGGAGGAAAACGATGGGCGCGCTCTTGAGCTTGGGCAACGGCTCCCCACCGTTGGCCTGGGTCACGGCGGCGACGCGCAGGGGCGTTTTCTTGCCATTCCTCTCGATTAGCTGGGCGCTTGCCATGTAATCGCCCAGGGGGATGTCCCACAGGTTCCAGTCGTCAAGTTCGGCAGGCGGCACCTGGAAGACGATAGGTTGCCCGGTGCTACC
The DNA here is from genome assembly GCA_030913985.1 of Chloroflexota bacterium. Lineage (GTDB taxonomy): Bacteria > Chloroflexota > Chloroflexia > QHBQ01 > JADMIH01 > JADMIH01. The sequence goes on along the minus strand of JALZHI010000015.1, from coordinate 37,155 downwards.
GTCGAAGAGGGGGCCGTCCGGCTTGAGCGTCAGCTCTATGGTCGAACCTGCGGGGAATTCGTGGCTGTGCCAGGGCGCTTCGCCGTGCATCATCTCCAGGTGGTAGAGGTCGCCCAGCGAGGCATAGCCGCCGTAGTAGTATATGGCGTTGTTCGGGTCGTCCTTGGCGAACGGCGAGGGTCCCTGGATTCTCCAGACGAAGTCCTTCACCACGCCTTCCCTGCTGTAGTGAGCTATGCCATCCACGTTGTCCACCGGCCACACCGGCAGCCTGTACGTCCTGTCCTTGTACTGCATCCGGTAATAGCCATAGATGCGATAGATGCCGTCGGGCACGTGTATGGAATAGTGGCCGTCCGGTCCCGTACGAGTGTCGAAGTTGGCCCGCTCGCCCGCAGTGGAGGTGCCGTGGATGGTGATGGGCACGTCGGCCAGCGGCTTGCCCCTGGTGTCGGTCACTTTGCCCTTGATGACACCCGGTTCGGGAGCGCCGGAAGGTCGGTTCACTACGGTGGGCACGGGTGTCGCCTGCTGGGGCGCTTCTTCCGTGGGCGCGGGTTCGGGGGCGGCCTCAGGGTCTACAATCGCGCCGCTGATGTTCCAGTCGCCTTTCTCGAAGTCGCCGCTGGGGTTGTCCTCCCATACCACGGTGTTGCCGCTGATGCGTGGCGCGCCCTGGCCGCCCGGACCTACAAATACGAGGAACTCCTGTCCGCTCTCCAGGCTGGCACCGTACACGTCTACATTGGTGCCCTTGTTGGCGCTATCGGGTTCATTGCGCCAGTCCGACCACACGACGAGGTCGCCGGAGACAGAGGGCATTAGCTGGCTGCCGGGCGCTTCGGCAACGGCGAACTCCTGTTTGGTGCTCAAGTCGTACCCGTAGATATCGCTGTCACCGTTGCGCCAGTCGGTCCACACAACCGTGTTGCCGGAGATTGCCGGGTGCAGTTGGGTGCTCGGCTCTTTGGTGATGACGAACTCTTTTTTGGTGGCGATGTCATACCCGTAGATGTTCGAGTTGAAGCCGTCCTTCTTCGGCTCGTTGCGGTAGTCCGCCCACACGATCACCTTGCCGTTGGTCACCGGGCCTGTTTGGAGGCCGGGCGCGCGGGTCACCAGCGTCTCCTTGCCGGTGCGAATGTTGTACATGTAGATGTCGCCGGAAGCCAGGTCGGTCGCGCTCTTGGCGTTGCGGAAGTCGGCCCACACCACGATGTCGCCCGCTACTTCGGGGTATATCTGGGACTTAGCAGCCGCCGTCACGGTGAACACCTTGCCCGTGGACAGGTCCGCGCCCATGATGTTCAGGTTGCTGTTAGCCTCATAGAGGGAACCGTTCCTGCTGGCTTTGCGGCCGTCCACCCACACTACAGTCTTGCCGTCGGTGGAGGGCATATACGAAGGTACATTGCCCTGCGAGATGGCGGTGGCTTTGCTGCCCGGCTTCGACAGGTCCACCGACATGATGCGGCAGCCCTTGTTGGTGCACTCGTCATATACTACAACGCTGCCTGCGACTCTGGCCCACACCTGGCTGTTGGGGCCGTCTGCCACTGTAATGGTATCGGTCACCGCCTGCGTAGCGGGGGCAGCAGCGCCGGCCCTCACCCCCGAAAAGGCCATAACCGGCACCATGCCCGCCAGCATGACCACTGCGAACAGCCAGCGCGCGGCGCGCGGCAATCTCCTGAATGCCTTCTTCATTGGTTCCTTCCTTTATGCTTGATTTTTGAATAATTTGATTGTTTTGCTGTATGTCGCGCATCAGTTTGAGTCCAGCCGGTATCAAGGGTCCGGTAAATCTCTATGATGCATTCTAGCAAGCCCCTGTCATGGACAGAAGGCTTTTGTGTTACAGGAACCAATACAAGAAGAGCTACATTTTACGTTACAGGAGGGTTTAGCAAGGATATATGCGCGCCTGGATGCTATTTGAAGCTATGGCGCAGTGCCACCCGCGCGGCCTCCCAGCCGCACAGGCCGTGCACGCCGCCGCCGGGTGGGGTGGACGACGAGCAGACGTACACGTCGCGGGCGGGGGTGGTGTAGGGGATAGGGCGCACGGCGGGGCGGGTGAAAAGCTGGCGAATGTCCTGCACGCCGCCGTTGATGTCGCCGCCGATGTAGTTGGCATTGTACCGGTGCACGTCGGCTGGTGACATGGCGTGGCGGGCCAGTATGCGGTCGCGGAAACCGGGGGCGAACCGCTCTATCTGCGCCTCGATGCGCCCGGTCATATCTACTGTAGAGCCGTTGGGCACGTGGCAGTAGGCCCAGACGGTGTGCTTGCCCTCCGGGGCGCGCGTGGGGTCGAACAGGCTCTGCTGGGCCACCAGCACGAACGGCCTGCGGTGGTGCCTGCCGTGTGACATGGCGTGCTCGGAAGCGGCTATCTCGTCCAGCGTGCCGCCCACGTGTACTGTGCCCGCCCTCAGGCACTCCGGGGCCTTCCAGGGGATAGGCCCGTCCAGCGCCAGGTCCAGCTTGAACACGCCGGGGCCGTAGCGGTAATGGCGGAGTTGGCTGCGGTAGCTGGAGGTGAAGCGGAGACCTGCCATGCCGAGCAACTGGCGGGGCGTTACGTCCAGCAGCACGGCGCGGGCGGTGGGCAGCTCGTCCAGCGACTTCACCCGCCAGCCGGTGACTATCTCCCCGCCCAGCGAGCGCAGGTAAGAAGCCAGCGCGTCGGCCACCTTCTGCGAGCCGCCACGCGCCACGGGCCAGCCCGCGACGTGCCCCAGCGCCCCCAGGACCAGGCCGAACGCCGCGCTCAACGGCTGGTCGAGGGAGAGTATGGAGTGGGCGGACATGCCCGCGAAAAGGGCACGGGCGTGCTCCCCCTCGAAGGCGGTGCGGGCCAGCAGCCGGGCTGGGAAGATCGCCCTCAACCCGAAGCGGGCGAGAGCGACCGGGTGCTTCGGGAGCCTGAGCGGCCCTAGCGTGCTGCCCTCCAGCCGGTACCAGTCGTTGACGATTGGCTCTATGAGTCGGCGGTAGGCTTCAGCGTCCGCACCCAGGGAGTCGCCGGTCGCCTCTATGGAGCGTTCGAGAACGGCAGCAGAGCCATCGTCCAGGGGGTGAGCCAGCGGGGAGGGGGGGTGCACCCACTCTAACCCGTGCTCCTCCAGCGGCAGCGTGCGGAAGAAGGGAGAAGCCACGCCCAACGGGTGCACCGCCGAGCACACGTCGTGCGTGAAGCCGGGCAGCGTCAGCTCGGCGGACCGGGTGCCCCCGCCGATTGTCTCCTCCGCCTCCACCAGCAGGACCGACTTGCCAGCGCGCGACATAGTGATAGCGGCCGCCAGCCCGTTCGGGCCTGCTCCCACCACAACCGCATCGTACGCCCGGCGCTCAGGCATGTTGTACTGCTCCTCCCCGCAATTCCTCCCCATTGTAGCCAATGTGTCGCTCAGTGGCTACTGCATCTGGTGGCAGGAATATTGCGTAATATGATAAGTGCCGCACCCGGCTTGCCTTGCCGCGTACGCGGACGCCAATATTTATTCCCGGAGGACCGGTACATGGAATGGTTATTGAACCCTGACAGCCTTATCGCGCTGGCGACCCTCACCCTGCTGGAGATCGTCTTAGGTATAGACAACATCATCTTCATCTCCATCCTGGCGGGCCGCCTGCCCAAAGAGCAGCAGGCCACCGCTCGAACTATCGGCTTAGGGCTGGCTATGTTCACACGCGTTTTGTTGCTGCTCTCCCTTTCGTGGATTATCAGCCTCACCGCGCCTCTCTTTGAGGTGCTGGGCCAAGAGATTTCGGGCCGCGACCTCATCTTGATAGGCGGCGGGTTGTTCCTGCTTGGCAAGAGCACCTGGGAGATACACCACAGGCTTGAGGGCGAGCCGGAGGGCCATGGTGAGCAGGCCGCTACAAAGGGCAGGGCGATGTTCGTCTCCACCCTGGTCCAGATAATCCTGCTCGATATAGTCTTCTCCCTCGACTCGGTAATTACCGCCGTGGGCATGGCGAACGAGCTATGGGTGATGATTACCGCCGTCGTAATTGCGGTGGGCATTATGATGATATCGGCAGGAGCAATCGGCCGGTTCATAGAGCAGCACCCGACCATAAAGGTGCTGGCGCTCAGTTTCCTCTTGCTAATCGGCGTGACCCTGGTGGCGGAAGGGTTCGACCAGCACATCTCGAAGGGCTACATCTACTTCGCGATGGCCTTCTCGGTGTTCGTAGAGATGATCAATATCCGCGTGCGCAGCAAGTCGTCCAAGGCGGTAGAGCTGCACCAGCCGTACATGCAACACTAGGACGGCATCAGGACGGCATCAGGACGGCATCAGGACGGCTTGCACAAATAGCTTGTGCAAGCCGCCTGGTTACAATCACGGCACCCCAAATCCTCAATGTGACGCTTGTATCTAACCACTCTGCGGAGCGCCGAACTCCTGGAGTAATGGCTTGAGGCGTGCGCATAGCGAGGGGTCCTGTGCTTCCAGTTCGGTGATAAAAGCTGTTGTCGCCGCAGCCAAAGCTCGGCGCAACTCTTCTTCATCGAGCGACCGAACGAGCGCCGCAGAGAGTGGTTCGGTCACAGCGGTGGGGAGGCGGTCCACGCCACGAGCCTCGGAAGGCTCCTCGCCCAGGCGGAGGCAGGCAAGGCTGATAGTGTGGTCGCGAAGGGCGCTGATCCAGTATTCTGCCCTCCACGGCTTGCGGCGCTCTATGGACGACCGCGCGTGGAAGACATGGTGCCAGCATAGTCCGACCAGGAACCGGGGATCGGGCGTCGAAGGCTCCTGTTGGCGGGTGGTGCCGAATAGGGCACGGAAGCCTGGGCCGCGAGGACCAAAATCGTGCTGTGGTGACAGCCCAACGTCGAGTTCTAGGCCGCCGGGCAGGAGGAACACGCGGTATAAGCTTGTACGGAAGGGCAGGTCCCAATAGTGTAGGACGCCGAATTCGCGGTCAAGCGCCTCGGTCCAGTCATCGAGGACGGCTTTGAGGGAGGTGCCTTCGGCGATCCCGAAAGCCACGTCCACATCGGACCTATCGTCTACGGTGCCAACCGCCATGGAGCCGGTGAGCGCACCCCCTGTGACTCGTGGGTCGGACCTGGCTGTATCCAGGATATAGTCACGTAGATGGTCCCGTTGCTCTGTTGTGAACATGCATGCCTCCCTCGTTACCAGGACTCATGTGAAGTGGTTATCCCTTCGATGTGCCATTTTTGCGATGAGTTCTAGGAACGTTGTTGCTACAGGGTCAGATGCTACGATTGCCGTAGCACAGCCGGTGACGTGCTCCAATTCGCCTTCTTCCCTAGCCACCTGATCCTTCGTTACGCTCAGGATGACAGGGGTCTCTCTGGTCGTCGTGGTCGTACCTCAGCTACTGTGCGGGGAAGCTATCTAGCGAAGGCGCTCAGGCTCTATACCGGTCCTTGGCGGGGGTAGTTGTGGAGCTTGGGGGCCGGGGAAGAGTTCCAGCAGCTCCCCCGGCTTTTCGACTAGGTGGTCGGGGTGCTCGGCCAGCAGGGTTTCGGTGGGGAACATCCCGCCCCACATCACAGCTATCGACACCATACTCGCTTCCCTGGCCGCTATGATGTCGCCCCGGTAGTCGCCTATGTAGGCGCAGTATTGGGGTGCTACCTCCAGCTTCTCCGCCAGTTTGAGCAAAGGCGCGGGGTGGGGCTTGCGCTGGGGTGTGTCCTCGGAGGTGACGAACGCGTCGAGCAGGCTCTGAAGCCCAAGGTAGTCGATGTCGGCACCGATTCTGCCCCAGCCCTTGTTGGAGGCCACGCCCAGCAGGTAGCCCCGCGCTCGCAACTCCACCAGCACCTCGCGTACGCCTTCGTAGACCCTGCCCGTCTTGTAGCCCTCTTGCTCGTAGTAGTGGTTGTAGCTAAGGGCTATGTCGGCGGCTTTCTCGCCCCCGAACTTTGCCGAGCTTTCGGCGAGGCGCATTGGCACCAACTGCCGGAAGTCGGCGTCGGTTGTGGGGAAGACGATGCCCAGGTGCTTCTCGTAGGCGTGGCGGTACGACAGGAACATCGCCCGCGCGGAATCGACTATTGTGCCGTCCCAGTCGAACAGCACCGCCTTGAGGGTGGAGGTACTCCTGCTGGGTGGTTGCTCACTTTGTTCTTCGGCGTTTGTGTCCGCCATAGCTTCGTCTAACCTGCTATGCCTTTTGGCTCTGAAGGGCTAAGAGAGGATAGATGGGGAACTTGGGGACACCCCACACCCCGGCAGGGTGCTCCCTGCACCCCTAACGTGGGAATGCTTCTCTCAAGCCGCCGTCCACCGGGAGCATGCTGCCCGTGGTCTTGGCCGAGCGGTCGGAGGCGTAGAACAGGGCGGCCTCGGCTACGTCGGCGGCGGTGACTTCCACCTGTAGGAGGTTGCGCTTGCGATAGTGCTCCTCTATCTCCCCGGCGTCAATGCCCTGCGCCCTGGCTCGCTGCTCGCGTACCTCCTGCGACCAGAGGCCGGACCCGGCAAACACGGCGTCGGGATTGAGCATGTTGGAGCGTATGCCATGCGGTGCCCCCTCTAGCGCCAGCACCCTCGCCAGTTGGGCTTCGGCTGCTTTGGAGGCGCTGTAGGCCCCGAACTCCTTGCCGGGCGCGGTGACGTTCTTGGTGGCGACGAACACGAAGCTGCCGCCGGTGCCCTGCGCCTTCATTATCCGCAACGCCTCGCGCGCCACCAGGAAGTGCCCCCTGGCGTTCACCGCGAAGCTGCGTTCCCAGTCTTCCAGGCTCAACTCGTCAATGGGGCACGCTTTGGCTATCCCAGCGTTGGACACCACGACATCCACCCCGCCGTATTCAAGGAGCGCCCTCTTGTACGCCTCGCTCACCGAAGCCTCGTCCGTTACGTCCATCTGCACGGCGATAGATTTGTTGGCTGAGTTCGCCTTGCTCAACTCGGCTGCCAGCGCGGCGGACTTTTCAAGGTCAAGGTCGGCGCAGACCACATGGGCACCCTCTGACGCGAACCTCCGAGCTATGCCGGCCCCAATAGCGCCCGCCGCTCCCGTGACCAGCACCACCCTGCGGCTGAGTTCCTTCTCCGGCGGGGCCAGGGTTAGCTTGTAGAGTTCGAGGGGCCAGTACTCGGCGGCAAAGGCATCTTTGAGCGGCAACGAGCGGTAGCCCCCCAGCCCTTCCGCCGCTTCGATTATGCTTATAGTGTGCAGGTAGATGTCGCCCGATATGGTGGCGGCGCGGCTGTCCTTGCCCACCGAGAACATGCCCACTCCGGCGACCAGTACCACCCTAGGTATCGCGGGTAGCATCCCCTCGCCAGTCTGGTGAGTGTTGTAATATTCCTCGTAGTCGCGCACCCACTCCTGGTATGCCTGCTTCGCCGCGTTTGCCAGGTCTTCAGGGTCCTGCGGGTCGGCAGCTTCTATCCAGAGGGGCGTGCGCTTGGTGTTGAGGATGTGGTCGGGGGTGGCCGCGCCTTGCATGAGCACCTGGCGCATTCGATTGAGGGGCACGATTTCTCCCGACACGAAGCGCAGGACTTCGGGAGCGTCGTGGTAGTGCATGATTACCCGTCTGTCCCTGCCGAGCAGACCCCGGAGCAGCGGGGCCAGTTTAGCCGCTACCTCGCGCCTTTCTTCACTTGTAAGGTGGGTGCTCCGGCTCTCTGTTGCCGTGGACCGGCCTCTTTCCCTGGCGTAGCGGGCCGCCCTGTCCACCATCTCTATGTGCAGGCGGTAAGCCTCTTTGGGGTCGTCGTCCCAGGTGATGAGGCCGTGGTTGAGCAGGATGACACCTTTTATGGTGGGGTTGTCGCGCACCGCCTCGCCTACCTGTTTGGACAGCAGGAAGCCGGGCCGCCGGTACGGCACGACGGCAAGCTGGTCGCCAAAGACCTCGGCAAGCACCTCTTCGGCGCGGACGTTGTTGGTGACGGCCAGTATGGCGTCGGCGTGGCTGTGCACTACGCTGGCGGCGGGCACGAAGGCGTGCAGCAGCGTCTCGATGGAGGGGCGGGGCGAGCCTGGTTCCATCAGCGTCTGGCCCAGGTACTCCACCATCTCTTCGTCGGACATGTCGTCCTGCTCCATGAGGGGCAGCACGTCGTCCATGCGCACGCCTGGGAAGTCGCGGCGCACCACCGCCTTCAGGTCGGAGCCGCTGCCCTTCACCCGGAGCACGTAAGTGGGCCGTCCCCGGAAGTCGGTCTCGTGCGTCTTGAGGGAGGTATTGCCCCCTCCCCACACCACCAACCTGGGGTCGGAACCGACCAACCTCGACTGGTACACCAGCAGGTCCAGACCGTCCATGCCCTGCGTCTCTTCGTCAGACCACCTGTTTTGGATAATTGCCTCAGCGCCGGTTTGCATAAGTTGCTTTACTCCGATAATCTAAGTATGAGGAAGTAGCATGATCTCGTAGATGATAGCTTCTACTGACATTATAGATTACCGGCACATGACACGCACCATGCACTCGGAGGAAGCATGATTGACAGGGCCATCGAGCTTGCGGCGAAGGCACACCAGGGGCAGGTACGCAAGGGCACCGACATCCCCTACATCGCACACCCCTACGCGGTTGGTATGATGCTGGCTACGTCGGGCTGCGACGAAGAAGTGGTAGCCGCCGGAATCCTGCATGACACGGTGGAGGACACCTACATCACGTTGGAGCAATTGCGCGAGCAGTTTGGCGAGCGTGTGGCCTCCATCGTGGAGGGCTGTTCGGAGCCGAACAAGTGGCAGGGCTGGGAGGAGCGCAAGCAGCACACCTTGGCCTATCTGCCGACCGCGCCCCGCGAGGTGCGGCTGGTGTCGCTGGCCGACAAGCTGCACAACGCCCGCAGCATACTGGCCGACGTACGCGCGGTCGGGGAAGGGGCGTGGTCGCGATTCAAGCGGGGCCGGGCGCAGCAGGAATGGTACTATCGCGGCCTGGTGGAGGCGCTCTGCCTGCCACGACGTAGGGAAGAGCCGCTGCCGTTCTGCGATGAATTCCGGCGGGTGGTGGACGAGCTGTTTGGCGCGCCGGTTGAAAGTTGAGCGGGTATGTTCGACCTGAAGCTGGAGCCACGAGCAGCATATTGCGGCCTGGAAGTGCCCTCTTCTTACTTCGCCGTCAACAGGCGCAACTTCGACCTGCCGAGGGCCGCAAGTTTTTACGGGCAGCATGGGCGGCATAAGCTACTGAACCCGGCGCTTCACAGGAGGGTGAAACGCGCCTCCCTCGCCTACACACTGTTCGCGGGTGACGAGGACCTGGACGCATTGGTCAAGGTTATTCCGCTGCCGGTCCATTTGCCCAAGGCCCTCCGCAAGGGTGCCATGCTCGAAATGCAGTGGCTGCGGGACCAGGGGGTGCTCACGCAGCTTCGCGGCGGGCGATTGACCGACCTTGCCCGCCCCCTTAGTCCCGAAGCGCGGAGCGTGGTTACGGGGAAGTGCCCCCGCCTGGTAGAATTGATAAGGCTGGTCGAGGGGGCAATCGCGGGAAGTGACCTGTTCGTCAGGGCCTTGAAAATTGATGAGGCCAGGGCTTCTACTACCGGGGTCGGCGCGGACAAGTCCCAAACTAACCTGCACTTCGACGCGGAACTGACGACCCTGGCGGACTATCCCGGCCCCATCTACCAGTATTTCGTCAACGTAGCCCTGCTGCCCAGGCAATTCAGGATAGTGCCGCTGCCCATCGGGGAGATGGCACGGCTTCTCATCGACCGCCGGCTTGTGCCCGCACACGAGCAGCACGAGTGGACGCCCAAGGCCCTTGTGGAGACCTTTACTAAGCACTTCAACGCCCCGCTTGAGGAAATCATCATCGAGCCGGGATCGATGGCGGTCTTCAACGGTCGGGTGTTCGCGCATGACGCTGGCAAAGGGCGAATAAGCGCACTAGCACGCGGCAGATTCGTGCCCACCCGCGAACCCGACTTCATCATCGCGCTCGACACAGTGAAGACCGGCTACCACGAAGGCTATTACTTTCCGGGGCAATCTATCTTAGAGGACGAAGGTACGAAAGCGTGGTGGGACTTGCTTGGCGGGTCGGCCAACACCGGCTAGCCGATTAGAAGCTATCCCAAAAAACAATATGGTCGGACATCGGCACATGGCCCCACTATGTCATTTCGAACGCAGTGAGAAATCTCGTCCTCTATGCAGGTGTGACTCTTTTCTTACCGGACCCTATGGTATAGAAAGGTGGTATTTGGGTGCTGTGGGACGAGATTCTTCACTGCGTTCGAAATGACAAAGAAGCGACTCTGGTGCTCATATTCCGCACCGTCATTCTTGAGAAAGCTTCTAGTAGTTATGCGGGCCGGGCAGCTACAACGGCGGATGCAGATTCTTCAGCGGGGGCTAGCATGACACCAGCGTAGCTTCCGGGCTGTGTGGGCGTTATGACCGCAGGTCCGGCGGGTGTGCTTTGCCATACCAACTGCGCAGGGCTAGATAGTTCCACCCGCAGGAAAGCCTCCACCACGTTGGGGTCGAAGTGCTTGCCCGCCTGCTCGATGATATAGGCCACCACCATCTGGCGGGGCCGCGCCGAACGGTAGGGTCGGTTGGAGCGGAGGGCGTCGTACACGTCGGCAACGGCGAAGATGCGGGCGGCCAGGGGAATCTCGTCGCCCCTGAGGCCGCGTGGGTAACCAGTGCCGTCCCACTTCTCATGGTGGCAGTACGGTATGTCGAGGGCAGGCTCCAGGAAGGTGATTGGGCGCAGCAACTCGTAAGCGTGGACCGGGTGCATGCGCATGATCGTCCACTCTTCCTCGGTAAGCGGGCCGGGTTTCAGCAAGATCGAGTCGGGGATGCCCACTTTGCCTATGTCGTGCAGGAGCGCGCCACGCTGGATGTGCACCAGTTCGTCCTCGCCAACCCCCATTTCCCGCGCCAGCCGCACGGTCATCTCGGTGACGCGGCGACTGTGCCCCTCGGTCTCTTTGTCGCGCAGGTCGAGGGCGCGGGACCAGCCTTCCAGCGTCTTATCGTAGGCCCTGGCTAGCTCCGCGTTCGAGCGTTGCAGGCTGTCGAACAGGGCGGCGCTGTCCACCGCGATAGCGGCCTGCCCGGCCAGCGCCTCCAGGAACTTCAGCCAGTCGGGGGTCGCATGTAATGGCCCTCGCTGGAACACCTCCAGCACCCCGAGCACCTTGTCCTTGGCGACCAGGGGTACCGCGTAATACGCCTCGAACTCCTCGCCCGCCAGCAACTCCGCACGAGCCAGGTCGCCGGTGTTGGTCATGTTCTCGACGCCGATAGTTCGCCTTTGCAGGGCGGCTTTGCCCGCGTAACCCTGCCCCAGCCACAGGCGCGTGCCCGCCACCGCTTCGGCCCGGAAGCCCGAACCGGCGGCGTACTCAAGCTCCTTGGCCCGCTCGTCCAGCAGCAGCACGTCGGCGGCATCCACCTTCAACTGCGCGCGCACCTGGGTGAGCAGCACGTTGAGGGTGAGCGCAAGGTCCGGGTTGGAGGCAATTGCGATGTCGATGTCGCGCAACGCCTGGAGGTGCTCCACCTGTAGCTTGATTCGCTCCTCGGCTACGTGGCGCTCGGCAAGCTGGTGCTGGGCCTCGTGGTAAAGCTGGGCGTTCTCGGCGCTCTGGCGCTCCAGGCGGCTGGAGGCGTTGCGCACTATAGTGAACAGCGACAGGTAGAGGAACAGGAAGCCGCCCGCGATGCTGACCCACAGGAAGCCGTTGGTGTAGCTGATCCTCTGCCGCAAGTCGGTAACGTCGTAACTGCCCTCGAACACGGCCCCTATCCGGCTGGTGCCCGGCATTTGCAGCGGAGTGTAGACCTTCATCAGGTCGCCATAGCCGCGTTCTTCGGCGTTTTCCGCCGCGCTGATTGGCTCGATTTCGGCAGTGATGCTGCCCTCGAAGTTCGACCGTAGCTGCGAAGTAAGTGGTTGCTCCTGGCCGACGAGATACTCCTGGTCGGAGTAGATGACCACGCCATCGCGGTTCCACACCTTCGCCGCCACAAGATTGGAGCCGCCCAGGAACGAGAGGGACCTCTGGATGTCCTCGTAGACCTCGCCTTTTGCCCCGTTTGTCAGGAGGGCATCGTCCAGGTGGCGGCCCACCACGGGCGGCACAAGGGAGGCGGAGGCCATCTTTTGCTGCTCGATGGCCTGCTCCTCAAAGTGCCGCGTGAGGCCCATGCCGAGCAGCACCCCCATGACAGCCAGCAGGGCCAGGCTCGTTATAGAGAACTTTGTGAATAAGGTGAACCGGAACCAGGGCATATAGCCGTACCTCAACGTTGTAACATGGGCGCTCGGCATCGAAGGTACCAGGGGCCTTTCCGTCATTATAGGTGCTGGTATTGCCGCTTGTAACTCAGTCATATGGATAATCTCTTATAGGACATTAGTACCTCGTATAATAGCCACGCTGCTTGTAAGTGAGTGATGCGTAACACGTAACGCGTAACACGTAAGGGTGCAATAAGCAACACAGCGGCTCATAGCGTACAGCGTTTCTTGAGCTACATTATGTGTTACGTGTTACGTGTTACGCGTTACTCCTCGGCCACCTGCCTACTATGACCGACTCCCCCGAGCCGAATACCGGACGTGTTTCCAGGCTGCTGTTTGTGGCGGCGGGCGGGGCCTTTATGTGCCTGGTTTTTCTCCTGTTGCTGGCCGCTAGCATGGAGAAAGAACTGAACCACGACGAGCATATGTACGTTTCCGCTGGGGTGCTGCTCTCCGAAAAGCTACAGGTGCCCTATCGCGATTTCCCGTACTTGCAGATGCCCAACCTGGCCTTCATGTACGCGGGGCTGTTCTCGTTGCTACCGTGGCCCGGTTACTTCTTGTTGGAGGCGCGGGTATTCTCGACGGTGTGCGCGACGGCGGGCCTGGGGCTTATTTTCGTCGCCGTGGCAGGCGTGCTGCGCGACATTGCTTACGGTTGGAGGTTCCTCGCCGCCGCAGGCAGCCTAGTCGCTATCCTGGCTAACCCCATCTTCCGGTACACCAGCGGGCAGGCCTGGAACCACGACGCGTCGGTGCTGCTAGCCCTGTCGGCCTTTGTAGCGGTGCATAAGGCGGCGCGCGGCGGCTGGGGCGTGAGGTGGACCTTGGGGGCAGGCGTGTTGCTGGGTCTGGCGGTGGGGACGCGTCTGACCTTTGCCTTTGTCGTGCCTGTGTTCCTTGGGGCGTTGTTCCTCTACCCGTCTGCGGCGGGTCTCAAGGTCGCCTGGAAGGAGAGGCTGCGCCCGGTCATACTGTTCGGTGATGGCCTCATGCTGGGGCTGGTGCCTTCCCTGGTGGCTTTCCTCATGGCCCCTGGGCAGTTCGTGTTCGGCAACATCGAGTACCACCAGGTAAACGCGCTCTTCTGGGAGCGGACAGGCTATGAGCGCGCGATGGATCTGGCGGGCAAGCTCGATTACCTGTGGGCCGTCGTTACTCAGCCCGCGAACCTTGTGCTGGTGGTAGGCTCCCTTTCCTTGATGCTCGCCGCACTGTTCGCCGGCCGCGCGGCGGGTAGCCCATACCTGTTCGAGCTATTGTTTGGCGCGGCGCTGCTGCTCGCCCTCTTGCTTGGGGCGCTCGCTCCCACGCCCTCGTGGTACCAGTACTTCTACGGCCTGGTGCCCTTCATGGTGCTCGTGTCGGCCTACGGGGCTGCCCTGCTCATGGCGCGTGCAAAGTGGAGCTTGGCGCTCTTCGGCCTTATGCTGCTGTTGGCTATAGGGCTGGGCCGCCCTGGGTATTCGCTGAGGATACTGCGGGACGTGGCGGAATGGGTGCCGGTGAAGGTGCGCAACCTCGGCATGGAGGTGAGCCGTCATGCTGGCCGGGACAAGGTGTTGACTTTCGCCCCGGTGCACGCGCTTGAGGGTGGCGCGGACGTATATAGCCTCTTTGCCACGGGGCCGTTCTTGTGGCGCAGCGAATCCCTGCTAGATTCCCGTGAGCGGCGCGACCTGGAGGTGCCCAGTCAAGCAGAGTTCATGGCCCTTCTTGAAAAGGAGCCGCCGAGGGCCATCCTGACGGGGTTCGAGGGCGGGCTGGAAGTCCCCTGGATAGACTTCGCCCAGGAGCACGGTTACGAGATGGTGAGTCTGCCGGATGAGAAGGTATTGTGGTTAAGGCGCTAGGCGGCGCTTCACGCAAGCAGCCCGCACCCGGCGGGGTCACTTTGCCGCTGTGGGGCCTGGCCGTACCCGTGGTCGCGCTAATCATGCTGCTGGTGATCGTGGGGCAGCAGCCGGATGGGCGCTTGCATCTCTGGGTGCTGGATGTTGGGCAGGGCGAGGCGATATTGCTCAGGACTCCGCAGGGGCATACGGCCGTGATCGACGGCGGGCCTGGAGCTACCCCGCTGCTGAACGGCATAGGCAACCGCCTCCCCTTCTGGCAGCGCGACATAGACCTAGTGGTGCTCACACGTCCCGTGCAGGACCGCCTCATGGGCCTGGTGGACCTCATGGGCCGTTACGAAGCGGGCCAGGTGGTGCAGACCGAGTACACCGCCACGGGGGGCGTGCAAGCCCAGTGGCTGCGCCTGCTCAGTTCCCGGCAAGTGCCGGTGCACTATGCCGCTCGCGGAGAAACGCTGACCTTCGCGGGTGAGCCTGATGTAGTGCTGGAAGTGCTGAGTCCCGGCGCGGAGGACGATACGCCTATAGCCCTAAAGCTTACCTATGCCTCCCACAGCATCCTCATCAGTGGTGACGCTCGTGACGAAGCCGAGGCGGAAATGTTAAGCTATAAGGGCGAGGGTTTGCGCAGCCAGGTGCTGGTGGTAGGGCATTCCGGCGGCAAGGGTGCCGCCACGCCCCAGTTCCTCTCGGCGGTCAAGCCCCAGGCGGCCATCATCTCGGTAGGACAGGGCAACAGGTTCGGCTACCCCGCGCCGGAGACGTTGGAGCGTTTGAGCGCGGCGGGTGCTCTCATATACCGCACCGACCTGAACGGCACGGTAGAGGTGATAGCCGATAGGGAGCGATTGTGGGTAAGGGCCGAACGATGATCGAGAGTGCGACGAGTAAGACAATATGAGGCGCAAACGACCCCGCCTGCGGCAGGTGAGAACGGCCAATACCAGGGTAGAGTTAAGCTACCGGGACTGGGGTGGTGATGGGCCTCCCATGCTGTTGCTGCACGGACTAGGCTCCACCCATCATATCTGGGACCTCGCCGCGCCGCTGCTGTCGGAGCGTTTTCACGTGGTGGCTTACGACCAGCGCGGGCACGGGTTCAGCGAGAAGCCCGGCACCGGCTACGACCTCGACACCATGCTGGCCGACCTGCGCGGTCTGGTGGAGGCGTTAGGGTTGGGACGCGTCTTCGTGGTGGGGCACTCCTGGGGCGGCTCGATAGCCCTTGCCTATGCGGGGTGTTACGCAGATGAGTGCGCCGGTATCGCCCTCGTTGACGGTGGCCTGGTGCGGATACAAGACATCCCCGGCATCGACACCTGGGAGACCATGAGCGAGTTGATGGCCCCTACCGACCTCAGCCCGTTCAAGCTGGCCGACCTGGTGAAGAAGACCCGTAATCGCGGCCTGGACGCCCTGCCCCGGCACTTCATTGCCAAGTTCCTGCGCGCCACGATTGAAGAGCAGACAACCGGCGCGCTGGCGAACCGCCTCAGCCGTGACAACCACATGCTCATCCTGCGCACCATCTGGGACACCCGCCCCGAAGACCTCCTCAACAGCGTGCGGTGCCCGGCGCTTATCGTCACCGCGCTGCCGGAAGCTAAAACGCCCCAGCAGGAGGCATACAACGCTGCCAAGCTGCTGGGAGTAGCCCGCGCTGAGCGATACCTTATCGGCTATAAATCGGTAATCATGCCCGACACCCTCCACGACGTACCCCTTCATCGCCCCGCCGAACTGGCGAAGCAGATAATGGACTACTTCGCGCCTGGGGATAGCCGCACTTCGATGGTGGTAGAATAGCCTTACAGCAGCTAAGGAGCTACCCCTATGACTACGGACCTCACACAGAAGTTCTGCGTAGCTTGCGAAGCAGGCACACCGCCCATGCCCCCGGAAGAAGCCGAGCGCCTGATGGAGCAGGTGCCAGGCTGGGAACTGAAGCCGGAAGAGAAGAAGTTGGTCCGACGGTTCAAGTTCAAGGACTTCAAGGCCGCAATGAGCTTCGTCAACCAGGTGGCGGACCTTGCCGAAGCCGAGGGCCACCACCCCGACATCTATGTCTCCTGGAACCGCGTACGCCTCGAACTGACCACCCACGCTATCAAGGGACTCTCCGAGAACGATTTCATCTTGGCCGCGAAAATAAGCCCGTTAGACGATAGACGATAGGAGACGGAACCGCCAAGACGCCAAGGACGCCAAGAGCGCGCCGAGACGATATAGTGGTTGGGTACTATCCGTCAACTCAAAACTCACAACTCACAACTCACAACTCCTCCATCGTCCATCGTCTCCAATAGGAGCACACATGTCGTCCGTATACTGGGACCGCTTTTACGAGAGCTTTTTTGGCGACCCCTACATGGCCTGGCACGATGGGCTGGACATAGAGGCGTTGCT
>JALZHI010000015.1:0-20651 GCA_030913985.1 Chloroflexota bacterium | reverse complement strand
GGCGTTGCTCGCGCTGGAGGGGGAGGAGCGGGAGGAGGCCGAGCGGCTCTTGCTGGAGGGCCTCAGCACCAGCGATTACCGCCCCGCCCGTGGGCTTGAGGCATTGCGCTCTCGGCAGTCGGTCACGCCTCTTAAGGCACGGCTAAAGACCGCGCGTGGCACCGACCTCATCAACACGGCCCGCGCCCTGTGGGAGATCGAGCGATACCCGCGTGCCGCCGAGGTGCTCATCACGGTGTTGCACGCGGCCCCATTCTGGGGAGAGCGCCTGGACGCTGCCATAGCCCTGAAAATGGTCAAGACTCCCGCGAGCATAGACGCGCTGTGGAAGGCGCTCGACGATCCTGAGGCCCTGGTGCGGCATCACGCCGTCGCCTCTCTGTTGGAGCTGCACGGCATCTACACGGAAGACTGGCGCGGGCACCCGCTAGCCACCGAGATTATGACCCCCGAAAGCCGTGAAACCGCGATAGCCGAGTTGAAGAAGCTGCTGGGGAAGGAAAGCGCATGACGGACGATGGACGATGGACGATGGACGATAGGAGACGGAACCGCCAAGACGCCAAGCACGCCAAGAACGCGCCAAGAGGATGAAGGGTTTGGGTACTATCCGTGAACTCAAAACTCATAACTCACAACTCATAACTCACAACTCCTCCATCGTCCCGCTTGCCCCTGCTCCAAGCTGAGTGATATACTCTAGTGCTTCGTGTTACCTGCCGGTCGGTGCTACAGCGTTGTAGCGACACTCATTGAGGAGGAAAGTACATGCCGGAGACTATGCGCGCCCTCTGTAAGGCTCGCCCTGGGCCGGGCGCGGAACTGGTGGACGTGCCTATCCCCGAGGTTGGTCCCGACGACGTGCTGGTAAAGGTGCGCGCCACCACTATCTGCGGCACCGACCTGCACGTCTACAACTGGGACGCCTGGGCGCAGTCGCGCATCAAGACCCCCTTGGTGTTCGGGCACGAATGCTCCGGCGACGTGGTGGAGCGCGGCAGGAACGTCCGTGAGGTGCAGGTGGGCGATTACGTGTCGCTGGAGACGCACATCACCTCGGAAGACTCCTACCAGACCAAGATCTGCCAGGCCAACGTAGACCCCAAGGTGAAGATACTCGGCATCGACAGGCATGGCTGCTACGCCGAGTACGTGAGCGTGCCCGCTAAGGTCGCCTGGAAGAACCCCTCCGACATGGCCCCCGAAATCGCCTCTATACAGGAGCCGTTCGGCAACGCGGTGTACACGGTGTTGAGCGCGCCCGTCACCGCTAAGACAGTGCTGGTCACGGGCTGCGGGCCGATTGGCCTCTGGGCGATTAGCATAGCGAAGGCGGCGGGCGCCAAGGCCGTGTACGCTACCGACATCAATCCTCTGCGGTTGGAACTGGCCGAGAAGATGGGTGCTACCATAGCCATCAACAGCGCCGAGAGCGATCCGGTGGAGATCATCAAGCGCGAGACAGACGGCATTGGGGTGGACGTGCTGTGCGAGATGTCGGGCAACTGGCGGGCTATCAAGCAGGGCTTCGACGCGTTGCGCAACGGTGGCCGCGTGTCCATGCTGGGCATCCCCTCGCGGCCCATTGAGATCGACCTGGCGAACGACGTGGTCTTCAAGGGCGCGACCATCTACGGCATATCGGGCCGCCTTATCTGGGAGACGTGGTACCAGACCCAGGCCCTTATTACCACGGGCATGGTGGACCCTACCCCGGTAATCACCCACCGCTTCCAACTGGCCGAGTTCGCGCAGGCCTTCGACCTGATGAACAACGGCCAGGCAGCGAAGGTGGCGTTGTTCCCGTAGGGGCGATGAGGAATTAGCTACCGGGTGTAATCGTGCTCTTTCTTACATCCTGCTACTTGATATTTGGCACGTCAAAAAGGGAGACCAAGGAGGCCTCCTTGGTCTCCCTTTTCAATGGGTCTGTGTTTACTCTCGCCCGTAATGGTACCGTGCCTGCAAGAAGTCTATGCGATCATTGCGCACCAGGTATACTAGGCGGTCTGTTTGGTTTATGCGCCGCGACCACACATTAGCCCCTAAGTGTTTGAGGTGCTCCGGCCTACCCGTACCTTCAAACGGCGTGCGCATCACTTCCTCTATAAGCTCCAGGATTCGCCGCGCGGTCCGCCACTCTGTCTCTATCCAATACTGAAGGTCCTCCAGGCACTCAGGCTGTAAGACAATATCCCGCCTGGGGTTGCTGGGTTCAGCATTCCCCTCTGGTTGTGGTACCTTCGGACGTTTCGGCGGCATTGGCTAGAACTCATCTCAAAAATGACAGAATGGAATATGAGCACATGGCCCCTTCTTTGTCATTTCGAACGCAGTGAGAAATCTCGTCCTTCAGCACCCAGATATCACCTTTCCTTTAGCCACAGGGTACCGTAAGAAAGAGGAACCATCCTGGTGAAGGACGAGATTTCTCACTACGTTCGAAATGACAGGGTGGGGCCATGTTTTAATGTTCGACACTGTTGTTCTTGAGGTAGCTTCTAAGTTGTTATTCCTGTGTGCTCTCGTGTAGGCCGAGGTTCGCTCTTAAATCTTCGATAGAAGCAAAGCTCGCACCTTCGCCAGATTGTGCCCTTTCTAAAGCCGCGAGGAGGCGGCTTGCATTCTGTGGGGAGCGGAGAAGATACGCTGTCTCCTGCAAGCTCCGAAGATCGTCGGCTGCGATTATGGCCGCATCAGCATTATTCTTGCGATGTACTATAACAATCTCGCGGTCCTGCACAGCCTTATCCAGGTATTCGGCCAGGTGTGCTCTAGCCTGCGTGTAAGTGGTTTCAATAGCCATATTCTTAACTCCCTTCCGGCAAGCCTGCCTAGCAATAGCTGTCATGCATGTTGTACAGATTATCTGTACATATAATTGTATATGCAACGTCATTGTTTCGTCAATGCTCACCTGTTAGTGTGCTCACCTGGGCCTCCCCGCCACCTAGCTCGTAGATCTAGCGGGAGTACTTTTCTCCTGATTTTGCACTAGGAGCATTCAAACCCAGCAATAGAACCGCTATTCTATATATGGATGCTTCCACAGCTTAGTAGCAACTAGGCTCAAGGCACCTTTGGCATTCCTAGTATCGTCCATCGCCCATCGTCCACAAGAGGGTCCAATATGTCTATAGCAAGACGTCACGCGCACGAGTTATTGAGCAAGGGATTGGCCGCCGCGCAGTCGGGTGACCGCCGCGACTGGCCGGAGGCCGAGCACTACCTGGAATGGGTCACGCTCACCGACGCCGATTTAGACCAGCAGGCGCAGGCCTGGTACTGGCTCTCCCGCGTCACCGACGACCCCCAGCGCAAGGCCGAATGCCTGGAGAACGCGCTATCGATACAGCCAGGGCATGCCGACGCCCGCCGCGACAGGGCCATCCTGGACGGCAGACTCGACCCTACCCGGATGCGGGCGAACGCCACGCAGAGCGCCGCGCCGACCTTGCAGCCCGAGCAGATAAGCAGCCTGGAGGGGAAGCGCTTCCCCTGCCCCAAGTGCGGCGCGGTCGCCAGGTACGATCCCATGGTGGGCGCGCTACGCTGCCAGTTCTGCGGCGCGAAGCTGGATGCAAGCGGCCAGGTAGTGGAGGAAGCAGGCGGTGCGGCGGGCGCGGAGGTCAGCGAGCAGGACTGGGTGACCGCCATCTACACGGAGGAGGGCCACGCCTGGGTGTTGCCGCAGCAGCGCTTGCTACAATGCCGGGGTTGTGGGGCCGAGGTTACTTTCGCCCCGGCCCGCGTATCGGCCCGTTGCGCCTATTGCGGCTCGCCCTACGTGGTGGTCGAAGCTGCCGGGGCCAGGAACGACTTGCGCGAACCCGACGGCATAGTGCCTTTCACCTTCGACCCGCACGCGGCGCTTGGGTACGCCCAGCACTGGCTCGGCGAGCAAGCGCGGCTGATGGGTGTGCCCGACGACCTGCCCCGCGTGGCTACGATGTATATGCCCCAACCCGTGTACCTGCCGTTCTGGACGTTTGACATAGTGGGCGAGGTGCGCTGGAGCGGCTGGATACGCGCCGACCAGGACTTTCAGGAGCTGGACAACGTTGACATGCTGGTGGCCCTGGGCGGGGTGGCTCTAGGCATGAGCCTGGGTAGCTTCAGCATGGCCGCTGATAGCGCCGCCGATGCCGTAGCCCGGCGGCAGCAGAACAAGAACAACCTGGTCCATTCCAGCGGCGCGGTTGGCACAATCGTAACCGACGTGCTGGTGCCCGCCAGCCGTTCGCTGCCCGCAGAGATGTTCCGGGGCATACAGTACCATTTGTCCTATGCGCAGCGATACAGCCCCGAGATGCTGGTCAACTGGCCCGCCGAGATATACTCGGTGTCCCTGGCAGACGCCTCCCTTACGGCCCGTCAGCGAGCGGTGGAGGAGAGCAACAAGCAGGTGGCCCTCGAAACCGGGGTGGAGATGGACAGCTCCAACCGCAGCATAAGCGTGGACCGCACGGGTCTATCGGTGCAGTCTTACAAGCTGCTGCTCCTGCCCGTGTACACGACTGCCTATACGTACCGCGACCGCACGTTCCGGCTCGTGGTCAACGGGCAGACAGGGCAGGTGCTAGGTGACGTGCCGGGCGGCAACAGCTTCGTGAGGAAGATGCTAGGCTCGTAAGGCAACGGCCATCGAACAGGCAGTGTTACTTATACAGGGGAGCTTTGGTCTATGGCACCAAAGCTCCCCTCTGTCATCCTGAGCCTTCCTTTGTCATCCTGAGCGTAGCGAAGGATCAGTCACCCGTGCTTGGCTGTATCTCCCAGGGCACCCAAAGCCCCCCTTTGTCATTCTGAACGCAGTGAAGAATCTCGTCCTACACCGCAATTTTTCCACTTTCTTGCGGTGCTGTGTGGCTGTAGGAAAGGTGTTACTTGGTTGGTGTTGGACGAGATTCTTCGCTACGCTCAGAATGACAAGGTGGGGCTTCGGGTGCTGAACATGAGGTTATCAAGAACGGGCTGCTGATCCTTCGCTACGCTCAGGATGACAACGGGAAGGGTGGTGCTGGCCTTAGGCCCTGGTAGCCAGCCCTGATATTTATGCGATACCCCTTCCTCGCTTATAATGTGCCATGTCCCAAGTCGCGCTGACTCTCGCTGTGCTGCCGGGCACCTATGCTGTGTGCAGGCTGGACGGTGCGGCCGCTGTGCCAGCGTGGGCCACTTCGGGCGATTTCTTCTCGGTGACGCGCACTGCGGACGAGCTTTCGGTGGTGTGCGAGCAGGGTGTCGTGCCTCAAGGGGTGCTCTGCGAGGGAAGCTGGCGATGCCTGAAGGTGCAGGGGCCGCTCGATTTTAGCCTGACAGGTATACTGGCGTCGTTGGCGGTGCCGCTGGCCGAGGTGAGCATCAGCATCTTCGCGTTGTCTACGTACGACACCGACTATATCATGGTAAAGGCTACCGACCTGGGTGGGGCCGTGGCCGTTCTGTCCGGGTCGGGACATACAATCACACTATAAGCCAGGAGGGGTAAGAGCATGCAAGAAGCCTTGCGTAGCCGTCTCGAAGGGGAGATAGACGCCCTCAAGCAGAAGCACCTGTTCCGCCGCTTGCGCATCGTGAATGGCGAGCAAAAAGCGGTGTGCAACATCGACGGTAAGGAGGTTATCAACCTGTCGTCGAACAACTACCTGGGGCTGACCACCCACCCACGCCTTCGGGAGGCCGCTTTGCAGGCGGTGCGCGACCACGGCGTCGGTACGGCGGCGGTGCGCACCATCATCGGCACGATGGACCTGCACGACGAGCTTGAGCGGCGCATGGCTACCTTCAAGCACACCGAGGCGTGCCTCACCTTCCAATCGGGTTTCGCCTCCAACCAGGCGGTGCTCCAGGCGTTGCTGGTTGAAGGTGACGCCATCATCTCGGACGAGCTGAACCACGCCTCCATCATCGACGGCATACGGCTGTCGAAGGCTTCCCGTCATATCTACAAGCACCTCGACCTGAACGACCTGGAGGATAAGCTGAAGCAGGCAGAGGGCGCGCGCACCAAGATGGTCATTACCGACGGCGTGTTCAGCATGGATGGCGATATAGCGCCCCTGCCCGACATCGTAGCCCTGGCGGAGAGGTATGGCGCGGCTACCTACGTGGACGACGCGCACGCTTCGGGGGTGCTGGGCCGCAACGGCCGGGGCAGCGTGGACCACTTCGACCTGAACGGGCGGGTGGACATACAGATAGGCACATTCTCCAAGGCGTTCGGCTCGCAGGGCGGCTACGTGGCGGGTATCCAGCACCTGCGCGACTACCTGATCCACAAGGCCCGCCCCTTCCTTTTCTCCAACGCCCTGCCGCCGAGCGTGGCCGCTAGCTGCCTGGCCGCCGTGGACGTGCTGGAGACGGAGCAGGAACTGATAGACCGCCTGTGGGAGAACACCCGCTACTTCAAGGGCACGCTAAAGAAGCTCGGCTTCGATATCGGCCAGAGCGAGACCCCCATCACCCCGGTAATCGCGGGTAGCGGCGAGAACGCCTACAAGCTGAGCGACCGCCTCTTCGAGGAGGGCGTGTTCGCGCAGGGCATCGGCTACCCGACCGTGCCGGAAGCCAAGAGCCGCGTGCGCACCATCATCACCGCCGCGCACACCCAGGAGCAGATGGACACCGCCATCGGGGCCTTTGAGAAAGTCGGGCGGGAACTGGCGCTGATTTAAGCCTCTTTATGGTACTTTTTTCCTAGAGCTAGCCGCCTCATGTTCGGCATATAATAAGCGGCAATTACGCATACTCGCATGCGCATAGGCGCTAGCACTTGCTGCGCTTCGCATGGGATAGGAGGCTCAAGGATGAAGAACAGACAGAGGGTCTTTTCGTACGTGACGCTGGCGGCGCTTGCCGTGGCTTCGGTGGCGGGATCGGGTGGCGTTGCGGCCACCACGCTCCAAGCTCCCGCTACGGCTGCGGTAGAGAGCTTCGCGCACCCCGCCTTCCAGCGCACCTGGGAGCGCACCGACAGGCCGGTGTCGTTCGGGCAGGTGCAGCGTTCGTGGTACTGGGGGCCTAACCCCAACACCGGCGGCCTGCTAGAGGACTACGCCGAGGGTGTTGGCGGCAAGCGCCTTGTGCAGTACTTCGACAAGAGCCGCATGGAGATCAACAACCCCGGCGGCGATCAGAACAACCCCTTCTTCGTGACCAACGGCCTGCTTACCGTGGAGCTTATCTCGGGTAAGATGCAGGTGGGCAACCATGCCTACGTAGATCGTCCCGCCGCCAACATCCCGCTAGCCTCCGACACCGACGATCCCAACGCCCCCACCTATGTCAGCTTCCAGGGAGTGGCTAACACCACTTTGGGCGACCACCCCGCACCCAACAGGGTGGGGCAGTTTGCCACGGCCACCATCAACAAGGCCGGGCAGGTGGGCAACGACCCTTCTAGGGCCAACCTCCCCGGTGCCAGGTTCGCCCACTTTGAAGGTACGACCAGGCACAACATCCCGCAGGTGGTGTGGGACTTCCTGAACTTGAGCGGGCCGGTCCACAACTCAGCTACCGGGCAGACTGTCAATGGGCGGCTGTCCGACCCATGGTTCTACACGACGGGGCTGCCCATCTCCGAGCCGTACTGGGCCAAGGTGAAGATAGCCAACCAGCCGAACGTGGACGTGATGATCCAGGCGTTCGAGCGGCGAGTCGTAACGTACGTGCCTACGGCCCCGGCGGGCTTCCAGGTGCAGATGAGCAATATCGGGCAGCACTACTATGACTGGCGCTACGCAGGTACGCCTCCCCAGCCCACTGTGCCGCCTGCTGCTACTGCGACTACCGCACCTCCTGCGGCGGCCACTGCTACCGCTACAACCGTCCCTGCCGCGCCCACGGCCACGGCTACTGCTACTGCTACTGCCACGCCTCCTGCGCCGACGGCCACTCCTACGGCGGTCCCGCCCCAGGTGTGGACCCACCCTATCAATATATTGTCCAACCGGACATACTATTACTTGCGGCTCACCGGGCCGGGCGAGATCAGGGCCAGGGCCACCTGGAGTGGCTCTCAGGCCAACCTGGCGCTGATCATCAACGGCCCCGGCCAGACGGGCTTCTACGCTCGCCAGGACGGTGCTAGCACGCTGGAGGTGAGCTATACCGTCACGCCTGCTGACTTCGCCACCGGCGATACCTGGCGCGTGGCGGTTGCCAGTTTCGGCACGGGCGATGCTGAAGGAAGCATTCAGATCACCTACCCGAGTGGGTCGCCCACCAGCCCGCTTCAGACTAACTTTGTCGTATCGCCTAACAGCGGTTCGGCCGTGAACGTGGTGGTACTGAGGGGTCCCGGCCCCGTAGCCGCGCAGATGAACTGGACAGGCACTCCGGCGAACCTGGCGCTGCTCATCAACGGCCCTGGGCAGACGGGCTTCTACGCTCGCCAGGACGGCCCTAGTGTGCTGAGTGTCAACTACGTGGTCACCCCGGCGGACTTTGCGGCGGGGGCTAACTGGTTGATCCGTGCGGTGAGCTTCAGCGCGGGCACGGATGTCAACGGCAATATCCAAATGGCCTTCCCATAGTGGTGAGGGCTTGTGCGGACGGCAGATGATATCTGTTAGTGAAGGAGGGCCGAGCATTTGGATGCTCGGCCCTCGTTGTTTGTGTGGGTGATCTGGGATTTGTTGCGGGAAAGTTGTTTAGGGTGTGGTCTTTCTCGGCAGGAGAGATGCAGAAGAAGGTAGATATGTTAGAGGTTGCAAAGGCCGACGCCCGTCGATTTGCGAGTCAAAAGGCACAGGATGCAAGCCGACGCCCATCGATTGAAATCGAGGGCTACACCTTGCAAAGTCCCCTCCGGGGACTAATACATCCCATGAGGTCTTTCGAGATGTTTTGAGATAAACCGGTCTGCCGTATGCAGACTTCGCAGAATGTAGCCCGCAATTGAAATTGCGGGGCGTCGGCTTTGCATCCTGTGCCTTTTGACTCGCAAATCGACGGGCGTCGTCCTTCGCAACTGGTGGAAAGCAGTATTGCCGACTGTTGCTCCCTATGGTATACTTTTGCAACTTACCGGGTTTTGGGTGAGAGCCATTACATGCAGGACGTACATAACAGCAACATAACGGTTTCGGCGGGGCAGGGGTACTGCTCTGCTAAGTCGCGCGCTTGCGATGTCTGCGCCTGTTGCATGTGTATGTCGATGTCCATGTGTATGTGCATGTGTACGCACGACAATGGCCTACTTCTCGCCGGGAACACCGGGATAGCGCATAAGTAACACAATGAAGTGAACTTAGCACACGCTTAGAGGGGCTGGCCGATGAGGTCAGCCCCTTTTCATTTTATATTATGAAACACGAGGTAGATACATCATGAACGCAGTACAACATGGCACATGGCTTCCCGCGGACGCGGAACTGGAACAATATGGGGAGTTTCTCCTGTCGGGCGAGATCACGCCGGAGAGCGCGGTCAAGCTGTCGCAGTCGCTGTTGCGCTTCGCCTACGCGAACAGGGGCGCGGTACCCAGGCCGCCGGTGGTGCTCACCCTCTTCTCGGTGGGCGGCAGCCTGGACGGTGGCTTCCACCTGGCGGCCACACTCATGCGGCTGAGGGAGATGGGCTTCGAGATACACACGCGCATACAGGGTGGCGTGTACAGCACGGCCTTCCTGATCGCGCAGTTCGGCACGCACCGGCAAATGGATAGCTCCGCGATGGCGCACATCCACACGATACAATTCACCGCCGACAAGCAGGCCGAGACCCTCCTGTTCGAGGACCAGGCCGACCGCGTGGCGAAGCGCAAGCAGATCATGGCCGAGACGCTAGCCCGACGCAACACGCTGGGCGACCCGTACAATAAGCCGAGCTACTGGATCGAGCACTTCATGCAGGGCCGCGAGCACCACTTTACCGCCTGGCAGTGCCTCAACATGGGCCTGGTGGACGAGGTGGTGGGGGATATAGACCTGCTCAACCCGCAGCCCTTGGTCAACGTCACGGCTATTGAGCTTGTGGGGGAGCATTCGGCGGCGTAGCATGTCTGTGTCAAAGTAAGGGCATGTAGCAAAAGCAGCGGCCAAAACTCCTTTTTGTCATTCTGAACACAGTGAAGAATCTCGTCTTTCACCAGGATGTTATTACTTTCTTACGATACCCTGTGGCTGAAGGAAAGGTGGTATCATGTGCTGAGGGACGAGATTCTTCACTGCGTTCAGAATGACAAGGGGGAGCCTGGTACTGGCATACTACTTTGACACAGCCGTTACGACATAGCATCTCATGTTGGAATCAAACTTGCAGGGGTAAGTTGCATAGCCAACCAAAGGAGAGTAACTAATGCAACTAAACCTTGACCAGAATGAGGTCGCCGCACTCGTGAACGCGCTCAGCCAGTACATCCCGATGCTGCGCGAGGAGACAGGCAGCACCGAGCAGTACGAGTTGCGCCAAAGCTTGCAGGCCGAGCAGGCCGCGCTTACCGGCATACTGACCCGCCTCGGTGGTGCGGTGCCCGACGCTAGCACTACCCTGCCGGACCTCGGTGCCGATAACCCGCCGTGGGGTGGTGGCGACCTCGACCGCTAGGCCAAACTGAGACATCTTCACAGGCGAAAACTGAGCAAAGAGGGCAGGCCCGTTCTGTGTGAGCGGCTGCCCTCTTTGCTTAATGGATGGGAATTCTGCATGCCATGACTGGCTTGACGAGTGCTATAATATATGAGGACTTGTAGTTTCACTTGGGTTTGCCGTGTTCGCCTGACGGGGCAGAGTCGTGCTTATAGCTGGTTGTGAGTAGGGTTCTATGGTCAAGGCTGCCACAAACGAGTTAGTTGCTCAAGCGGAGAGTGCCTACCCTAGAGAGTACGCTCCAAGCTGGATAGACCGTCTAACGGCGTGGGTGAGGCGGCTACCCGGCCAGGGTTGGTGGCTCTATTTGTGTGCGGGACTGGTTTCGCTGGCCGTGCAAATCGGCGCGGCCTGGAGCGACACCAACTCTTTCGAGTGGCTGCGACCTTCCAGCGTCGTGCTTATTTGGCTGCCCTTCCTGCTGCTTGCCTTCACCCAGTACCTCGATGACGCGGCAGAGACGGCACTCGCCCGGTTCCGTCCCGCCCTGACCGCCTCGCGGGCCGAATACCACAGGCTGCATTACCGCCTTACCACCCTGCCCGCGGTGCCCGTGTTGCTCGCAACCGTAGCTGGTGTCCTTTTCGGCGCGAGCGTATTGTTCTTCCAGGATAGAGCTTTCCTGCTCGGTATCGGCCTGATAATGACGCCCACCGCCTTTCTCCTCCAGGCGGCGAATTACATGGTGCTATGGTCGCTTGCCCTCGTATTCGCTTATCACACTGTCCGGCAGCTATGGCTGGTGCGCTACATATACAGCGTCGATACCCGCATAGACCTGTTCGACCTGCGCCCTATCTACGCCCTGTCGGGGCTGACCGCTCGTACAGCCGTTGTGGGCATCCTGCTGGCTAATAGCTGGAAGTGGGCGGTGCCTGATGAAGAGTTGCGGCCCGAGCATATAGGCATGATGCTGGTGGTGTTCCTTATCGCCCTCGCCAGCTTTGCCGTACCGTTGTGGGGCATGCACAATATGCTTGTCGAGGAGAAAGCTCGGCAGCAGGTGGAACTTGCCCGGCGCATGGATACGGCCATTGCCGAGATCAAGCGGCGCATGGATGCCGGGGAAGTGGCCGAGATGGAGCAGATGAAGAACTCGATGGAGAGCCTGACCCTGGCCCAGGGCGTGCTTGAAAAGGTGCCTACCTGGCCCTGGCAGGCGGACACGATACGCGCTATTGCCACGGCGTTATTGCTGCCTATCATGCTGTGGCTGATCCAGAGAGGGCTTGAGAGGTTCCTGGTCCCCTGACCTGCTCCAGCCGCCTTCATGGCTGTGTGGCTCGAAACCTGCAAAGCGGGTCTCTACTCCGAGTCACACGAGGTACAGCATGTCCCAGGAACCCAATCCCGACCCCTATCTGAGCCTGCCCGCGTTCGATGAAGACACCGGCGATCTCAACGCTATCGTAGACACGCCCAAGCACAGCCGCAACAAATATGAGTACGATGAGAAGCTGCGCCTCTACAAGCTGGGCGGCGTGCTGCCCGCCGGGGCCTACTTCCCCTACGATTTCGGCTACGTGCCCTCGACGCTAGGTGGGGACGGCGACCCGCTAGACGTGCTCATCCTGATGGACGAACCCGCCTTCGTGGGCTGCCTGGTGCCCGCTCGGCTCATCGGGGTGATAGAGGCCGAACAAACGGAGCGCGACGGCGAAACGGGGCGCAACGACCGCCTGATAGCCGTGGCCGCTAACTCGCACGCCCACAAGGAAGTGAGATCACTGGACGACATCAGCAGCGCCCTGGTGGACGAGATAGAGCACTTCTTCGTGTCCTACAACGAGGTCAAAGGCAAGCAGTTCAAGCCCCTCGGCAGGTACGGCCCCGACCGCGCCCGGCAGGTGGTGGAGCAAGGCATCCAACAGGGGTTACGGAGCCGCCAGGACTAAGATGAAACCGCAAAGCTTGCCCTGAGCGCAGCCGAAGGGGCGCAAAGAGCGCAAAGGACACGGAAAGACGAAGTGTTAGAGAGACGCAAAAGGGCCGGGGTGCATTGTTTACACTTCAGACGTGTCAAAGTCAGAGTCCGCATCAGGCAAGGCTCGGCGGTCTACCTGCCCGGTAGGTCTGAGTGGTAGAGCATCCAACCACACAATAACGGCTGGTATCATATACTCAGGCAATCTGTCTCGGAGGAACTGCCGTAACTCCCCAGATGTGAGCGGCTGCTCTATCTGCGAGCCCTGTCTTGCTCGTGCAACAACATAAGCTATCAGCCTCTTGTTGCCAAGTGTATCCTCACGAGCCACTACTACACACTCTTGTACACCGGGGTGCCGTGCTATCGCAGCTTCTATCTCCCCCAATTCGATGCGGAAGCCTCTTAATTTCACCTGCTCTTTAGACTCTTCCGTGTCGTTGTGCATGCTGTCTCTCTCTCCTGTCCGTGTTGTCGCTACACAGCCCTTTGCGCTCTTCGCGCCTTTGCGGTTTCGTCTCTCCTCGTTTTAGAAGACCTTCTTCACGATGCCCAGGATACCCTGGCCCCACGGGACTCGGTGCGACACGCCGGAGGCGTTTTTGAAGTCCTCCAGGTGCTCCACGTACCACTTGTAGTTGCGGATGAGGGCGTCCTTGTTCGAGTACTTGGGCTTGTAGCCCAGTATCCGCTCGGCCTTCTCGATGGAGACGAACGAGTCCTTGGAGGCGGTCTCGTACACCCACTTGTAGAGGGGGGAGAGGTGCAGGGCTTCGAGCAGGCGCAAGGTCCAGATCATGGGGGCGGCGGGGAAGCCGAGGATCTTCTTGCCATGCCCGGCGTAGTCGAGGACCGCCTGGTAGTCCTTCTTCATCGTGGTGAAGACCTTGGCCCCGATGTTGAAGGTGTCGTTCACCTTCTCCTCGGGCAGGGTCATGCAGAGGTAGATAGCCTGGCAGAGGTCTTCCACGTCGAGTAGCTGGTAGCGGTTCTTGCCGCTGCCGATCATGGGGAAGTTGTGCCCGGTGTGCGCCCAGTCGTACAGCATGGCGAACACGCCCAGTCGCTCCGGGCCGATGAACGACTTGGGTCGGATGATGGGCACGATGAGGCCCTTGGCCCGGTACTCAAGGCAGACCATCTCGGCCTGTATCTTGGCCTGGCCGTAGGGGCCGACACCCTCAAGCTTGTCGTTCTCGACCAGCGGGTGGTGGTCGGGGATGCCGTATACGGCGGTGGACGAAATCATCACCACTCGCTGAATGTTGTTGCGCAGGGCCACGTCCAGGATCATGCGGGTGCCTTCAACATCGGTGGTGTAGATGTCTTTGGCCGAGTAGAGGGGCAGGGCGGCGGCGCAGTGCACCACCTGGTCTACGCCCTGCATGGCCTTCTGAACGTCGGCCTCCACGCGGATGTCGCCTTTGATGGCGGTGACGTGGTCTACCATGTCTGGGTAGTCGAAGTCGATGAGGTCGAGCGACACGCATTGGTGCCCGCGTGCGTGCAGGTAGCGTATCAGGTTGATGCCGAGGAAGCCGGAGCCGCCGGTGACTAGTACTTTCATGTGTGGTTGGTTGTTCTCCTTTTGCTTGGTGGTAGGTAGCTAATCTGTCGTGCCTGGCTCTAAAGCTAGATGTAACGTAGGGTATTCTGCATTTCATCTGCAGTTACCCTATCCAGAAGCCCTAACAATCTTCTGGCAATTTCATGCGGTGAGTGTCTCGCTGCCAAGATTATGCCACCGTGAGTTTGACCAGTTTGGTAATACGTCTTGGCGAGTGCTTCAAAATCAGATCGGTTATGACTCAACCAGGTTAGCATTCGCGATGCGGCGTACGCTAACTGCTCTGGGTCCTTCCTACCGAGTTGACCTGCGTCTCGTGCCGTAATTGCAATATGGCCGTGCCCACGAAGCAGCTCAGCTACCAATACGTCCACGTCCTCGTCCAGGTAGACTACGGCGAACAGACTATTCAAGATTCTTGACGAGTGGATCTACTAACTCTTCAGGGATGCGGTTCCGTTCGATGTGCCTGTTGATTTCAGCTTGATGATCGCTATAGTAGCTCAGGGCATCAAATACCTGCGCTAGCGTCAGGTGAGGCAGCCTGGTTGGTATTATCTCTGGAGTAAGCCCTCGTCGCCACATTTCAACGATGGCACGGACAGGTGTTCGAGTTCCTTTGATGATAGGCTCGCCACTTAATATTTCGCTGTCCATTACCACGTAAGTATGTTCTGTAGTTTGCACCATGTTAGCCTCACCTCCGCCTATCTTCAGGTAATCTTCGGGTCACGAAGTTCATGCCCACGCCTCGCCTAACTCTTTGCGCGTGCGTATCCGGTTCTCGAAGATGACTACGCGCTCCTGTGGGCCTTGCTGCGCGACCGGGCCTTCAGGGTCCACCCACGGGCTGCCCAGGCGCTCGTTTTCCTCCTCCAGGTTGGCTTCGTCAAGCTTGTCGAAGAGGGGAGTGGGAGTGCCGAGCGCCTGGCCTGCGGGTAGCTCCGGGTTTGCCCAACTCTCCTGGTGCACGTCGCCCTGGAAGCCGAGCATCTCGTGTAGCTGCTGGGCCGAGAAGGGTATGAAGGGCGCGGTCAGTATCTTCAACGCGTTGATGACCGTCAAAGTTACGTACAGGGAGGTGCCCGCTCGCTCGCGGTCTACCTTGATGGCTTTCCACGGCGCGGTGTCGTCCAGGTAGCGGTTGGCTTCGGAGGCTACCGACATGACCTCCCGCAGTGCCTCCTTGAAGCGGCAGGCGGCTATCAGGTCGCCCACTCGGTCGAAGGCGTGGGTGGCACTTGCTATCAGGATGCGGTCCTGCTCGGTTAGCTCGCCCGGCTGCGGCACCTTGCCCTCGAAGTTGCGGGAGGTGAAGGTGAGCACGCGGTGCACCAGGTTGCCATACGTGGCTACAAGCTCGTCGTTGTTGCGGCGGTAGAACTCGGCCCACGAGAAGACCGTGTCGCGGGTCTCAGGAGCGTTGCTCGTCATGAAGTAGCGGATGGGGTCGGGCTTGTAGCGGTCGAGGTAGTCGGGCAGCCAGGGCACCCCGCCACCGCCACGGCTGGAGCTTGCTTTCTCGCCGCTTTCGCCCGTGAGAAACTCGTTCGCGGGCACGTCGTAGGGCAGCGCGAGGCCGCCGTGACCGATGAGCATGCTGGGCCAGATGATGGTGTGGAAGGAGATGTTGTCCTTGCCGATGAAATAGTACGACTTGCTGGGCAGTGGCTCGCCTTCTTCCTGCAACCACCACTCTTTCCAGGCGTCGGGATCGCCCTTGAGCCGCGCCCACTCCATCGTGGCCGACAGGTAGCCCTTCACCGCGTCGAACCAGACGTAGATGCGCTTGCCGCTGTTCTCGTAGCCCTCGATGGGGATGGGCACGCCCCACTCAAGGTCGCGGGTGTAGGCGCGCGGCCTCAGGCCCTCGCGTATCCAGTTGACGGTGAACTGCACCACGTTTGGCCGCCAGTGCTCCTTGCCCGTGTTGAGCCACGCGAGCAACCTTTCTTCTATCTTGGGCAGGTCGAGGAAGAAGTGCTCGGTCTCTTGCGGGTGGGGCCTGGTGCCGCAAAGCTTGCAGCGTATGTCTATCAAGTCTACGGGGTCGAGTTGCCGCCCACAATTGTCGCATTGGTCGCCGCGGGCGTTGGTGTAGCCACAATGCGGGCAGGTGCCTTCGACGTAGCGGTCGGGCAGGAAGCGCTTGTCCACGTCGCAGTACATCGCCTCGGTGGTTTCCTTGAAGATGTAGCCTTTCTCATAGAGCGTGAGGAAGAAGTCCTGCACAAGCTTGCGGTGGACGGGGGTGGTGGTGTCGGTGAAGAGGTCGTAGGTGAAGCCCATGCGGTGCCACAGGTCGGTGTTGAGGCGGTGCATGCGCAGGGCCAGCGTCTCCGGTGTCACGCCCTCGCGCTCGGCGGCCACGGTGATGGGCGTGCCGTTCATGTCGCTGCCCGACACCATGAGCACGCGGTTGCCCTTCATGCGGTGGTAGCGGGCGAAGATGTCGGGCGGTAAGTATGCTCCCGCCACGTGGCCCAAGTGTCGCGGGCCGGAAGCATAGGGCCAGGCTACGCAGACGAGTATCTTTTCGGGGGTGTGGTTGGTCATGGGAAGTTGTTAGTTGTTAGTTGTTAGTTGTTAGTTTGTGACGTGTTTTGGCTTACTGTTGGGTATGCTAAGGAAAGTGGATTGCCTGACATTATAACAAAAGGGGTAAATTCGGGCACATAAAGAGAAGCCCCACCTAGCAAGTTTGCTGAAGGTCGGGGCCTCTCTTTATGAGTCATGCACTTTGACGTTGCCGAATTACCTTTCTGAAGGGACCTGCTCCACGAACGCTAGCGCCCGCTGGATTATCGGCCCGAAGTCCTGAGGGTATGCATGGCCCAGGTCCGGCAGCGTCTCGAACTCGCAGGGAATACCACCTTCGTTGAGCAACCTCACCATTGTCCTGGCAGATTCTCGCAGATCTTCTGAGTCCTGCTCGCCCACGAGTACGTAGCCGCGCAGACCCTTACCCGTGGCTTGCTCAATCATGGGTCGCCACTCTTCCGGCTGGAAGAATGAGTTCCCGCCGGGGCCGAGGAGCACGAAGCCTGTGGATGGGACGGTGCCTGTGAGCGTGGCCCTCAGCGCGGTCTCGCCTCCGTAGGAGAACCCTGCCAGGATGAGCCTGTTCATGTCGAGGTTGTATTGCTCGCGGAGCCGGGTGAATTGGGTTTCCACGTCCCGAATGGCGATTTCCTGGTTGTCCCAGACGTACATGTCGTACGAAGTAATTTGGCTCGACTGTATGGAGGCCACCAGCCAGCCATCCTGGGTGGCGGGCCTCCAAGCGTTGAGGGCTACCTGGCCTGTCTGCCCGTTGCCGTGGAGCACAACCAGTGTGGGGTATGGTTGCTCGCCGGGGCGGTCACCTTCCGGCTCGAACACGCGCAATTGTGGCTCCTCGGACGCTTCGGCTTGCCTGGTCCTCGCCAGCTCTACCAGTTGCTCGAAGTCCGGCCTGCCCTGCAAAGTGGCATACGAAGGCGACTCCCTCATGATTAGCTCACCGTACCAGTAGCCCTTGTCGAAGGCCTGCTGTATAACGGCCACTGCCTGCTCCGGGTTGCCCGCGCGTGCGGTGGTGCACGAGCGGAGATAGAGGATCATATTCTCCTCGCCGGGGTCGGTGAACTGCTCGCCCTCGGCGGTGAGCAGTTCGTAGGCTTCGGCCGATTGCCCGGCCTGGTGCAACCTCATTGCTTCCGCGTATAGCTCGTCGTATGTCTGGATTGGCATCACGGTCCTCCTTAAACGCCAAGAGATGCGCCATGAGGCCACATCTCTCAAAACGGCAGCCCAATATTGCCGCCGCTGAGTATACCGCTCAGCCGCAGTTTACCATGTACCCAGTAGGCGCGACAATACTTCCCTGGCAGTAATCTCGCTTAGGTCCCTAGGGGGAGTAGTAGACGGAACCGCCAAGACGCCAAGGACGCCAAGAGCGCGCCAAGGTAAGTAATGTTTCAACGAGTGAGGGCTATTCTCTTGATGCCCTGGCGCAGCATTGCAACGTTGAAGTTGATGAGCAGCCCAAGTGTCTGACCCGTAGCTTTGAGATATGATATTACCTGTGCAGTGTGGATTGGGGCTAGTGTTTCAACAGCCTTCAACTCAACTACCAAACAATCCGCGATAAGTAGATCAAGTCTGCCTTCGCCCACCTGCTGCTCTTTGTACCAAATTGGAATGGGTGCCTGTCTGACAAAAGGAATACTACAAAGGGCCAACTCTACGCAGAGCGCCTCCTCATAAGTCGACTCCAGGAAGCCCGGCCCAAGCGTCCTATGCACCTCCAATGCCGCCCCAATCGTGCGACGGGCGAATTGATCCACAATTTCATCTGGCTCTAAAGCCTTACTACCAGTCAACATAAGCACACCCTACTAAACCTTGGCGCGTTCTTGGCGTCCTTGGCGTCTTGGCGGTTCCGTCTCATGTTAACTTATTCCAAGTGGGAAGCTATTTTGCGACAGATTTGCGGGGGGATTTGCGGTAGAGGCCGCGCAGGTCGTTGTAGCGGACTTTGAGGATGTCCTTGATCATGCGGAAGGTGTCTTTGAGGGGGTTTACTTTGGTGCCCGGCGCGTAGTACCACTGCACCGGTACTTCCTTCACCCTGTAGCCCCACTTGAGGGCCAGGTAGAGTACCTCCACATCAAAGCCGGTGACCATCGCGCCTTTCACGTCGCTCGCGTTGTCACCGTATAGATGGAGGCTGCGGAAGAGGGCCTGGGCCGCGTCGTGCCGGAACGCCTTGAAGCCGCACTGGGTGTCCTTGAACTTGGGGAGGGCCACCAGCCGTACGAACGTGTTGAAGATGCGGCCCATCAGGTGGCGGTAGCCTGGCTCATCGTAGCGCCGTGCTCCCGCGCCTTCACGCGAGCCGATAGCCACGTGGAACCGGCCTTCCAGGTGGGGCAACAGCTTCTCGATCTCCTCTATGGGTGCGGAGAAGTCGGCGTCGGAGTAGAGCACGAACCGCCCCCTGGCTGCCAGCATGCCGGTGCGCACCGCGTAGCCCTTGCCCCTGTGCGGGTTGCGGATGGCGCGCAGGTGGGGGTGCTCCCGGCCCATCTCTTCAACGAGGCCGGGGGTGTCGTCCTCCGAGCCGTCGTCCACCACGATCACCTCGTAGGTGTAGTTGCAGCCCTCCAGATAGTCCATCACCCTGGCGAGACTGGCGGGCAGACGGCTGGCCTCATTGTAGGCGGGAATAACTACCGATAGGTAGGGAGGTGCGGAACCGGGGTTTGGAATTTCGGAATTCGGATTTGCGCTGCGGTCGTGGGGAGTAGCCAAAGAGGTTCGCATCCTAAGTAGTTATGGGCGGCATGCAGCGGAAAGTATAACATAGCGGGTTGAGGGGCGCAATCGGAGGGGACGATGGACGATGGAGAAGTTATGAGTTTTGGGTTTTGAGTTTTGAGTTGACGGATAGTACCCAACCATCATCCTCTTAGCGGGTTCGTGGCGTACTTGGCGTCTTGGCGGTTCCGTCACCTATCGTCCATCGTCCATCGTCCATCGTCCCGTTAGATAACCACAGGGCTTACGAGCAGCATCACCACTTCGC
Source organism: Chloroflexota bacterium (assembly GCA_030913985.1). GTDB lineage: Bacteria > Chloroflexota > Chloroflexia > QHBQ01 > JADMIH01 > JADMIH01. The sequence continues at coordinate 998 of JALZHI010000015.1, read as the reverse complement.
CGTTGGAGAAGGAGTAGTCGGTGTAGCCGCAGAAGTTGAAGCCTTCTTTGCGGCAGAAGGCGGCGGCGGGGTAGTTGCGGATGGGCACCTCCAGCATGAAGGCCCGCACGTTGATGCCCTGGCCGTAGCGCGCCCAGCGTCTGGCGGCTGCCATGAGCATGGAGCCTACGCCCTGCCTGCGCATCGAGTTCGCCACCACCAGCGCGCTTACCCAGGCGATGCCCGACCCCGGCACCACGGTGACGAAAGTGTAGCCGCACAGCTTGCTGCCTTGCTGGGCCACCAGGGCGAGGTCGGCGGCCTTCCAGGTGGAGAGGCGCGATAGCTGGAACTGCTCGTTGCCGCTACGGATCGCGTTGGCTATCGGCCCCAGCACCTTGCGGGCGCGTGGTAACTTCACGGCGCGAAAGGTGACGCTGACCGGCGCGTCCCCGAGCGTCACCGTGGCGGTGTTCATGTTGAACGGCACCGAACCAGGTTCGCCCCGGACGACCTCCATCTGGTACGTGTGGGTGGAGGTGTAGCTATCGTCGAGGCCCAGGCAGGCTTCGAGATCGTCCTCTTCGGCTGTGCGTACTTCAACAGGTTGGTTTGCCATAAGGCCTGTGCGCCCCCGCCTCATATGGAGTGCCTAGTAGCCGAGTCACGGTGCCTGTACCAACCGGGCGAGAACAGAGGAATGGAGGGTCGGGCGAAATGGAGTAGCTGGCGCTGGATACCAGGAAACAGGCAGTACGCAATATAACACAGCGCCCCGCAACAGGCTAGTAACTCAGCGAGGTGGTGCCGGTTTCATTGGGTGAAACATCGACAGGTCGTCAAGCAGGCCGCCAAGTAAGTTGCCAACAGGCACGCGTCGGTTGATACAGAGTGCTAAGGACGACGCCCGTCGATTGAAATCGAGGGCTACACCTTGCGAAGTCTGCCGGAGGGCAGATTGGTATGTCTCAGAGGTCCCACAAAGACCTTGTAAGATGAATCAGTCCCCGAATGGGGAC